>CAMCYJ010000032.1 GCA_945883815.1 Akkermansia muciniphila | reverse complement strand
TGCTGCTTCTGGTCTTTGCCCACCGGCACCACTTGGGTGTCGTAGAGCAGGATGTCGGCAGCCATGAGCACGGGGTAAGCAAAGAGGCCGTGGTTGACCGCACCCACGTCACCGTCGGCGAGCTTGGCCACCTTGTCCTTGTAGCTGTGGCAGCGCTCGAGCAAGCCCATCTGGGTCACCGTGCTCAGGAGCCAGGCCAGTTCGGTGTGCTCGGGCGTGTCGGACTGTTTCCAGAACACGCAGCGGTCGGGATTGAGCCCGGCCGCCAGCCAATCCAGCGCCACATCCAGCGTGTACTGCCGACGCTTCGCCGCATCGGTGAGCGACGTCATGGAATGGTAGTCGGCGATGAAGTAGTAGGCCTCGCCTTGCTCCTGAAGGCCGATGGCCGGGAGCATGGCTCCGAAATAATTGCCCAGGTGCAGGGCGCCGCTCGGCTGAATGCCAGTGAGAACGCGCATGGCTCCGAGGTTGCGGAGGCTCCGCCCCAAAAGGCAAAAGGCAAAATGCCGGAAACGCCCCGAATTGCTGCGAAGCGCCGGAAACCCTGGCGCGAGGACCCTCGCCCCGATCAGTCCTCCGCAGGAGGCGCGGGAGGGTTGCAGACTCCGGGTCGCTTCAGGCAGGGTGGAAGGCACATTTCCCGCAAGGCGAGCCAACTCCGCACCATTCCATGCCCGCACCCTGGCTTTACAGCACCGGAGACACGGTCCGAATCGGCGATGTCGTGAGCCTGGGCCACTGGCCGGGCGTGGTGGTGGAGCTCGTCACCGAGGCCCATCCAGACTGGAGCCAGGCCACGGGCGAGGGAGTGCTGTTTGAGGGGCCTGATTTCGGCCGGCTTCTCACTCAAGACCTGGGAAAGGATGTCCGATTGATCCGCCGCTCTCCAGCGGTCTGGCCAACAGGCCAGAAATAGCCGGACCCCAGGACTGGGTAGAGTCGACTTCAGGACGGCCGGAAATGCCCCAGTTCACGCAACGAACTGTATCCCTTGATCCATACGTCAGAAGGCCGGCCGAGGATGACGTGATCCAGCACCTCGATGCGCAACAATACCCCGGCTCGCAAGATCTCACGCGTGATGCGGATGTCGGCCTCAGAGGGGCTCGGATCCCCGCTGGGATGATTGTGAACCAAGACGATGGAGTGGGCTCCTGCGGCAATGGCCGGTCGGAAAATCTCTCGGGGGTGCACCAGGACTTGATCGATCAGCCCCTCGGTCACTGTCTCCATGCGAATGAGCCGACAACGGGTGTTGAGCAAGAGCACCACCATCCGCTCCGCATTCCAACCCGCCGCGGTGTCGGCGAGCAGGGCCGCGATGCGCGCCGGGGTATCGAGGAGAGGGGCTGTATTGATGGACTCCCGGGACACCCGACGGCCCAGTTCCAGGGCCGCCATGAGAATGGCCGCCTTTCCCGGACCCACGCCCCGGAAGCGAGCCAACTCGCCATGCGAGGCCCGGTTCAACGTGGCCAAACAGCCGAAGTGACGATGCAGCGATTCGCCAATGGCCACGGCATTGGCCCCCGGCAACCCGGTTCGTAGCAACAACCCGATCAGTTCGGCCGTCTGCAAGATTTCAGGGCCATTTTGGATAAGCCGCTCTCGGGGCCGTTCCGACGACGGGACGGCATTGAGGCTGACCGACCGGACGACGGGCGAAGTTGGGGACACCGAGGGAGACGACGAAGGACTGGCGAAGGCCGTGTCCGGCGGCGGAATCAAGATGGCAGGCAAGGCGACTGGACTCGGATGATCTTGGAGCGGATTCATTCCCCAAAGATTCGTTGGACCCGGGCCGCATCTTTCAAAACTTCGATCGGCAATCGTATCTCCACTGCCGTTTCCACTCGGGCAACAGTCGTCTTGAGGTCCCGGGTCATGAGCCTCGAAGACGCCTTCAGAGCCGCAGCCACGGGGCGGGCCCCTTGACTTCGACGCACAGCGGTCGTTCCCTGAACTCCATGCTCCGCAGTGGCATCCTCAATCCCCACCTGCTGTCCCTCTTGGCCCGGGTGCGGCACACCAACCGCCTGGTCATCGCCGACTCCATGTTCCCGGCCTGGCCCGGCATCGAGACGGTGGACTTGGCGCTGGTCTACGGCATCCCGACGGTGCCGCAAGTGGTGGCGGCCATCGTGGCGAATTGGAAGGCGGGACCTGTCTGGATGGCCTCGGAGTTCCACGACCACAACGACGCCGCCGTGCGCACCGAGTTCCTGTCGGCCTTCGGTGACACCCCCGTGATTTGGGAACCCCACTTGGCCCTGAAAGCCCGCGTGCCCGGTGCGGTCGGCCTGATCCGCACCGGCGAGCAGCGCATCTACACCAACGTAGTGCTCGAATCGGCCTAGGCAGCTTTCACACCCATCTCGCGCAAGGTCTCGGCGATGGCGTTGACCACGGCGCGCATGTCCTTTTCGAAGAGGCGGCCGATGTTGCCGATTCGGAAGGTGTCGGCTTGGCTGATCTTGCCCGGATACAGCAAAAAGCCCTTCTCGGCCACGCGCCGATAGAACTCGGTCCAGACGAAGGCCGAATCCTTCGGGTACACGAAACTCGTGATGATGTGGCTTTGCACCGCCGGCGGCAGGTACGACTTCAGGCCGATGCCTTGCATGGCCGCGATGAGGGCGGCGTTGTTGTCGCGGTACCGGGCGGCGCGGGCGGCGATGCCGCCTTCCTGTTCGAGTTCTTTGAGAGCCTGGGCGAATGCCAGAATGCTGTGGGTGGGCGGCGTGTAGCGGAACTGGCCGTTCTTCTCGAAGCCCTTCAACTGGTCCAGCAAGTTGAGGCTCAGGCTTCGCGCCCAACCCTCGGTGGCCAGGAGCACCGCACGGCGGCAGAGCACGAAGCTGAAGCCCGGCACGCTCTCCACACACTTGTTGGCCGACGAAATAATGAAGTCGATGCCCGAGGCCTCCAGGTCGATGGGGTAACCGCCAAAGCTGCTCATGGCATCCACGATGTACACCTTGCCATGGCGTTTGGCCACTGGGCCCAACGCCTCGATGGGGTTGAGAACGCCGGTGGTGGTCTCGCAGTGAACCGCCGCCACATGGGTGATGGCCGGATCGGAGGCCAGGAGGGCGTCGAGGGCCTCCGGTGTCGGCGGGGTGTCTTCGGCCGTGCGCAAGATCGTGTGGGCGATCCGGGCGTGCTGGAGCATGAGGATCATGCGCTCGCCGTAAGCCCCGTTGGACAGCACGGCCACTTTACCTTCGGGCGGGATGGCGCTCTGGAACACCGCCTCAACACCAAAAGTGCCGCTGCCTTGCATCAGAATGGCTTCCCAGCCCGACTCGCGAGAAACACCACCCAGAGCAAGGATGGCCTGACGCACCTCGGCCACCAGCGTGTTGAACTCCCAGTGCCAGGAACCGGCGTCGTGAAGCATGGCCTGCTTGACCGCGAGCGAGGTGGTCAGCGGTCCGGGGGTGAACAGCAAGGCGTCTTGGGAAGTGGGCAATTTCGGCGTCATGGTGGTCTCGAGTGGTGCCCCGGGAATTCTCCCACGGCGAACGAGAGCTTCCACCAGAAGGGGGGCATCAATCAATTCCCACGCACTCCGTCCTCGGGCTCCGTCCTCGCGCTCCACGACGCTCACCGATTCGGCGACGGGGCCGATGGATTCCGAGGGGCCTCGAGACCGCAGGCTGACCAGTGCTCAGTGTGAGTCCTCGATTGAAAGCCGACGGCGAGGTTCCTAGCCTCAGGTCACGGAGATTCCCAAAGCCCGACCTGATCCTTCGATCCCGAACTCACCATGAACCCCGCCCAACCCCGTCGCGCCTTCCTCGCCACCGTCGCCGCCGCTGCCGCCGCCACAGCGGCACTGCCGTGGGCCGGATGCAAACCCTCCGAGAGCGGCGCCGCCGGGGCCGCTGCGGCGGACACCATCAAGGTGGGTGAATTCTGCTCGCTCACGGGCACGGAGGCCACCTTCGGCGTGTCGTCGCACGAAGGCACCGCTCTGGCCATCGAAGAGATCAACAAGGCCGGCGGCGTGCTGGGCAAGCAATTGCAATTGCTGCACGAAGACAACCGATCCACGGCCGGCGAATCGGTGACCATCGTCAAGAAATTCATCAGCCGCGACAAGGTGGTGGCGGTGCTGGGCGAGGTGGCTTCGGGCCGATCGCTCGAGGCCGGGCCTGTCTGCCAGGCAGCGGGCATTCCCATGATCTCGCCTTCGTCCACCAATCCCAAGGTCACCGAGGTCGGAGACTGCGTCTTCCGGGTGTGCTTCACCGATCCGTTCCAGGGCCGCCTCATCGCGGAGTTCGCCCGCAAGTCCCTCAAGCTCTCGCGGGTGGCGGTGTTCTCGGACGTGTCTTCGGCTTACGGCGATGGGCTGCGCCAGTATTTCAGCGACGCCTTCACGGCGGCGGGCGGCCAAATCGTGGTGCAGCAGAAATACTCCTCGAAGGACAAGGATTTCAAAGCACAGCTCACGGCCATCAAGGCGGCCAATCCCGAGGGCATTTGCGTGCCAGGCTACTACAACGAGGTCGGGCTCATCGTGAAGCAGGCGCGCGAGCTGGGCATCACCGTGCCGATGTTCGGCGGTGACGGCTGGGAGGCCCCGGAGCTCATCCAAATCGCCGGCGGCGAAGCGCTCAAGAACACTTACTACTCGACGCACTTCTCGCCCATCCAGGACACCCCCGAGGCCAAGCTGTTCGTGGCCGCCTACAAGGCGCGCTATCAAGGCAAGACGCCCGATGCAATGGCGGCCCTCGGGTACGACTCAGCCCAGGTGCTGGCCGACGCCATCCGGCGCGCCGGGTCGGCCGAGCCGGCCAAGATCAAAGCGGCCTTGGTCACCACCGACCTGGTGGCTGCCAGTGGTCGCACCCGCATGGATGCCCAGCGCAACGCGCCGAAGGCGGCGGTCATCATCACGGTCGAGGACGGGAAGTTCAAATTCCTGCAGACCGTTGAGCCGTAATCCCCGTCGGCCATTATGGGTGTCGTTCAGCGCACCCAGTAGGTCGCCTTCAATGGCCGCCCTTGGGTCCGAGCCGGTATCGGAGGTAATCCCGGGAGACGCCTAGGCGGCGGGCCGCCGCTGACACATTGCCTGCGGATTGCTGCAGCGCTTGTTGAATGAGGTGCAAGATGGCGGCCTCGAGGTCGAAGCCTTGATCCGGGAATTGGAACGCGGGATTCCACCAGGAGTCGGCGGATCCGGCCGGTACTCCAACGGGAGTCATGCCCATGGACGTGCCGTTCTCCGCAGTCCCACCGCCGGCTCCCAACAGGGAATCGAAGTTCAACGCATCGCCATCTTCGAACACGAGGGACCGCTCCAATTCGTGGGCCAGTTCCCGGACATTGCCCGGCCAGCCATAACCCAGAAGCCGACGCCTTCCCGTCTCTGAAATCGATCGCACCGGCAAACGGTGGCGCGATGCGATGCCTTCCATGAGGGAGGCCGCCAACGGCAAGAGGTCGGCGCCCCGATCTCGCAATGGCAGGATCGACAGACGGAAGAGATCCAGTCGATGGAGAAGGTCGGAACGGAAGCTTCCCTGAGCGACGAGTTGGCGAAGGCCTTGATTGCTGGCCGCAATGACACGGACGTCCACGGCGATGTCTTTCGAGCCGCCAACGCGACGGATGCGGTGGTCTTCCAGCACGGTCAGCAACTTGGCCTGAATGGGCAGGGACAAACTGCTGAGTTCGTCGAGGAACAAGGTGCCCCCGTGGGCCGCCTCGAAAAGCCCGATGCGAGTGCTGCGGGCATCGGTGAATGCCCCCTTCTCGTGGCCGAAGAGTTCCGACTCGGCCAAATGCTCGGGAATCGCCGAGCAATTGATCTCCACCCACGGCCCGTCAGCCCGAGGACCTTCGCGATGGATCCGACGGGCCAGAGAAGTCTTGCCGGTGCCCGTCTCGCCTTCGATGAGCACCGGCGGTAAGTGGGTCTCCATTCGGCGGTCGGCCGCGAGAATCCGCTCAATTTGCGTCTTGAGACCCGACAGAGCGGTTCCGAAGAAAAAGCCCGGGCTGCCCGATCGCTGCTGCTCAGCCACGCGACGTCCCGCCTGCGTGGATCGGGCTCGGCGGAGGGTCAGCGCCAAGGCCTCGGGCTCGAACGGCTTGGTGAGGTAATCGAGAGCGCCCAACCGGATGGCCTCCACCGCCCCGGAAATCCCGCCCTCGGCGGTCATGATGACCACGCCCGTGTGAGCCGGAATGGACTTGTCGCGAAGCAGATCCGGCCCCAGACCGTCGGGCAAGTTCACGTCCATCAGGGCGAAGTCGAAATTCGCTGCACCCAAGGCCTTGCGAGCCCCGGCCATCGAATCAACCGCGGTCACTTCGGCGCCCCACCGTTCCAGGCTGGCCACCAGATGCCGTCGCCAAAGCGGCTCATCCTCGAGCACCAGCACTGAAAGACCCGTGAGCACCTCGGAAGTCATGGTGCTCATCAAAGCCTCAAGCCGCCACCAAGCCCAAGCTTGAAGCGACCTGTTTTTCGGAGGCGCTCCAAAAACGCTATTCGGCCGAACCGTCGCGACCCGAAGGCGGAACCGGATCGGTGTCCGGGGTCTTCAGGAAGAGCAGCACCAGGCCGACGCACGTGAACATGCGCGTGGCGGCCGCCTGGCCGTTCCACACCTGAGATTGCCACATCAAGAACCATTCGGCGCCCACCATGAGAAAGGCCGTGAACCACAACACCAAATTGACCGTGAGGGCGCCCACGGCCAGCGACTTGGCCGCGTTGAACACCGCTGCCGATTGCCCGCGCGCCCGCCACAAGGCCAGTGCCCCGGCCGCAATGCCCAAGCCCGAGAGCCCCTCCCACGCGATGATCGTCCAGTAGAAGGCGTGGTGCAGGGCGGGCGTGCTGATGGCCCGCCACTTCAACTGGTTGCCCGGAAAGGTAGTGTCCATCGAGAGCACATGCTGCACGAAGTCGAAATTGGATCCGTAGTCGGTGATGTTGTTGAAGGCGATCAGCGCCATGAACAGCGCGACCGCGGCCAGCAAGGTAATCTTGGAGAAACGTTCAATCATGGTCGGGTGGCTGTGGGGGTGTTGGTGGCGTTGCAGAACTCGCCGGTCCAGGCCGTCGCCAGATCGAATTTTCCGCGCAGGACGCCGAGTTTCTTGAGTGTATCGAACTGAAATTTCCACCGGGCCTCGGACAGGCGGCCGGCCGCCTCGCCCTTGGCCGGATCACCGTTCAGGAAAGACCCCTGCTTCAACGCCTGATGGCTGAAGTTCATCTTGGCCGGGGTGAGCTCGGGATTGCGCCGGCGAATCTCGGCGTGCACCTCGGTGGGATCCTCCATGTAGCCCCTCCAACCTCGCACACTCGCCGTCACGAAGGCCCGGACTCGATCGGGATGCTCGGTCGCAAATTCGCGCCGCGTGAAGAAGACCCGGTACGGATCGAAACCGCTGCCACTGATGAGCAGGACGCGGGCCTTCACGCCGGCCTCAGCCGCGAAGAAGGGTTCGCTGGTGACGAAGCACATCTGGATGTAATCCGGATCCCGCAGGAACGATCCGATGCTGAAATTGTGGGCGCGCTCACGGGTTGTCTTGAGGCCGTAGCGCTGGATCAAATACGGAAACCATGCGGTGCCGGGGGTCACTGCCACGGTGCGCCCTTCCAGATCGGCGAAGGTCTTCACCGGCGACGATTCGTGCACCATGAGCGCCTGCGGATCGTGCTGCAGCGTGGCCGCAACGGCTACGATCGGGATGCCGCGATCATTGGCTAAAAGCACATCATCGGTGCTGCCCATGCCGAACTCGGCCGCCTTGGTGGCGATGCGTTGGATCGGAAACGCATTGGGTCCTCCGGGCAAAATATCCACATCGAGCCCAACCTCCCGGTAGTAGCCCTTGATCAGCGCGTAGTAGAAGCCTCCGTGTTCGGGCTGGGGATACCAGTCGGTGATGAGTCGCACGGGTGCGCGATCGGCCGCCATGGAAACCAGGGCGATCCACAGGAAGCTCCAACGAGCGAAAACATCGATCAGGCCGTGCATGGATTTCATTCGGAGATTTCGAAAGTCATTTCACCGCGCCGTCGTGGTAGCGGCGGGCCACTTTGCGGTGCTTGGCCAAGAGTTTCGGCAGGTCCACTCCTACCAATTGTCCCTCACGAACGCGCACCTGCCCGTGGACTAACAGCGTGTCCACCTGACGCGCATGGCAGAGCACCAGGCCATGCACTGGATTGTGGGCACCATTGCTGAAGAGGTCCTCCAGCGGGAACACCGCCACATCGGCGCATTTACCCGGTTCCAGGGATCCCAGATCGGCAAGCCGTCCGAGATTCCGGGCGCCATCGAGCGTGGCCATTTCTAGCGCCGATTCCGGCGTCATCGCTTCGGCCCCGTGAACGACCCGAGTGAGCAGCAGCGCCAACCGGGCTTCGTTGAGCAAGTGACCCGAGTCGTTGGAGGCCGAACCATCGACGCCCAAGCTCACCGGACTGCCGCCCCGGCGAAGGTCGTTGACCCGGCAGACACCCGATCCCAATCGCATGTTGGAACACGGGCAGTGGGCTACGCCGGTGCGGGTCTTGGTCAGGCGGGCGACCTCGCGGTCGTTGAAGTGGATGCCGTGGGCCAGCCAGACATCCTCGCCTTCCCATTCGTGTCGGGCCATGTACGGAAAGGGTCGGGATCCGAGTACCTTCACCGCGTCTTGGTTCTCGGGAATGGTCTCGCCGCAATGGGTGTGCAGACGGACCCCGAGCGAACGACCCAGCCGGGCCGATTGTCGGTAATGCTCGCCCGAGCACCCAAAGACCGTGCACGGCGCGAAGGCCACCTGCGACATCGCCCCCGTCCCCCGCTGATGGAACCGGTCGTGCAATCGCTGACAATCGGCCAAGATTACATCGAGGTCCTGACAGGCCCAGTCGGGCATGATGTCGCTGGGTAAATTCACCGAGCCCCGGCAGCCGACGTAGCGGATGCCCATGGCCGCCGCCGCGTTGAATCCGGCATCGAGCATCCCGGCGCTGCCATCGCGGGGAAACAAGTAGTGGTGGTCACTGGTCAGGGTACAACCGCTGAGCATCAACTCGGCACAGGCCACTTGGGTGGCCACATACAAGTCGTCGGGATTGAAATGACGCCACAACGGCATGTGCCCGGCCAGCCACGGCAAGAGTGGCAAACTGGCGATGGGCTCGAAGGCCCGCGCCAAGTTCTGGAACATGTGGTGGTGGGTGTTGATGAGCCCCGGCAACGCGATGCCGCCTCGGGCATCCACCACCGTGGCCTTGGCCACCCGCGGCGCTGGGCCGGTCCCAACGGAACGAATCACGCCATCCTCGGCCAACAACCACGCCTTCCGGAGGACACGGCGATCCGGATCCATGGTGACCAGATAGCCAATGTTCTTGAGGAGAGTCCGGTGGGAAGGGGTCATGGCCATGGGTTCAAACTAAGGCGAGGATGGGCTGCTACGGCTTGGGCGACGGAGTGGGCGCGTCCGTCCAGAAAGGGGGCGGCAACGTGGGATCCACGCCCAGAGCCTTGGGCGTGAAGGCGGTCGAGACCACCGACTCCAACGGAGGCACGGACTGGATCACACCCAGGTCTTTCAGGATGAACCCGAGAGATCGCCAACGCTCCAAATCCACCGCACCCATGGTTTCAGCCCGAGAAGGATCTCCTTCCGACAGACGCAACCGGCGCATGGCCACGTAACTGAAACGCATGCCACCGTCCTCCATGGTCGGCGAAATGGAACGAAGGTAATCGTGGATGGGCTGTGGACTGCGGTAGTACTCCTGCCAACCGCGATACGCGCCGCGGCTGAAGCGGGCCACCAGTTCTGGATGCTTCTCCACCAGTTGGCGGTTGGCGATGATGACCCGGTACGGATCAAACCCCGACTCGCTGATTTGAAGCACCCGGGATTTCACCCCCTCCTTCAGTGCGTAGTACGGCTCACTCGTTGGGTAGGCTTGGGTGATCCAGCCGGGATCCTTGACGAAGTTGGCCACGTTGCCGGTCACCGGCCGGACCCGGACCTTGCTCAGCGCGTATTTCTTCTGGAGGTACAGCAGCCAGGTCGCACCGATTTGCATGGCGATGTCCCGATTCTCCAAATCGGCGAAGGTCTTCACCGGAGAATCGTCGCGTACCATGATCCCCTGCGGATCATGCTGGAAGTAGGCATTCACCGCGACCACCGGCAAGCCCCGCTCCACGGCTACAAAGACGGCGTCACCGCGGACAATTCCCAGGCCGAACGGATCCAACGCCACGCGTTTCTCGATTTCAGAATTGGGCCCCCCGACCAGTACCCGGACGGCCACCCCTTCGGCCTTCCAAAGGCCCAGTCGGTCTGCCGCGTAGTATCCGCCGTGTTCGGGTTCGGGGATCCAGTCGTGGATGAAATTGAGAACCGGTTCGGAGGGAGTCGCCGAGGCCGACGGCGACCCGGACTCCTTCGGGGAACAACCCGCCCACAGCAGGAAGATCGATAGAAACAGCATTCTCATCGCTGGTGTCACCGGCTGTGCAAGGCCAACCCCAGTCAACGCATCGCGGAAAAACCGGACATTTTGGGCGGAACCATGCAGGGTTTTCATGGGTTCAACTCTGAAAAAGGCCCCCGGCCGCACACACCACAGCCGGGGGCCCGCGCACTCAGGAAATGATCAGAACCGGAAACGGATCTGACCACTGATCCGGAACGGTTGTTCCGGATAAATCACGTCATTGCCGGCGAAACTCGGATCGATGGAAGTCCAGTTCCGCTGGTCGGTAATGTTGAAGAAGTTGATTTGCACGTCCCACTTCGGCTGGCGGTAGAACACGAAGGCGTTGATGACGTACTGCATGGGGATGCGCAGCGAGCCTTCTTGGTTCTGCCACTGTTCACCGGTGACTTGCGGGCCGAAGCTGGCGCCAAAGCCGTTGTCCAACTGATAGGTGACGTAGGAGTTGAACATCACCTGAGGCACACTGGCCGCCCGAGTCTTGCCGAAGGCGCGCGCCGGGGTGTTGGGTCCACGGCTGTTGTAATTGGGTGATCCGCTACCGGTGCCCGAGGTGCCGTCCACCAAGAATCCCACCGGGTAACCATCCCGATAATTGTAGGTCTGCTGATAGCCGAAGTCGTCCTGCTCCGCGTTCTGGAAGGTGAAGTTGGCGCTGGCGTTGAAGTTGCGGTTGGGCTGGTAGAAGGACTCCAACTCCAAGCCCATGGTCTCGATGCCGATCGGGTCACCAACGAGCTGAGGCGCCTGACGGGTCTGCTGAAAGACGGAAGCGCTCAGGAACACCTTGTTGTCCAGAAGGCTGGCCTTGGAGCCGAACTCGACCAGCTCGCTCTCGGTCGAGAGCGACTTCTCGAGCGCCGAGCGGGTGTTGCCGGTGGCGTTCACGCCGCCGAAATTCGCACTGCCCTGAATGGCATTGACCACGTTGTAAGTGGCGTAGCTGGTGAGGACTGGCGTCCATTTGTAGATACCGCTGATGAAGACCGAGGTGTTGAAGACATCGGTGGAGACATTGTAGTTCGAACCGGCAGCCTTGCCGACGTACTCCGGACTCTTGGCCTGGGCACCGATGAGGTCGCCACGGCCACCAGCGATGATGGAGAACTTGTCGTGCAGCTTCATGTCCCACTGGGTGAAGAAGCCGCTCTGAGCGATCTCGGAATTCTGATCGCCCGCTCCAAACCCGTTCGAGCCGTAGCCCGGAGCACCCGGCACCATGAGTGAACTTCCGCCGTAGGTGGTCACCAGCGGGGTGGGAGGCAACCGGAACGTTGAAGGCGGCTGGGTGACGTCGTAGAGGAAGAACGGTTCGACACCGAAATCCTGATAGGACACGAGCGACTGGTAACGCAAGTCCACACCGCTGATGGTCTTGATGGGCAGCTCATAATTGGCGACAGCCGGCGTGATTTCGTAGTGGAGCTCCGAACGGTTGTTGGCCATCCAGTTTTCCGGCACCCATTCGGTATAGCCATAACCCGAGGCCTTGCGGGACTCCATGGTCTCGCCATAGGTCCGGTTGACGATTTTTCCGAAGTCGTTGATCTGGTAATTGGCGATGAGCTGCGAAGAGAACTTCTGGCCCGCCGCGCTGTCGAACGGGGCATTGATGGTCTGCCACGGATAAACCTTCACCCGCGTGGCGAGGTTGGTGTTGAGCAGCGCGAAGTTGGCGTTCTGGCCGAACCTGCCAATGGACGTGAGCGGGTCGCCGAAGCGGTTGTTGGGAAGCACTGGGCCGGCGATGTACAGCCAGTCATCAATCAACTCCTGGGTGACACGGTTGATACCGATGACCTCGTTGAAACGGGATGTGTAGAACTGGGCGTTCCAGTCGACGGTCAGCTTCTCAGTGGCCTTCCAGGTCAGGGCCGTGAAGATATCCTGCGTGTTGTCCTTCACGTTCCGGTAGTAGCCCTCGGCCTCGCGTCCGAGGTAGCTCACACGGAAGGCCAACTTGTCGTTGATGGGTCCGCCGAAATCGATGCCCCACTCCGGGTTGAAGTAGCTCTGACCACCGGGAACGTAGGTTCCCCAGCGGCTCAGCACTTCTCCGTGGAAACCATCAAAGTAAGGAAGCTTGGTGACGAAGTTCACATAACCGCCCGGGCCTTGTCCTTGGGGGCCGTAAACCGCGGAACCGGGTCCCTTGACGATGTCCATGGCCTCCACGCCGTTGAAGCTGGCGAGCATGGAATTGCGGCTGTAAATCGTCCGCTGACCGTTTTGGTAAATTTCCGAAAGGTCACCGCGTATGACTGGCACGTTGGCCAAACCGTAACGGGACGGGGTGTAAACGCCCGGGGAGTACTGATTGAAATCGGTGGCACGCGAAATCGCGCGGGCTTCCATCTGGGCCTTGGTCACGAGCGACACCGAGCGCGGGGTCTCCAAAATACTGCGGTCGTCACCCATGACCGACTCGACCGGACGAGCCGTCGGCAAAACCGTCTCTTCGAGGGACAAGCCTTCGACGACGACCTTGTCCAGAACATTTGTGGAACCAGCACTTTGTGCCAGGGCTGAGCCGCCCGATGCCAGAGCAAGGGCGGCAAGCGATCCGATTCGGATCGGCAACCATAGGGAGGGTTTCATGGGGTGTGGGTACGGAGGATGAGTTGGGTTGTTTGGGTGCAACGAGGGTCAGACGCTGCCAATCCCGACTTGCAAACCTCATGCCAGCCTCGTTTTGGATCAGGCGAGCCGGGGTCATCATGACGAGTGCGTGCTCGACCCAGGAATCCCCACGAAGGGGCATTTGCGGCAACTTCCGTGAATAACCGGTGCTTTCCGAACCATCCCAACCGCGCGGTTCCCGGGGTGGAATGAATGCGTTAACTGATTGACTGAACAAATTATGAATTGATTTCAGAGTTTAGGAAAACTGCAGACGCCCGACCGCTGCTGCAGCGGTGTTTTGTTTTGTCCATCGTGGGCAGAGAACGGACGCCGAACTCGTTGCGACTCCCCTCAGCAAGACCGGAGGACGACCCCTCACAGGTTGTTTTCGCTCAGTTGTCACGACCCGAAGTCGAGTGGAACACCGTGTGCTGAACAGGTCCTTGCGATGGCCCCAAACCACCAAGTCTCACGCGAGGCGGATCTGGCGCAGATGCAGTCTCTCGTCGAATTCACCCGAGCCCGTCTGGGCACCGAGGCGCAGTCTCCATTCGGTTCCTCGGTGGTTGAGACCGACTCCGGTCGCCTGGTTCTGCGTCGACTCAACGCCGTGCGCCAAGAGAACGATCCCTCCAGTCACGCCGAGGTCCGCGCCATGCGCGCTGCCTGCAAGCGGCTCAAGAAACCCAGCCTTGCGGGCCACACTCTCTACACGACTTGCGAGCCCTGCCCCATGTGCATGGCCATGGCGCTGTGGTCGGGCGTGGACCGAGTGGTTTTCGGAGCGACCATCGCCGATGCGACCCGACACTGCGCCCAAATCCATGTGTCGGCCCGGCAACTCGAACAGCGCTCCGACATGGATTGCCGCGTCGACGGGCCGGTGGCCCGGGCCAGTTGCGTCGCCCTCTTCGAAGACCCCCGCATGGCCGAGGCCATGGCCCTCTGGAAGAAGTCGCGCCGGACCGCAGCGAAGCCGTTGCGCTCCTGAGGCTAATCTCTGCTGCCCTGCCCCCTCCTCCTCATTTTTTCATACCGCATGACCACTGCTGATTTCAACGCCCTGGCCGAACTGCTTCCCGCTGAGCGCATCATCACCGCTGCCGAGCGACTCGAATCCTTGAGCCGGGACTTCTACTGGTACTCGCCCGTCCTCAAGCGAGACCTTTCGGACAAGCTGGCCGAAGTGGTGGTCCAGCCAACCACCCGAAATGAGGTCGTCGCCTTGGTCCGCTTGGCCCACCAGCGACGAATTCCCCTGACGCTGCGCGGAGCCGGCACAGGCAACTATGGCCAGTGCATCCCCACACACGGAGGCATGGTGATGGATTTGGCTGCGCTGGACACGATCCACTCCATCAGCACGGAAGGCATCGTGACGTGTGATCCGGCGGCCCGACTGGGAGCCATCGAACGGGTCGCGCGGCAGTCCGGCTGGGAACTGCGCTGTTACCCGAGCACCTATGTGAAAGCCAGCGTGGCCGGATTTTGCGCCGGTGGCTCCGGAGGCATCGGCAGTATCGAATGGGGCGCTCTGCGTGAAAACGGCACCGTGCATTCACTCACCGTGCTGACGCTGGAGGCCGAGCCCCGGGAGGTGCGTCTGAGTGGAGCCGACATCTTCCAGGTGCTGCATGCCTGGGGCACCAATGGCATCATCATCGAAGTCGAGCTGCGCCTGGCTCCCAAGACCGACTGGGGACAACTCGCCGTAGCCTTCGATGAATTTGCCGGGGCCTTCGATTTCACCGAGGCCATCGCTCGCAATGATTCGTTCCGGAAGCGCCTGGCGACGGTCTTCGAGTGGCCGATTCCAGGCTCGTTCATCCCGTTGTTGAAGTGGCTCCCATCGGGCAAGGCGGTGTGCTTCATCGAAGTTGCCGACGATCAGTTGCAGCGCCTGGCCGACGCGGCCCGCAACGCGGGCGGTGATCCCTGTTTCATCGCACCGTTCTCGGAACCACGACGCGGAGCACAGCTCAGCGACTACACCTGGAACCACACCACGCTCTGGGCCCTGAAGCAGGACCCGTCGCTGACCTACTTGCAGTGCGGGTTCTCGGCCACGGAGGCTCGGAGCCAGTTCCGGGCTCTCAAGGCCCGCTACGGAAACGACTTCCTGCTGCACATCGAATTCGTGCGCTCCGGCGGCATCATCACTCCGGGAGCCATCCCCGTCGTCCGCTACACCGATGACCAGCGGCTCCAGGGGATGATTGATTTCTGCGCCAGCATCGGAGTCTCCGTGGCCAATCCCCATGTCAATTTCCTGGAGGCCTCGGGGCGATGGCGCCCCGATGATGCCAAGCGCCGGGCCAAGGAACTGTACGATCCCCGGGGGCTGCTCAATCCGGGCAAGATGCGCGACTTCACACCCGAGGCCGCCAACAACCCTGCGGTAACCGAGGCTCCGCAAGACTGCCTCCCGACGACCGGTCCCCAAACTGTTTCCGCCTGAAACCCTTCCAACCACTGCCTTGAAGACCTGGATCCCCCCCGAGCGTTTCCTTCCCTACCTCACCTGGAAACAGGTCGATGCCCTGCCGCGCGACCGGACATTGATGGTTCTGCCCACAGCGGCCATCGAGCAGCACGGGCATCACCTGCCGCTGGCCACCGACACCCTGATCAACAACTTGTTGCTCGGACATGCGCTCCAGAAGCTGCCGAAAGACCTCCCGGTCTACGCGCTGGCTCCGGTGCATTATGGCAAGAGCAACGAGCATGTGGGGTATCCGGGGACCCTCAGCCTGCACCGGGACACCTTCATGGCCGTGCTGCGAGATTTGGGTCGCAGCCTCAAGGCCGCCGGATTCCAGCGACTGGTCTTCTTCAACAGCCATGGTGGGAACCATTCACTCATCGACGTCATGGCCCGGGACCTGCGCGACGAGTTGGGTCTGCGCACCTTCTGCCTGTACGGCGGCGGTCCTGCCGAGGGAGTTGGCGCTCAAGAGGCGGCTTATGGATTCCACGCAGGCGAGGTCGAGACAGCCCTGCTGCTGGCCGGGACTCCGGAGTTGGTCCACACCGATCAGTACACCTCCAACTACATCGCTCGAGTTGGCGATCCGGGACTTCTGAAACCCGAGTTCGCCAGCGCCACCTTCTCTTGGTTGACCCGCGATATCGCCCCGAGCGGGGTCATGGGTGATCCCTCGCCCGCGACCGCCGAGAACGGCTGGCGCTGGTGTGAGGCCATGAGTGATCGGATCGCTCGGGCGCTGGTGGAGATGCACGACTTCCGGGAAATCCTGGAACGCTAAAGAGACATCGTGGCGAATCGTTCCCCAGCACGAAGTCCTCGGAGCCGGAGTCCGGCTGCCGGCATCCGTGTGGAGGTCGGATCTGGCGTCACCGTGGAACGAGGGGTGCGTTTCCGATTGGCCGATGGCACCCGTCTGGTGTCCGACCACTACTACCCGCCACAACCTGGTCCGGCTCCCACGATCCTGATGCGTCAACCCTATGGCCGGGCCGTGGCCAGCACGGTGGTGTATGCCCAGCCGGCCTGGTTTGCCGCCCAGGGCTACAATGTGGTCATTCAGGACGTGCGCGGGCGTGGAGAAAGCACTGGCGAATTCTATCCCTTCCGGCATGAGGGGCGCGACGGCCATGCCACCATCGAGTGGTTGTCCGGTCGCCCAGAATGCAACGGGCGCATCGGTATGTATGGGTTCAGCTATCAGGGGCTGACCCAACTCCTGGCGGCGGCTGAAGCACCTGCGGCGCTGCAGTGCATCGCCCCGGCGCAGACGGCGGGCGATTTGTTTTCCGGATGGTTCTACCATCAAGGGGCCTACCGCCTCGCTTCGAGTGTCGGCTGGGCGCTGCAACTGCTCCGCGGCGATGCCCGCAAGCGGCGGCTCAAGTCGGCCAGTCGCCACCTGGAGGAGGCCGCCACCCGGTTTCCGGCGCTCTTGGCCGCGGCCCCCTACTCCCGGATCGGCGAACTCACGGCCCGAGGTCTGCCCACCTACCATCGCGATTGGACCACCCACCGCGCCGCCGGTCCTTGGTGGGCTCGACACGATGTGAGCACGCGGATGGACCGCATCCGAATCCCGTGCCTGCACCTTTGGGGTTGGTACGACACCTACCTCGACGGCAGCGAGCAGCTCTACCAACGCCTGCGGGCCGAATCGAAGGCGCCGCAGTACCTGGTTGCCGGTCCCTGGAACCACATTCCCTGGAGTCGTTATTGCGGCGAAGTGGACCACGGACCCGACGCGATCCTGGACACCGACCGGCTGCTGCTGCGCTGGTTCAACCACTGGCTCAAGGACACCGGCGAATTCGAGCAAGAGCCACCGGTGCGTTCCTTCGCGCTGGGCGAAAACCGATGGCATAAACTGGCTTCCTGGCCTCAGCGGACGGGTGGCACCCGTGCTGTGCAACGGTGGTTCCTGGATTCCGACGGACGGGCCAACTCCATCCAGGGTGATGGGCGACTGGGCCCCGAGCCTCCGTCGGGAATGCGCCCGCGCGACGGTTTCGTCTACGAGCCGGAAGTGCCGGCCGCCGCTCCCGGACCCGGAGCGGCTCCGGGCCCCTTCATCCAGAACCGCCAGGACTCCATGAACAATGTCCTGGCCTACACCAGCCCGATTCTCACTGAAGCCGTGCGCGTCGCCGGACGACCCCGGGTCAGCCTGCATGCCACGAGTCGGACCGCCTCGGCTGACCTGGTGGCCAAACTGGTCCGAGTGCTCCCGGATGGACGCTCATACAACGTCTGCCTGGGCATCGCCCGGGGCTCTTGGCTCTTCGGTCCCAAGGGGCTGGAGCCGGATCGGGTGCAGTGCTGGGAGTTTGACCTCGAACCCACGCACTGCGTCTTCGCACCCGGCGAACGCCTGCGCTTAGTCGTCAGCGGCAGTGCCTTCCCGCTGTATGATCGAAATCCAGGTTCGACGGTGTCGCCCGAGGCCGCCGATTCGTGGGACTGGATCCAAAATCAGCAGCAACTCCTCCACGATCCGGACCATCCGTCCTGCCTTCAACTGCCCTTGCAGGCCGACATCGAATCCCGAGGAGGCGGCCTGACATGACACCCACAGCCATGCCACAACCACCGTTCATCATCTTGGATTCGGTCACCAAGCGTTGGTCCAACGGGGCGACGGTCCTGGATGGCATTTCGCTTCAGGCCGAGCGGGGCGAGTTCATTTCACTCATCGGACCGAGCGGCTGCGGGAAATCCACCCTGTTGCGACTCTTGGCGGGCTTGTCCGGGCTGAGTTCCGGTTCGGTGAGGCTTGACGGCATGCTGCCCGAATCGGCCCGGGAGATCATGTCGTTCATCTTCCAAGATGCGACTCTGCTGCCTTGGAGGACGGTCCGCTCCAATGTCGAACTGGGGCTGGAGCTGGAAGGCAAGAGCACCGAAGCGCAACGGCGCAAGACCTCCACTGCGCTGCTGGAGCTGGTGGGCCTTTCCGACGTGGCCGACCTTCATCCGCGCCAGTTGAGCGGCGGCATGCGCATGCGGGTTTCGATCGCACGGGCGCTGGCCACGCAACCAAAGATCCTGCTCATGGATGAACCCTTTGGCGCGCTGGACGAGATGACCCGGGATTTTCTCAACGAGGAAGTCCTGCGGCTGCGGGAGAACGACCAGTTCACCACCTTCTTTGTAACGCACAGCGTCGCAGAAGCGGTCTTCCTTTCTACACGCATCCTCGTCCTTCGGGCCAAACCGGGCCAGATCGCTCGCGAGATCCCCGTCCCGTTCCCCTTTCCGAGAACCGCCGATTTGCGGAGCGCCCCGGAGTACCTACGCCTGGTGGGCGAAGTCAGCGCCGCTCTGCGTGCCGTCCAAGTTCCCTCGAACCCCTTGAACCCGGGACATCCATGAAGAAATTCCTGATTCAGGCGGCATGGCCACTGGCGGTGTTTGTGGTGGTGGTCACCGCCTGGGACCTTAGCTGTCGCTGGTTCACCATTCCTGCCTACGTGTTGCCTCCCCCGTCTGCGGTCGTGCGAGCGGTGGTTGAACGACACCAGACCCTCTGGAACGCCTTTTGCATCACCGCCTTGGAAGCGGGGGGGGGTTATCTCCTGAGCATCCTCGGCGGTGTGATCATCGCTCTGTTCTTCGCTCAGAGCCCACTCATCCGGCGGTCTTTCTACCCGTATACCATCTTGCTCCAGACGGTGCCCATCGTGGCCATCGCGCCGCTAATCCTGATGTGGTTCGGCTCCGGCCTGCGCAGCGTGATGCTGGTGGCCTTCGTCATTTGTCTCTTCCCCATCATCGCCAACACCACGCAAGGGCTCATCAGCGTTCCTCGCAACCTGATCGATCTCTTTGTCATGTCCAATGCCTCCCGATCGCGGCAGCTGCTCAAACTGCGACTACCCCATGCGCTGCCGCATCTCTTTGTGGGCCTGCGCATCTCGGCGGGGATCTCGGTGATCGGGGCGGTGACGGGTGAACTCTTTGCCAGTTCCAATGCCGTGGGAGAGGGCGGGTTGGGTTATTCGATCACCTACGCCAACAGCCAACTCCAAACCGACTACCTCTTCGCGCTGGTGCTGACCGCCAGCCTGCTGGGCTTCCTCTTCTTCTTCACGGTGACCACCCTCGAATGGCTCTGCCTACGGAAGTGGCATGAGTCAGCCATGAAGACCGACGCCGATTGAGTCGCCTCACAGCCGTATCCATGAAACCCCACCTGATATTCCTTTGCATGCTGGCCTGGGTTCTGCGGCTCAGTGCCGCCGATCCGGTCCCCGTCACCTTCCAGCTCGACTGGAAGCCCACGGCCCAATTCGCCGGCCTCCTGCTGGCCCGAGAACGGGGTTGGTACCGGGAAGCCGGCATCGACCTGACGCTGCGACCCATCCCCAAAGACGAAGGGGTGGTCAGCAATGTGGTGCATCACCCTCGGTGGATCGGCAGCGTCGAGAGTGGTGTCCTGCTGCAGGCGCGCTCCTCCGGCATGCCGATCCGGGCGATAGGCACCATGCTTCAGGGCACCCCCATCTGCTTGCTCAGCCTCAAGTCCGCCAACATTCGCAGCGTGAAGGACCTGATTGGAAAGCGCATCGGCGTCCATGCCGACGGCAATGAAGCAGTGAAGTATGTCCTGAATCACGCGGGCATCCGCCGTCAGCAGGTCGAGGTCGAGGTGGTGGGCCATGACTTGACTCCACTGCTCAGCGGACGGTATGCGGCCGTGCAAGGCTACTCCATCGACGAGGGAGTCGCTTTGAAGCAGGCGGGACACGACATCCAAATTCTGTACCTCCATGACGAGGGCTACGCGGCGTATGGTCAGGTGTATTTCACCAGCGAGGCGTTCCTCAAATCGGACAGTCCGCTCCTGCGCCGTTTCCTGGAGGTGTCGCGCCGCGGTTGGGAGGCCGCGATCCGGGAGCCGGACACCATTGCCCGAATGGTGGTGGCCACAGTGCCCGGGACCGATGAACGCCATCAGCGGGGCACGGTGGAGGCGTTGGTGCCCATGCTCACCCGCGAGGGTGGAGCGGGCAGCATGGGCCGGATGCGCCGGGAAACCTGGACACAGGCGGTAGCCGACTTCAATAAGCTGCCCACCACCGCCACCCGTCTCAAGGTCTCCGACATCGCGACGTTCGACCTTCAGCCATGACGGTGCGTGTCCTGCATTTCTCGCCGGGGACCGCCACCGATCGCCACGACAGCCACCGCGCAGCACTGGGATTTGTCCACTGCCTAAAGTCCGCCGATCCGGTGTCTTTCCCGGGTCTGGTTTGTGAACTGGTGTGGGCCTTGCCATCGATCGACAACGCCGCTCGAGTGCAGTCCCTCCTCACCGGAGCCGATGTGGTGGTGGTGGCCACTCCGGTGCATGGCCAGGGCTCTCCCTGGTACCTCCGGAAATTCTTCGAACTAACGCGGGGCCTCCAACTCTGGGGCACTTTGGCGACCGCGTTCGCCACGGCCGGCGGACAGCATACCGGCGGCGAGATGGCGTTGCTGGACACCTTCCGATCGCTCCAGGGGTGCGGAGCGTGCACCTTCACCTTCGCCCAGAAACTGACGGTGATCGGGATGCAACAGCGAGCCATGCCAGATGGAGAGTTCCACCCGATCGACGCCTGGTTTCTGCGGCAGTTGGCTCGGACCTGCCTGGTTCAGTGGGCCGCACGACCGGATCGGGCGAGCGGCGAGCGCTGGGCCCGCCATCTGGGCATCGACTCGTCCTATTATCTCGATTTTCCTGATGCAGCGCGTTTGGAGGAAGAGGTGGGCGATGTGTGCCGATGGATGAATGAGCCCTTGAGCGATCCTGGTGTGGCCTATGAGCGCTGGACCCGTCGGCTGGGGTTCCCGGCCCATCCGCCGGAGGCGCGCTCACTCTCCTTTGCCGGGCTGTTTCCCGAGCCGCTGGTTCAAGGCCGGGTAGCAAACTCCGCCTCGTAACGTCGCCGCCGCTCCAAGATTTGCTCCACATACTGCCGAGTGCCGGGGTAGGTCATGGCCGCCAGGAACTGGGCACTGTTGGTGCGGGCATGGGGAGCGTTGGTGGCCGACATCCAGCGCAGGACATTCCGTCGGCCAGCATTGTAATCGGCCAGCGCATAAGCGGTGGGATTGTCTGTCGCCGCATACCTCTGGAGAACCTTCGACAAATAAAAGGATCCCGCGTGCAAGTTGGTGGACGGATCCAGGATTTGCTCATGGGAGTAGCGGGAGAGTTTGAGGGCATCCGCCCATTCTTGCGCGGCGACCTCCGTCACCTGCATGAGACCGATTTCGCCGGCCCGTCCTCGGACTGATGGGTCGAAGCGGCTTTCCTTCCAGACCACCGCCTTCACCAGCGATGGGGGCAAGCGATAATGCTGGGCGACCCGTCGGATTTGTGGATCAAACCGATCTTCGTACCGAGACAGCCAAAACCAGACGATGCCTCCACCGCCGATCAGGAACAACAGAATGACAGTCCACCGTTTCAAGGTTATGGCCTCGGTAGAGGATAACCATTAGGTCGGAGACGGAAAGCCGCGGATGCAGTCTTGGGGGATTTTTCATCCGCACACTCTTCGACCTCCGGGGATTGCTTCAGCGGTTGATCATTCCCAATCCGGCGCGAGAATCCAACCCATGAAGGAATCGTACATCGCCGCCAAGGAACGGTGGGCCCGCAAAATGGCCGGTACAACGAGGCCTGAGGTCCGCTCCGAAGACAGGCTGCCGCCCGGGCAGCGGCAGGTGCACAATTTTCCGATCTTGGATCTGGGTGTGAAGCCGGAGATTCCCCTGGACCGATGGCAGTTGAAAATCGGAGGTCATGTTGAGAATCCAGTGACCCTCGACTGGAAGGCATTCATGGCCCTGCCTCAGTTCACGGACACGAGCGACTTTCATTGCGTCACCACCTGGAGTCAGTTCGACATGCTTTGGCAGGGGGTCGCCTTTTTTACGCTGGCCGATCTGGTTCGTCCCAAGGCCAGCGTCACCCATGTCTTCTTCAAAAGTTATGACGGATACTCGACCAACAATCCGATCGAAGCCTGCCTGGACGACGATGTGCTGATAGCCCACCACTGGAATGGTGAACCCTTGGCCGTTGAACACGGCGGACCGGCGCGGGTCATTCTGCCCAAGCGCTACGCATGGAAGGGGGCCAAGTGGATCCGGGAAATCACCTTCATGGATCAGGATATCCTGGGTTTCTGGGAACTCCGTGGGTATTCCAACACCGCCGATCCCTGGACGGACGACCGGTTTTCGGGCGGAAATCCCACCGAGTAAGGTTGCCGGATCAGAAATAGTTTTCTTTTAGGATTGTTTCTTTTGTGCACCAACAAAAACGCCGCCCGGAAAGGGCGGCGTTTTGGTGAAAAGAGAAAATCTGGCCGGTTATCAGCCGACGATATCGATGCCCATGTTGCGGGCAGTGCCAGCGATGGTGCGGAAGGCCGCCTCTTCGCTGTTGCAGTTCATGTCAGTGCCCTTGGCCTTGATGATTTCCAAGACCTGCTTACGGGTCACTTTGCCGACCTTCTCCTTGTTGGGGACCTTGGATCCCGAGGCGATACCGGCAGCCTTCTTGAGCAGCACGGAAGCCGGAGGGGACTTCAGGATGAAGGTGAAGGACTTGTCCTGATAAACGGTGATGATCACAGGGATCACCAAACCCGCACGGTCCTTGGTGGCCGCGTTGAACTCCTTGCAGAAGCCCATGATGTTGATGCCCTGCGAACCCAGTGCAGGACCCACGGGAGGGGCCGGATTGGCCTGACCACCGGGGATTTGCAGTTTGACGATGCCTGTGACTTTCTTTGCCATGTTCTATCCAGTTTGTTTGCGGCGGGGTGTACGACGTCGCTTGAGAGGCATCACGACTTCTCGACCTGCCAGTATTCGAGTTCGACGGGCGTTTTGCGCCCGAAGATATCCACGGTCACCTTGAGCTTGCCCTTGTCAGGCTCCAACTCTTCGATGACGCCAGTGAAGTTGAGGAACGGACCGTCGTTGATCTTGACGGTCTCACCGATGTCGAAGTTGACCTTCGGACGCTCGGTGTCTTCACTGTCAGAAATTTGCGCCTTAATGGTGGCGATCTCATCGTCGGTGACGTTCATCGGGCGCTCGCCGCCGACGAAGCCGATCACACCTTGGATGTCTTTGATGAAGTACCAGGGCTTTTCCATCGGACGCTTGCCGTCATCCAGCAACGCCATGTCGATGTAAACGTAACCCGGGTGGAGCTTGCGATTGGTGACGGTCTTTTTGCCGCCACGAACCTCAACCACCTTCTCCATTGGGAGAAGCACCTCGCGGATGTATTCCTCCATCTCGTCGGTCTTGATGCGACGATTGATGGTGTCCCGGACCTTCTGCTCCTGACCGGCTAAGGTGTGCAGGACAAACCACTGGGTGTTCATGTGCAGAATCGGGATCTGAAGAGAGGTTGGACGGAAACGTTGAACTCAGGAAGCCTTGATGAGCACCTTGACGAAGCTCGTCACAACCAAATCGGAGGCCATCGTGAACAACCCCAGAAGACCAATGACAACAAAAATCAGCACCGTGGACTGAATCAACTCATCACGAGAAGGCCAGTTGCACTTCTTGAGTTCCTGCTGGGTGGCTGCCACATAGGTGGTCAAGCGCGCCAGATGCCCCTGCTTCCAGGCAAAGGCGAAGATCGCGGCAATTGCTGCGAACCAGATCAGGAACGGAAGATATTCTTTCACGATGTTTTTTTTATTGGCGGAGGGGGAGGGATTCGAACCCCCGGTGAGCGTCAGCCCACAGCGGTTTTCAAGACCGCCGCATTAGACCACTCTGCCACCCCTCCGGGAGGCTGGCAGGGCGTGAAGGACTTGAACCTTCAACCAACGGTTTTGGAGACCGCTACTCTACCAATTGAGCTAACGCCCTGTTCACCGACACAGACAACTAAGACACAGAAAAAAGTGGGAGGGAAGGATTCAATCTTTGGGATTTATCCTCCCCTCCCTCTCGAAAACTTAAGCCACCACTTCGGCGACGCGGCCTGCACCGATGGTGCGACCACCTTCGCGGATGGCGAAGCGGAGACCCTTCTCCATGGCGACCGGGGCGAACAGCTCGACCTCGACCGACACGTTGTCACCCGGCATGACCATCTCGACACCTTCAGGCAACGTGATCGAACCGGTCACGTCGGAGGTGCGGAAGTAGAACTGCGGGCGGTACTTGGTGAAGAACGGGGTATGGCGACCACCCTCGTCCTTGGTGAGGACGTACACCTCGGCCTTGAACTTGGTGTGGGCCTTGATGGTGCCCGGCTTCGCGAGAACCATGCCGCGCTCCACGTCTTCCTTCTTGGTACCGCGGAGCAGCACACCGACGTTGTCGCCAGCTTGGGCGCTGTCCAGCAGCTTGCGGAACATTTCGATGTCGGTCGCCGTGGTCTTACGAGTGTCCTTAAGGCCAACGATCTCGACTTCGGACATCTTGTTGATGACACCGCGCTCCACACGACCGGTCACGACAGTGCCGCGACCTTCAATGTTGAACACGTCTTCGATGCACATGAGGAACGGCTTGTCCTGCTCACGAACGGGTTCCGGAATGAAGGTATCCAGGGCGTTGAGCAAGTTGGCGATGGCAGCTTCGCCCTCCGGGGTGCCGGCGATGGCGGCAGTGGCAGAACCACGAACGATCGGGGTCTTGTCGCCAGGGAAGCCGTACTTGTTGAGGAGGTCGACGATTTCCATCTCGATGAGCTCGAGGAGGTCGGCGTCAGCCAGGTCAACCTTGTTCAGGAACACCACGATGCTCGGAACACCAACCTGGCGGGCCAGGAGGATGTGCTCGCGGGTCTGGGGCATCGGACCGTCGGCAGCGCTGACGACCAGGATCGCACCGTCCATCTGGGCGGCGCCGGTGATCATGTTCTTCACGTAGTCGGCGTGTCCAGGGCAGTCCACGTGAGCGTAGTGACGGTTCGGGCTCTCGTATTCGACGTGCGACACGGCGATGGTCACGGTCTTGGTATCATCACGGACGGTGCCGCCCTTGGTGATGTCCTTGTACTCGATCATGGGGGCGAGGCCCTTGCGATTCTGCACAGCAACGATTGCAGCGGTGAGGGTGGACTTGCCGTGGTCGACGTGACCGATGGTACCCACGTTCATGTGGGGCTTCGTCCGGTTGAAGGTTTCTTTAGCCATGTGTCGTATCGTTTTCTATTCTTCGTTTCTGAAAAAATCTAAAAGCCGTATCCGATTTTCGTCCGTGTCTTCGGTTCTATCCTCGATTTCGCTCCAGCGTTTCGAGCGGTCTAATTTGCGGTGGGCTCGGCTACGAACCCTCCTGAGCAAATTTTGACTCCGAATTTCGACTCCGAATGGAGCCCGCGATCGGGTTTGAACCGATGACCTCGTCCTTACCAAGGACGTGCTCTGCCAACTGAGCTACGCGGGCCCTACTCGTCTGCCTACTCGTCTTCCTGCTCGTCTGCCTGCTCCTCCAGCCCTCCAACCCAGTGATCAACCCTGCAGGCTGTTCGCTGTGTCTACCGGTTGGTCGCCACCTTTCGACGGCAAAAAGTCCGATCTCAGGTCCTACAAGGACGAGAAACCGAACACGGTGCATGCAACGCTTCGATTGAGCAGGAATAGATAGAAACGCTGACAGAGAGTGTCAACAGTGTTCTGAAAAAAACGAAACTTCTGTGTGCTTCGCCGAGCGCATGAACCGAACTTCAGACGGACAGAGAATCCGGGTTTGGGTCGACGGGTTTGGGTCGAAAGCCTCCAAGGGAGCCAATGACCCTCTCTGAGGCCCGCCCGCAGGGTTTTTGACCACCGGCCCTGGGAATGCAAGGCCACACACGCCAGCGCCCTCGGTAAGAACGGTAGCCGCAAACGCTCGGATGACTTTGCGGCGACGGAACAGCGAGCGACCGAGCGGTGCAACTCAAGCACTGTAGACCGTGCTCCCGTCGCTGACGGCTGGCTTGGGGATCTGGACGATCACCTTGAGGATATCCGCGAGGACCAGGATCGGTTCCTGGGTCGAATCGATCTGATGGATCAACGAGTCTGGATAGCACTCCAGAACGGCTCGGGTCTCCCGCTTGTAGGTTTCCAGACGACTGCGGATGGTTTCCACATTGGCATCGTCGAGACGGTTCTCCTTCAAGGCGCGTCGCTGGAGCCGCACGATCAGCTTGTCCATCACCGGACAGAACAAGTTGAAGATGGCCTTGACGTCGATCATGCTGCTCATGATTTCGGCCTGACGCGGGTTCCGCGGAATACCATCGAGCAGGAGCGTGTCGGCCTCCGGATTGAACCGACCGGTCGCAGCCAGTCCGTCCATGGATTGTTTCCAGAGCTGAATGGTGGGCTCGTCAGGAACCAGTCGGCCGGTCGACGCATATTCCACAAACACCCGACCAAGGGGAGAATCCACCCGAAGGTTGCGGAAGGCATCTCCGCAGGAAAAGTGCACGAAATTCGGGATCTGACCCAGGATCTTGCCCTGGGTTCCTTTGCCGGCACCCGGTGCCCCAAAGAGGAGAATGGCTCGATAGTTCATCGAAACGATTTCGACTTCAGGCGTTTTTATCGCGGAGTTTTACCTCGAGAACTTGGGCGAACTCGATGGTGTTTTCAGAGCCATCCGAGTTTTTGAGAGCCAGGTCGCTGCCGCTGATGCGACTAATCCGGGTGGCCACGAAGACGCCAGCCGCAGTGCTGACCTCGAGCACCAAATCCTTGTCGACCTCAGAAGCCACAACCTTGAAGAAGGAGGGGAACTGGGTCTCGAAGAAACGCCGGTTGAAGGTGGTTTCTCCACGACGGAACTGCTTGGGCAAGCCCTCGTTCGAACCAGCAACGCTCCGGGCGGCCGGGCCCGTGGAGCCAGAGGCAGCCGCTGCGGCAACCGCTTGGGCAGGCACGCTGAGGGACTGGGCTGCGGCAGCATCATCGGTGGCACTCACCGCCACCTCTTCCTCGCGACGAGGCAGGGCCAAGAAAATGGTCGGGCCGATCACGGGCAACACGGCGGACACTCCGCAGACCAGCGGAACTGGACGCCAGCGGAAGCGAGCGATCTCGTAAGCGGCGTACAAATTGGCCAAATAAAGGAATCCCAAGAGGATCATTCCGTTGGGACTGGTCAAAGCCGCGTAAATTCCCTTGCCCGCTATATCGGCCGGGGGCCGAGCGACCCGGTCCGGCTGGCGCACATCGATTTTTCGAGCTTCAGCACGGGCGATCTCTTCGGCCGGGGGTTCCAACAGCGGTTCAACAAAACGGCCGGCACGGGGATGGCCTGCCAGAGATTTCACTGTCGCCTCGTCCAACTTGGCCCAATCGATACGCGGAGAAAAAACCCCGGACTGCTGCCGGACGATGAGCCCGTCCGCGTCGGCGGCGGACACCTCGCCCACGTACACATCACCGGTGATGGTGCGGAACTCCCCACCAATAACCCGCGACACGAGGCAAAAAAGCAATGTCCACCAACGAAGAAGGCGCATGATCCCGCTAGGGTGGCAAACCGACTGGGCGGGTAAACCAAATTTCTTGGCTACCCCGCGACGCCCGGCTCCGGAACGATGAGGCTGAGCCCTTGAAGCCGGTTCAATCCCCATTGTGGGAAGCGGTCAAGTAGGGCTCGAACTCGTGCCGGAGATAGGGCGGGATGCGGACCCGGAAGCAGGCCTGTTCGCCCGAATAATCCTGCTCGACGACCTGCGCCACCGAGTGGAGGCGACTCATGACTTTCTGCTCATGGTGGGGGATGCGAATCTCCACGAACTCCCGGATTGGCTTGAGCATGGCCCCCAACTCCGCGAAGAAGGTCTCGAATCCGTGCTTCTTGCGGGCGGAGACCGCCACGGCCTTGGGGAATTGCTGGCAATACATCGCGGCCAGTTCGGCGGCCCCGGGCTTGTCGATCTTGTTGAAGACCATGAGCGTGGGCTTTTCTTGGGCTCCGATATCGGCCAGCACCGCATTGACGGCATCCATTTGCTGGGGAGCGTTGGGATGACTGGTGTCCACGACGTGGATGAGCAGGTCGGCCTCGACCACCTCCTCCAAGGTCGCCTTGAAGGCCTCCACCAATCCATGCGGCAGCTTGCGAATGAACCCCACCGTGTCGCTCAAGAGGACATTTTGGTTGGAGGGCAACCGCAGTCGGCGCGTGGTCGGATCCAACGTGGCGAAGAGCATGTCTTCGGCGAGCACCTCGGAGCCGGTGAGGGCGTTGAGCAAGGTGGATTTGCCGGCGTTGGTATAGCCCACGATGGAGGCCAAAGGCCACTGGTGGCGCTGGCGGCCCTCGCGCTGGGTGGAGCGCTGACGGCGGACAATGGTCAACTCAGAGCGAATCTTCTCGATGCGCTCCTGGGTCTTGCGGCGATCGGCCTCGAGCTGGGATTCGCCCTCGCCGCCGATGGAACCGGTGGATCCGCGCTGGCGGGAAAGGTGGGTCCAGTAGCGCGTGAGCCGTGGCATGAGGTACTGGAGCTGGGCCAGTTCGACCTGCAGCTTGCCTTCCCGGGTGCGGGCCCGCTGGGCAAAGATGTCGAGGATCAGCGCCGTGCGATCGATGACTTTGGCACCGAAGATCTCTTCCAGATTTCGGGCCTGGGCCCCGGAGAGTTCCTCGTCGAAGAGCACGGTATCCGCATTGGCTTCCTTGGCGGTCTTGGCGAACTCCTCGGCCTTGCCAGCACCGATGAACGTGCCCGAATGCGGTGCCTCCAACCGTTGGATTCCCTGACCCACCACCTCAACCCCGGCCGTATTGGCCAGTTCAGCCAATTCATCGAGGGAGTCGGAGACATCCCATGCCGTTTGGCTTTTGAGTTCGACGCCGACGAGGAAGGCGCGTTCGGATTTCTTGTCCGCGGTATCGATGAGGGCTTTCACAGGGGATGGCTCACGGTGGCGGGACGTTAGCAGAAGAACGGATTTCCGGCCATACTTGGGATGCTTCGCAGAACCCAGAGTCCTTTCACCTGAAAGACTTCGGTCTTGTTCGCCCCTCAGGGTGCGCGAAAGACTCTGGCCATGCACGTGCTGCTGGCGACCAGTGAGCTGAATCCCTATTCGAAGACCGGGGGTCTGGCCGACATGGTGTCGGCCCTGGCCAGGGCGTTGGCGGGTACAGGTCTGCGAGTCTCGGTGGTGACGCCGCTTTATCGCGGGATGACGGAGTCCCATCCGGGCATTGAACCGACTTCCTGGCGCTGGGCCTTCCCGATGGGAGAGAACCTGGTGGAGGGTCGCTTCCACTGCCAAAAGCCCTCGCCGAATCTCACGCTTTGGTTCGTGGATCAGGCCGGTTTCTTTGATCGGCCCGGTGTCTATGGCGAGGGTGGCCGGGACTATGCGGACAATGCGGCCCGATTCATCTTCCTGAGTCGTGCGGCATTGATTTTGGCACGCCATCTACCGGAGCCCCCGAAGGTCTTGCATTGCCACGATTGGCAAACGGGGCTGATTCCAATTCTGGCCCGGCATGCTCAACTGCAGACCGGGTGGACCCAAGCGCCGCGGACGATCTTCACCATCCACAACCTGGCATTCCAAGGGTCGTTCCCGATATCCAGCTGGGGTCTCACCGGATTGCCCTCCGACTGGCTGCACCTGGAAAGCGCGTTGCACTTTGAGCGGGTGAATTTTCTGAAAGCGGGTCTCACCCAGTCGCAGGCCATCACCACCGTCAGCCCGACCTACGCACAGGAAATCCTGACTCCCGAGTACGGTTGCGGCCTCGAGGGACTGCTGCTCAAGCGCTACAATGACCTGAGTGGAATCCTCAACGGAGTCGACCACGAAGAGTGGAGCCCCGGCTCCGACCCGGCGCTGCCGGCGCCGTTCACGGCGGAGGACCCCGCGGGCAAAGCCGTTTGCAAAGCGGCGCTGCAGCGCGAACTGGGCCTTCCAGAAAATCCTGCCCTCCCGCTCTTCGCCAACATCTCGCGCCTGACCGACCAAAAGGGCTCGGCGCTGATTGTCCAGACCCTGAGAGGCCTGCTCGACGCCGGCGAAGCGCTGCAGTTCGCCCTCCTGGGCAGTGGCGAGCGGTCCTTGGAGAATGCCTTCCGGGATCTGTCCAAACGATTCCCGGATCAGGTGGCCGCCCGGATCGGCTTCGATCCGGCCTTGTCGCACCGCATCGAAGCGGGGGCGGATTTCTATTTGATGCCGTCGCGCTTCGAGCCATGCGGTCTCAATCAGTTGTATTCACTGCGCTATGGGGCCATCCCCATCGTCCGGGCCACGGGGGGTCTTCAGGATTCGGTGATCGATCCCCGCGAGAACGCAGCCCAGGCCACGGGCATCAAATTCATCCCGAGCACCGAGGCCGCACTGAAGAAGGCCATCCTCAAGGCGTTGGCGCTGTGGAAGGAACCCGCGTGGCTGCAGCACATCCGGCACAACGGCATGACGGCCGATTTCTCTTGGGAAAAACAAGCGGCTGAGTACGTGGCGCTCTACGAGTCAGTCTGCCGGGAGTAGGCGGAAACGGTTCCGGTTTTTCAGCCACCAAGCCCACTATCAGGCCGGCACACCGTACAAGGTCGTCCGGCGGCGCGGAATCCGTCCGACGGAACGGATGGCCGCTTCGATCTCGACCGGGGTGAGGCATTCTCCAAAACGCCCGCCGCTCTCACGGGTGATGCTTTCTTCGTACAACGTGCCGCCGAAATCATTGCAGCCCGAGCGGAGCATGGCCGCCGCGCGCTCGGGCCCGAGCTTCACCCAACTGGTCTGGAGGTTGGGAATTTCTTCACCGAAGAACAATCGGGCGAGGGGATACAACTGTTCCACTCGGCCGGCCCCGGCCTCGGCCAACGCCTCCGGACTCACACCGGCCTCCCGCGCCAATTGGCCGCCCAGGCGATTGCGATACGGCACGAAGGCCAAGGGCACAAACTCCGTGAACCCGCCGGTACGCCGCTGGAGGGAACGGATGCGGTCGAGGTGATGGATGAGGTCTTCCCACGTTTCCCGGTGGCCGAAGAGCACGGTGGCGGTCGAGCGGAGTCCGGTCTGGTGGGCCGCTTCGATAATTGCCTCCCACTCGGCGGCCCGGAGCTTGTCGGGCGAAAGCTGGTCGCGCATGGCGTCATCGAGGATTTCGGCGGCCGTTCCCGGAACGGATCCGAGACCGGCATCGCGCAGACGGCTGAGCACTGTGCGGGGATCCAGACCGCTCTTACGGCACAACGAGTGGATCTCCATGGGCGAATAGGCGTGGAGATGAACGCCCGGCAAGGCGCGCTTCAGTGCTCGGAGGAGCTCCTCGTAGTACTCCAGCCCGAGGTCCGGGTGGATGCCGCCTTGCAGGCAAACCTCGGTGACCCAAGGCGTTTGCAGCACGCGCTCGACCACCGCCCCGACCGTCCGGGTGTAGGCCTCGGGATGGCCCGGTGGGCGATAGAATCCGCAGAAGGAACAGTTTGTGGTGCAGACGTTGGTGAAGTTGGCGTTGCGGTTGACCACATAGGTCACGACCTCGCCATGGAGACGTCGGTTCAAGGCATCGGCCGCCTCGCGGATTTCCTCGCGCGCCGCGCCATCGGCCTGAGCCAACTTTAGGGTTTCGTCCACCGACAATGACTGACCGCGCATGGCTTTGGTCAGTGGTTCGGCGGGTGTCTGGGGGCGGTCCGTTTCGGGCATGGGGTCAATGGGTCCGTCGGGACTGAGCCTAGTCCGGCCGTCCCGAGCTTGGAGGACTGCGACCACTCGGGCGGAAATCCATCCGTTCTCGACATACGCGTCATACACCGGCCACCGGTGGCGCAGTTTGGCGCCCTGACGCTGACAGGCCTGGGCGTACCGTTCGGGAGGGGCCCAGGGGTTGAGGGGATTGACCCAATCGCCGTCGGTGCTAATGCCGCCCAGGTCGTCGGTCCACGGCAGCAGGGCCTCCCAGTGCGGATTGATGTTGGGCGGGATTTGGATGGCCACCCCGGGAGCCACGCGGCGCCAGTGCTCGATGAGTTCCAGATACTCTTCCAGTGCGGGAGCTTTGGGCACAAAGCTGAGCCGCGATCCTTCGTTGGGGATGAAGTTCTGGAGGATGATTTCCTGCAAGTGCCCGTGGCGCGCGTGGATTTCGGCCAGGGCATCGAGCGAGCGCAGCCGGGACTCCCGCGATTCACCCAGTCCGATGAGGATGCCACTGGTGTACGGCACTCGGGCGCGGCCGGCGGCCTCCAGCGTCTGCAAGCGACCCTTGGCGGATTTTTGTGGGGCGATGGTCCGGTTGAAGGTGTCGTCGATATTTTCGAGCATGAGGCCCATGGAGGCATTCACGTCGGCCAACCGCTCGAAGTCGCGCGGAGACATGGCTCCAATGTTGGTGTGCGGCAGGAAGCCGGCTTCCAGGGCGCGCTCGCAGGCCCAGCGGACGTGTGCGACGAAATCATCAAAGCCCCGGGCCTTCAACTCGGTCCGCAAATGCGGCATGGCATCCGAAGCCTCGCCTGCGAGGAACAAGATCTCCGTGGCTCCGCCCTTCCGTGCGGTGGCCAGGAGTTCTTCAAAGCGCGCCTCGGGCATGAGCCCCTCCCGATCCCGTCGGTACCCACAGTAGGTGCAGTTCCACGGGCAATCCCGCGTCAGCGGAATCGTCAGCGACGGGGAAAAAGTGATGACCCTTTGGGTATTCAAAGCATAGACGCTACCCTGCCAAACCCCTGAAGCAACCCACGCGGTGGGGTCGGTCTCTCATATTTACACGAAAGGGTCCGTTTATCTTTTTCTGGTTGGCGGAGTGGTGGGGCTGGCGCTGGGGATCAGTGCCTCGGTGGGGGCTCCGCGGGATCGGTCCTGCGCTCGCAGGGAACGTTGGGGCCAGTTGGGCTTTCGCGCTGTCGCGCGAGGGGGATCAGGATGTCGACGTTCCTATGCTCGCTCCGGCCCGATCCCGCTGCTGCTTCGTGGATTGGGGGTATGTCCCTTTATGGGATGGTTTGGTTGTCGCCATTGAGGAAAAACAATCGTCGTTGACCCGGTGCGTTGTGGGGCTGGCGCCTGGGGCTTGTTGGCGGTGGGGGCTCCGCGGGATCGGTCCTGCGCTCGCAGGGAACGTTGTGGCCAGTTGGGCTTTCGCGCTGTCGCGCGAGGGGGATCAGGATGTCGACGTTCCTATGCTCGCTCCG
>CAMCYJ010000031.1 GCA_945883815.1 Akkermansia muciniphila | reverse complement strand
ACTCGGGCAGGCCGGGCCCGTCATCCTCGAAACGAAGGATGGCCGCCCCCGAAGGATCGCTTGCCACCACGATGTCCAGCCGCCCTCCCGTGAGATGGGCGAACGCGTTGCCCACGAGATTGTGGACCAGCACCGCCACGATCTCGCGGTGACATCGCAGCGTCACCTCGGCGTGCGTCTCGACCTGCACGGACAGAGGATGCGAGGGATGAAGCACCCGCCACTCGTCGAGCACCTCGGCGATGACCGCGGACAGCGCAACCTCGCCGGCCGCCGGCGGCAGACGCTTCTCGCGGGCCAGCATCAGGAAGGTCTGGATGAGGCGCTCCAGGCGCCGTCCCGCCCGCTCGATCCGGGCCAGGAGACGTTCCCGGGCCTCCGAGTCGTGCGGCATATCGCGGAGCAGCGTGGCCGCCCCCTTCAGCGTGGTGACCGGCGTGCGCAATTCATGGCTGCAATCGGCGATGAAACGCCTCTCCCGTTCGAGGGACTCCCGCAATCGCTCGTGGTATTCGTCCAACACCCGGGCCAGGTAGCCGATCTCGTCGTCGGGCAGTCCGGGCGCGAGGGTCGATCCGCTGGTTCGGCCTGTTTCCCGCCCCACCTCACGGGTGCGGACGCGATCGGCCAGCGCCAGCATCGGACGAAGCGCCCATCGGGTGATGACGGCACTGGCCAGGAGTGCCGCAACCAGCACGCCGGCAGCCAGGACACCCAGCATCGCCGTGACCGGGCCCAGATTGGCCTCGGAAAATTCGCGGTCCTTGAGATCCGCCACAACCCAAACCGCCGAGCGCCCATCCCGGGCCGGCTCGAACCACAGGCGGTATTCCCGCTCCAGCGGATCCACCAGCCACAGCCTGAGACGGCCGATCAGGCCCTCCGGGATCAACGCCCGCCGCCCCTCGTCGTCGGCGAAGAATTCATGAAGTCCCGGCCGGCGGGGCGGGTCCTTCAGGCCGTGCCGGACCAACAACCAGGACGGGTCCGTGACCCGGGTGAACCCGGCAGGCATGCGGGCCGTCCCCGGATCGGAGAGCGCGACCTCGCGCAGCATCGAGCCGAGGTAGGAATCCTGCACGGCATCCTCCGCCTCCAGGAGCAACAGCCATCCCCCCACGGTGAACACCAACGTGATCGTGGCAGCCAGGCCCAGGAGCAGCCAGCGGATGCGCGAGGCCACACGGGGCGGCGGGCTGGGGGGGATCGTTTGCATCAACGGCGCTTGCCCCCGGATTCCGCCAGCAGCTGATAGCCGATGCCGCGGTGGGTCTGGAGCAGGGGTGGCCAGGGTGGCCGATCGACCTCCGCCCTCAAGGCCGCCAGATGCGTGCGCAAGGCATCGCTGCCGGGTGGTTGATCGCCCCACAGGTGATGCTCGATGTCAGCGCGCGGAACGACAGCGGGAGCGCGCTTGAGGAGGATCTCGAGGAGGGCGAAGCCCATGTTGGTGAGCGTGAGCATCCGTCCTGCGCGGCGGACGGTCCGAAGCGCTGGATCAAGTTCCACGTCGGCGAAACGCAACACCGTCGACGGAGACGCCAGATGAGGCTGGGAACGGCGCACCAGCGCCTGAAGGCGCGCCAACAACTCGGGCAGGGCGAAAGGCTTGACCAGATAGTCGTCCGCCCCCGCCTCGAAGCCGGCCAGACGGTCGCTCAAGGTGTCCGCCGCCGTCAGCATGAGCACCGGCAGGCCGGGTGTCCCGCCGTCCCCGCGCAGCCTGCGGCAAAGCTCCAGACCTCCCAGGCCGGGCAGGCGGAGATCCAGGACCACCGCGGCATGCCGCCCGGTCAGCAACCGGTGCAGGGCCAAGGCCCCGTTCGGCGCATAATCGACGAGCCAACCGTGGAGCTCGAGGTAGTCCTGGAGGTTGCCTGCGAGATCCAGATCGTCCTCGACCAGCAGCACGGGTTCGGCGGGCACAGAGTTCATTGATGAAAATCGCAGACAACGAGTGGCGTCACAGAGGCGGCGGGTTTTCAGGCCGATCCCGTTCAGAACGTGAACCGCAGGCCCGCGATCCCTGACAGGCCATTGTAGTCGGCCTTGATCGCGGAATCGCCTGAACTGGACTTCAGCTCGATCTCCCCGGCGAAGTGATACCGGGTTTCGAGAAAGAGGGACCAGTGTTGATTCAGGGCATATCTGACCCCGAGGAACGCCTGCGCCGCCGGCATCCAGTTGCCGCTGTACTGCCGGGTCACGCCACCCACCTTCAGATCCATGTCGGCTTCCTGAAGGACACCGATGCCAGCGCCGAGATACGGACTCAAGTCGCCCCAAAGTGCCGATCCGTCCGGACGCGTGAACGTGTAGATTCCATTGAACATGAGGTTCGCCGAGGCGAAATCCCCCTCTCGCGTCCCGCCAAGGGCTCCTGTCTTGATCGAATCGAGATCGTTCGATCGGTAGAAGAACTCCGTCTCCAACGCCCATCGGGGCGAGAAATTCTTGCCGAATGCGGCGCCGAACATCGGCCCCGCACTGTAAGAGGCCTTGCCCGTGGAGACCCCTTGCCGGATATCGCCGCCGGCCAGGCCATGCAGGCCCCCGAACAACTCCACGTACAGGCCGTCTGACCAGGAATCGGCCATGGCACCGGGAAGGCACGTGAACAAGGCCAGAGAAGTCAGAGCCGATAAACCGGCACGACGGCCTAAGGGAGAACTAGCAGATCCGGGATAAGCAACCCGGCCGACGGATTCATTGGGATTCATTGGGTTTTCACTCGTGGCGCGTGGTCGGCGTGGTTGCCGACCGTTCGCGTCATCCCCGCCACGGTGACCGCGCACGCGTTAAACCAACGTCAAGTCCACGTAAGAGAGGCGCCAAAACCTAGGACTCCTATTCCGAAATCCGCCGAAGGAGCACGCCGAACCGTCGGCCGAATCGTGACATGGAACCCATGGTATCTGAACCGCCCTGCCCTGCCCGAGTCGGATCGCACGAGATGAGACAATTCGCTCAACGGCGGGGCCTGATGACAGGGCGCCCAATGGTTGCCCAATGGGTTGAACCCGGGTCGCCGAGGGGGCATCCTCCGGATTCAGGAACGCGTGAAGACTTCAACCTCCTTTGCCACCGTATGGGTAACGGTTCCCAACCGTGCCCTCGGGCGGAGCCTCGGCCATCAGGCGGTCGAGGCGGGGCTGGCCGCTTGCGCCCAGGTTTCCGGCCCGCTCGAATCGATCTACCGGTGGCAGGGCGCCGTGGAGTCGGCTCGCGAGTGGTTGCTGGTGCTCAAGACCCGCACCCGGTGCCTGAAGGCCCTCGAGGCGCTCGTGTTGGCGCACCATCCCTACGACACCCCACAAGTCATCGCCCTGCCCCTGCTGGGAGGATCGCAGAAGTACCTGGCCTGGCTTGAGGCTTCGGTGCGGCCAACCCCAACCCCGACCCGACTGATCCGACCCACCCGACCGACCCGGGCACGGCCGAACCCGAGGCCCAAGGAACCGCCTCAGTCGGCCCGAAGAACACCCTGATCCCATGGGTGTCACCCCCAAGCAATTCGCCGCGATGGAGGCTCGCATCGCCGGCCGGACCAGTTCAGGGATCTCCGGCCCCACGGCAAAGCCGGCGGAAACCTCCCTCCACCTGCCCGAGGGCTCACGGGTGCTGGGCATCGATCCCTCGCTGCGCGGCACCGGTTGGGGCGTGATCCGGATCGGCCCCGCTGGCCCGGTATTCCTCGAGGCCGGGACCATCCGCTGCCCCAAGACCTGGGAACGCTCCCGGTGCCTGGGCGAGATCCAGCGCGTACTGAGCGAAGTGCTCCAACGGCATCCTCCGGCCCTCTGCGCCTGCGAAGGCCTGTTCTTCGCCCAGAACCTGCAGACCGCGCTCATCATGGGAGAGGCCCGGGGGGCGGCCATGGCCACGATCGCCCGCACCGGTGTCGAGATCCACGAAATCGCCCCCCGTAAGGTAAAGCTGGCCATGGTGGGCTACGGAGCCGCGCAGAAGGTCGCTGTGGCCAAGATGGTGCAGCGGCAACTGGGCCTGAGCGAAATCCCCGACCCCGATGCCGCCGACGCCCTCGCGCTGGCCTTAGTGATGGTGCAGGAACTGCGCAACCCGCTCGGTCCTGCTTCGAAGCGGGTTTGACGGTCTGTGCCGTCCACGATTCTAGTGCTGCGATGTCGGCCCGGTCCGGCTTTCATCTCCCCATGCAACTCAACGTGGGCATCATCACCGTTTCCGATCGGGCCTCGAAGGGACTTTACGACGATCTGGGTGGACCCGCCCTTCAGGAAACTTCCGCGAGCTACGGATGGAACGTTCTTGAGAGTGTCCTGGTGCCCGACGAGATCCAAGACATCCAGCGGGCGATCCGATCGCTCATCGGCAAGGGTTGCTCACTGGTGCTGACCACCGGTGGCACCGGCGTCGCACTGCGCGATGTCACCCCGGAAGCCGTGCGTCAAATCGCCATCCGAGAACTGCCCGGCTTCGGCGAACAAATGCGCATGGAGAGCCTGAAGTTCACCCCCAACGCCATCTTGTCCCGCAATTTGGCCGCCGTGGTCGATCGCACGCTGGTGATTTGCCTGCCAGGCAAACCCAAGGGTGCTGTGGAATGCCTGAGCTTCGTGGTTCAGGCCATTCCTCACTGCGTGGAGGTGTTGCAGGAAGTCCCGACCAGTTGCTGAACCCTTTTCAATCCGGGTCCAGCCCCAGATCGGGACTTCGCAATTCAAACGCCCGCAGGGCATAGCGGGCAAAAAACCTCAACCCAAACCCCTCAACCCTGGAGTCGAGCGGACTCGGCACGGACCCAAGCGATCACCTCGGCGGCGGCGTCCGCGATGGGCACCATGCGCATCGTGCCGCCGCGCGGCTTGAGCTCGATCTCGCCCTTGGCCAGCGACTTCTCGCCGAGGTTCACCCGGAGCGGGAATCCCACCAATTCGCTGTCCTTGAACTTCACGCCCGGACGCTCATCGCGGTCGTCCAAAATGGCCTCGATGCCAGCGGCCTCCAGAGTGGCCGCCAATTCACGGGCCAGCGTCATCGGCTGACTTTCAGACGCCACCGTCAGCGGCGTGATGCACACCGTGTAGGGTGCCACGCTGACTGGCCAGCGGATGCCGTCCTTGTCGTTGCACTGCTCGATGACCGCCTGAAGCGTCCGGGTCACACCAATGCCGTAGCAACCCATCACCGCCGGATGGCGAGAGCCGTCCTCAGCCAGGAAGGTGGCATTGAGCTTCTCAGAATACTTGGTGCCCAGCTTGAAGACGTGGCCGACTTCGATGGCACGGCGGATCTTCAGCGGTTGCTGAGTCTCCACGCACGATTCACCCACCTTGACGGTGCGCAGGTCGTACCAGGCCGTGACCTTCAGGTCGCGATCCACCTCGACATGGCGCAGGTGGAACCCGTCTTCGTTGGCTCCGGTGGTCATGCCCCGGGCCCCGCGCAGGGCTTCGTCGGCATACACCGGCACCGCAGGCGTCTTGAGGGTGGCACTGACCGCGCCCAAGGAACCCGGGCGGGCACCGAGCAAGTCGACTATCTCGTCGGCGGTCGCCTGACGCACTTGGACCGCGCCGGTCTTGGCCATGAGCTTGGCCTCATTGAGCGAGTCGTCGCCCCGGATGAGCACCAGGATGGGCTTGGAATCCGCGACAAACACCAGGGTCTTGATTTGATGCCTGGCCGAAACCCCGTAAGGGGAAGCCGCGAGGGCTTCAATGGTGACCACGCCCGGGGTGGCAAACTTCTCGGGCGCCGCTCCGGTGGATTCCGAAGGGGTCGCTTCGGCGGGCCCACGGCTGATCGCCTTCTCGATGTTGGCCGCGTACTTGCCAGACTCACAGTAAACCACGTCGTTCTCGCCGGTCTCTGCAGGCACCATGAACTCGTGCGAGTAATTACCACCGATGACGCCGGTGTCGGCCTCAACGGGGAAGGCCTGCAAACCGCAACGGGCGAAGATGCGGGTGTAGGCGTCGTACATCTTGTGGTAGCTGGCCATCGCGCCGGCATCGGTGGCGTCGAAGGAATAGGCGTCCTTCATCAGGAACTCCTTGGCGCGCATCAGGCCGAAGCGAGGGCGGATCTCGTCCCGGAACTTGGTCTGGATCTGGTAGAAATTCTTCGGAAGCTGCCGATAGGAATTCAGCTCGTTGGCCGCCAGTGAGGTGATGACCTCTTCGTGAGTGGGCCCGAGAACCCAATCCTTCCGGGCGGAATCCCGCACCTTGAAGAGCACTCCGGAGGCCGTCTCGTAGCGGCCGGACTGCTGCCAGATATCGATGGGCTGCAAGGCGGGCATGAGCACCTCGATGCCGCCGGCCCGGTTCATTTCTTCGCGGATGATCTGCTCGATCTTGCGCAGGACCTTCAGGCCGAGCGGCAGGAACGTGTACAAACCACCGGTGAGCTTCCGGACCAATCCTGCACGCAGCAGGAGTTGATGGGACACGATTTCTGCATCCGCGGGGGTTTCCTTAAGGGTCGGAATGAACGTTTGGGACCAAAGCATGGGAAAGTCTGTGGGGGTGTGGGGTCGGGAGGCCAGTGGGAAAGAAAGAGGCCCCTGGGTTCACCCGAGGGGCCGATGGAGGTCCACCAGAGCCTGAAGGCTCCGGCAAATCGGTTGAGCGAGGGTCACTTCACCGTGTTGACCAAAGGGGCCATGCCCTGGATCCGGACCTCAAGACGGTCGCCGGACTCGATGGGCCCCACACCGCTCGGCGTGCCCGTCAGGATGACGTCGCCCGGGAGGAGGGTCATGTTGGTGGAAATGAAGCTCACCAGATGGAAACAGTTGAAGATCATCTGGCTGGTATTGCCGTTCTGGCGCAACTGCCCGTTCTGGAAGAGCTGGATGCTCAAATCATGCGGGTCAATCTTGGTTTCGATGTAGGGCCCGAGCGGTGTGAACGTGTCGAAGGACTTCGACCGCGCAAACTGGCTCTCACTGCCCTGAATCGTCCGATCGGTGATGTCTTGAGAGGCCGTATATCCGAAGATGTAACGGGCTGCCGCAGCCGGGGTGACATTGCGCATCTTGCGCCCAATGACCACGGCCAGCTCGGCCTCGAAATCATTGCGATGATTGGCAAACGGAATCTCGATCTTGGCACCATCGGGAATGAGCGAAGTCGGGGCCTTGAGCCAGAAGAGCGGTTCCTTGGGCAACGCCATCCCAGCCTCCCGGGCATGGTCTGCATAATTCAGACCCACCGCGATGATCTTGGACGGTTGAACCGGGGTCAACGTCTTGACGCCCTTGAGCGGAGTCGGTTTCTTCTCGAAGGATGGAGAGCCGAAGACATCGCCCTGAAGCTTGAAAATCTCCCCGTCGATGACCTTGGCGTGGAAGATCTCCTCACCTTTTTGGAACCGCCCGATGGCTGCCATAGGTGAGCTTTATATCACTATTAACTGCCCACTCGCAAGCCAAAGACTCAAACGCCGTCAAGGAAGTTTTGACCCTACCCCTGAGAGGAAAATCTTTAGGGCCTGTCTGAAAATCGGGAGGGGTCCTGCGGCTGGGGAATTCTGGGTTGGGCAAGCCGGTGAGCGACGGGGCAGACCTCTTGCGTTCTGTTCCGCCCGAACCAACGCAGTCCAAGCCGGAAAGCCCCGCCGCCCGGAGGGTTTGGGAGGGAAGGGCCCGCTGGCGGCGTTGCTTGTCGGTCACAGACCGCTGCGGGTCTGGCCGAAGGTCCCTGACGAGCGAAGGGCAAATCACTCGTCCGAGAAGTTACCTCCAGCAAGACCAATTACAGCAACTCATTGGCTTTAGCCGGTGCGATGCAGTTGGGAGACCCTGGATGGCGTGGAAGATTCCTTCGCAAGACGAGACGAGAGCGAGGCGCGATCCGATTGGAGGCCCGTCACGAGAGAACCCATTGCACCTTGGCTCAACGCACACCCAACTGAAGAGGATGTCTCGCAGGAGGTGGCCTACGGATTGCTGCTGGGGCGGTTGGTGCCAACGCACCCCAACTGACCCATGAGCGACGCCCTACCGAACTCCCCCAAGCGATTGGTGCATGGAGACAAAGCCCCGCCCTGCAATCTGGTGATCTTTGGAGCGGGCGGCGACCTGACGCGTCGGTTGCTGGTTCCGGCCCTGTACAATCTCGTGCGCACCGGGTTGCTTCCCGATCAATTCTCACTGATCGGGGTGGACCGCCAGGAATTGAGCAACGAGACCTTCCGGGAGCGTTTGGATGAGGCAGTCCGATCATTTGCCACCGAAAAGACCACTTCGGTGGATTTCGACGAAATTCATTGGAACAGCCTACTCTCCCAGATGAGTTACATCCGCGGAGACTTCGGTGATCCCGGACTTTATCAAACACTCAAGAATCGATTGGACGGTGAAAACCGTTCCCACGGAACCAGCGAAAACGTGGTCTTCTATCTTGCGGTTGCCTCACGCTTCTTCGGACTGGTCATCGATCATCTGGGCCAAGCCGGCCTCGTGGAAGAAGGCCCGGAAAAATACCGCCGGGTGATCATCGAAAAACCATTCGGCAATGACTACGAGTCGGCCCGGGCACTCAACCAGCAGGTATTGAGAACGCTCCACGAAGATCAAATCTATCGAATGGACCATTTTCTTGGGAAGGAGACTGTCCAAAACATCATGGTCAAACGGTTCGCGAACGGGATTTTTGAGCCGCTGTGGAATCGCAATCACATTGATCATGTGCAAATCACCGTTGCCGAGACGGTGGGTGTGGAGAAGCGGGCGGGCTTCTATGAATCCACCGGAGCGATGCGCGACATGGTGCCCAACCATGTATTCCAGCTCCTGGCCTTGATTTGCATGGAGCCCCCGAACTCCTTCTGCGCAGATGCCATCCGGACCGAAAAAACCAAGGCATTGGACGCGGTTCACGTCATCAATCCCCAGACAGACGTCGTTCGGGGGCAGTATCAGGCGGGCAGCAGCGAAGGAAAACCGCTCAAGGCTTACCGTGAAGAGGACGGCATCCACCCGGAGAGCGTGACCGAGACCTACATCGCCATGAAACTCGGCGTGGATACTTGGCGCTGGTCGGGTGTGCCCTTCTACCTGCGGACTGGTAAACGGATGGCACAGCGAAGCACGGAGATCTCCATCGAGTTCAAACGACCCCCTTTCTCACTTTTCCGCGATACCAAGACCGAAGAACTCGAACCCAACACACTCATCCTCAAATTGCAGCCAGATGAGGGGGCCTCTCTGGCCTTCGGCGCGAAGATACCCGGACCTGCCATCCAACTGGGTCAAGTCCACATGGACTTCCACTACAAGGACTACTTCCAGAACGCTCCCAGCACCGGCTACGAAACCTTGATCTATGACTGCATGATCGGGGATGCGACATTGTTCCAGCGAGCGGACAGCGTGGAGGCGGGCTGGAGGATCGTTCAACCGTATCTGGACCTTTGCAAAGAGAAGCCTGACGCACTTCTGGAATTTTATTCTGCTGGCAGCCAAGGTCCCACCAAAGCTGACGCGCTCCTGGAGACATCCGGGCGAAAGTGGCGCCGTCTTTCTTAAGAAGGCTGTCCCGACTCCCCTACTTTCAACCTCAGGAATTGAGGATGTCCCGGATCACCCGGGCGGGCTTGCTATCGGTGAGGCTCAGCTCGCGGCCGGCCCTGCGATACACCAGTCGGGTGTGATCCAAACCGAAGAGGTGCAGGAGGGTCGCGTGGAGATCGTGGTGAGTGACGATGTCCTTCACGGCGTGGTGGCCCCATTCGTCGGTCTCGCCGTAAGTCATGCCGCCCCGAACGCCGCCGCCGGCCAGCCAATGCGTGAAGCCGTAGGTGTTGTGGTCGCGACCGACCTTCTCTTTGGGACCATCATTCTGGATCACCGGCAACCGCCCCATTTCCCCGCCCCAGTGTACCAGGGTGGAATCGAGCAACCCCAGCGCCTTGAGGTCTTGAATGAGAGCGGCGACGGGTTGATCGGTCTTGGCGCACAAGTCAGGCAAGGCCGTGTAGAGGTTGCTGTGCTGGTCCCAGCTCTGACCATTGTTGACCACTTGCACGAAGCGCACGCCGCGCTCGACCAGACGACGGGCGATGAGGCACCGGGTGCCGTAGTCGCGGGTCCGTTCCTGATCAATGCCATACAAGCGCCGTGTGGCCTCCGACTCAGACCGAATGTCCATGGCCTCTTTGGCCGCCGTCTGCATTCGGGCCGCTAATTGATAACTGGCGATGCGGGCATCCAAGTCCTGCTCTCCCGGATGCTCGGCGCGATGGGCGCGGTTGAGTTCGCCCAGCAGTTCCAATTGACGTTCTTGGGGAACCCCGCGGAGGTGCGGAGCCGGGTCGAGGTTGAGCAATCGGGGCTCCGTGGGGCGAACCACCGTTCCTTGGAAAATCGACGGCAACCAACCGTTGGACCAATTGGCCTCGGCGAGCAGTGGCAGGCCCGAGGGATGGGTCAGTGTGAGGAATGCGGGCAACTCCTGGCTGGGGGTCCCGAGCCCGTAAGACAACCAACTGCCCAGGGTGGGCGCCCCGGCGGTGATGCGGCCATTGGTCAGCGCATACAGCGATTGGCCATGGTTGTTCACGGCAGTCCGCATGGATCGGATCACGCACAACTCGTCCACCACGCCCGCCAGATGAGGCAGGAGCGACGACAACTCCGTGCCGGACTGACCGTGTTTGCGAAACTCCCACAACCCCGGCATGACCTTCGAACTGGCCTGTCCGGCATTGTCGAACTTCAACTCGCCCGGAAAGGGTTTACCGGCCCATTCGTTCAGCAGGGGCTTCGGATCGAAGAGGTCCATCTGGCTCGGGCCCCCGATCATCAAGATGGAAATCATGGCCCGGGCGCTGGCCGGATGATGGCCCGCCTTCGGTTTCAGATCATACGTGCGCTGTTCCAACTCCGGTCGAGCCGGAGCCGCCAAAAGGCCCTCCTGCTGGAGGAGCCATGACAAGGCGGTGGAACCCAGACCGAAGGCGCTGCCTGCCTGCAAGAAGTGGCGACGGGAGCAGAAGCCGGACGGAGACGACATGTTGGAAGGGCGATCCATGGCTCAGTCGAGGTAGAGGAATCGGTTGGAACCCATGAGCACCTGGCACAACGCAGCCAGAGCCCGTTCTTCGGGGGTTACCGCCGGCGTTTCGGGCGTCGCAGCGGCTGAGGGTTTGGCAGCGGGTTTGGATTCGGCCGGCGGCAAGGACGCCTGGAGTTCCTTGAGGAAACGCCGCGAACGGTCCACGTCGGTGGCCGTGGGTGATTGAAGGAAGAGCAGACGCCACAACCGGGCCAGTTGGGCCGGCTCATCGCCCGGGGCTTCCCGTCGCAGGCGTTGCGCCAAATCCAATGCGCGATCGAGCACGAATCCGTCATTGAGGAACATCAGCGATTGGGGAGCCGCCGTGGAAACCGGGCGGGCTTCGCAGTTGGGATTGACCACCGGGGCATCGAAGGTCTCGAGCACCCCGACCGGCATGGTGCGGCGCACGGTGACATAGACGCTGCGTCGGAAGTCAGCGGTCCCGCCGGTCTCCACTCCCACCGCATCGCCATTGCCGTCGCGCTTCTGTCGACCCACCACGAATTGTCCTTGGGCATTGACGGCGATAGGCACAGGAGGCCCGAAGCGGGTGGCATCCAAACGGCCGCTCACCGCCAAAAGACTATCGCGGAGACTTTCGGCATCCAGACGTCGGAGGCGGAATCGACCCAACAGGCGATTGTCGGGGTCCTTCTTCTGTGCGGCCGCGTTCACGGTGCCTTGTCGGTAGGCGGCACTAGTCACGATCAACCGGTGGAGGCGTTTGTTTTTCCAGCCGTGATCCATGAACTCGGCGGCCAACCAATCCAAGAGTTCGGGATGACTCGGGCGTTCGCCCAGGGCCCCGAAGTCTCCGGGTGTGGCGACCAAGCCCATTCCAAAATGCTCATGCCACAGTCGGTTGACCCAGACTCGAGCGGTGAGTGGATTGTTTCGATCCGTGAGTCGGCGGGCCAGTTCGAGGCGACGACCGCTGGTGCGACGGCCTGGAATGGATTCCGGGATCTCGGTGTCCAATCCACCGAGGCCCATGACCGACAACAACCCCGGCTTGAGTGCCTCGCGCGGTTGTTGGGGATCGCCCCGATGGAATCGCACCGTGGTCACCGCTTCGGCCGGAGCCTCGACCAGGGCTTGCACCATGGGATCCGACGGCTTCAAGGCCCGATCAGCTGTGGCCCGCTTGCGGATTTCATCCACCTTGTTGGCTCCTTCCCGATCGATCTCGCCCAGGATGATGTGGTCCTGGAACATGGGAAACTCCCGGAGCAGTTGGAGCTGTTCGGGGCTGCGCTTGGCCGCCGGTGTCCGTCGCGCACCGATCACCGCTTCGCGACGGGACTCCGGAACCTGCAGCAATTGCTTCTGCACGAATTTCTCGATGAGTTCATCGTGCAAACGGGTGGCCTCGGCGTCGTGGACCTTGGCCGCCTGTTCGACGCAATCGGCCAGGGATCGATCCACCGAAGGCATGAGCGAAACCAACCGTTGAGCGGGATTCTTCCACCGCTTCCAGTCGAAGGCCGGCTCAAACACAGCCCGCAATCGGTAGTAATCGGCCTGAGGGATGGGATCGTAGCGATGGTCGTGGCATTGGGCGCAGTGAACCGTAATGCCGAGCAGCGACGAAGAAACGATCTGGAGGGTGTCGGCGATGACCTGATTGCGCGCCAACTCCGGCTCCGGCGGACCGTCGCCCGTGGGATCGGGGGCCATACGCAAGAAACCCGTGGCCACCAGACGATCCAAATCGCGGCCGGCCAAATCGGTGGAAACGGCCGGCAGGAGTTCGTCGCCAGCCAATTGCTCGGTGATGAACTCATCGAAAGGGCGATCCTCGTTGAAGGACCGGATCACGTAGTCGCGGTATCGCCAGGCCCACGGACGCTCGGAATCGGCCTCCACTCCCCCATTGGAGTCGGCATATCCCGCCACATCGAGCCAGTGACGCCCCCAACGCTCGCCATACGCCGGCGAATCCAAGAGCCGGTCCACCCAGCGCTCGTAGGCGGCATCGGAAGGGTCCGCCACGAAGGCATCGACCTCCTCCGGCGTGGGCGGAAGACCAGTCAGGTCGAGGGTCAACCGGCGGATCAACTGCTCCGGTTTCGCGGGCTTGGCAAAGCCCAGGCGCTCCTTCTCCAGTCGCACCTTCAAGAACGCATCGATGGGAGTCCGCACCGTCTTGTCGAATCGGACCTGGGGAGGCTCCGGACACCCCACCGGCTGGAACGCCCAAAACTGACGCTCCTCTTCGGTGATGACCCATCGGGGCACCTCCACCGGTTCGGGTCGCAAGGTCGGAGCGCCTTGCGCGATCCACCGTTCGATGAGCGCCACCTGCTCAGGCGCCAATGGCTTGCCGCCTTTGGGCATTTCACCGGATTTCACCACCGACAGGAGATGACTTTTGCCCGGCTTCCCTGGCACCAGCACTAGGCCGGATTCAGAAGCTTTCAGCAGCAATTGCCGTTGCCTCAAGTCCACCCCGCCCTTGGGTTTTTCCTCCTCGCCGTGGCAGTGAAAACAATGGGCCTTGAAGATGGGGCGGATATCGCGCTCGAAGACAGGCCGTGACGGGAGCTTTGGAGCGGCCGATCCAGCCGCCAATATCGAACCCACCAGCCACCACAAACCGGCCACCCAAATCCCCACACCCGTCACGCCGCCAGTGTGGCGGGTGGGCAACCGGTGCAAGTCGGGGGACATCTTTATATGCAACCCCGAATGACGGGCTCACGCAAGCCACGTCGCTCCGTCTGTCGTTCTTGCGATGAATCCTTGTTTTGGCTGGTTCCAGCATTGCCGGCATTGGCGATAAGACTAACCTACCTTCTCGATCCCGATGCTCACCCCTTTGTCACGAGTGCTTCGCGTGTGGACGACCCTTGGCATGATGGTCGTGACTGCATTGACTTCCGCTCACGCGGCGGCCTGGCCTGAGACTCCGATCGGCTTTTCGCGGGAAATCCTACCGCTGCTCTCCGACCACTGCTTCGCCTGCCACGGTCCCGACGAAAAGGCCCGAAAAGGGGGGCTGCGACTGGACATGCTCGCCGGTGCCCGTGGTTCCGGAAAAAGCGGTAAGACCGCCATCAAACCAGGGCATCCGGAAGAGAGCGAAATCCTGCGCCGGATCCACAGCAATGATCCCGACGAGGTGATGCCGCCCCGCGATTCGGGCAAGGCACTCCAGCCCGAACAAGTGCGTCTCCTTCGCCAGTGGATCGAACAAGGAGCACCTTGGGGACAGCACTGGGCGTTCGAACCACTGCAGCGGGCGACCGTTCCCGTCGTCCGCGGAGCTTCCCACGCAATCGATGCCTGGGTGAGGCACTCCTTGGAACGCGACGGACTAAAACCCGCACCCGAGGCCGCACGACCCACCCTCCTCCGCCGACTCACCCTCGACCTGACCGGCCTGCCCCCGACTCCGTCCGAGATCGACGGCTTCGTGGCGGATCCGTCACCTCAGGCCTATGAGCGGCAAGTGGATCGATTGCTGGCTTCCCCGCGATACGGCGAGCGGATGGCGTGGGAATGGATGGAAGCCGCCCGCTACGCCGATTCCAACGGATACCAAGGCGATGGCGAGCGCACCATGTGGCCGTGGCGCGACTGGGTGGTCGACGCCTTCAATCGCAACCTGCCTTTCGACCAGTTCACCGTCTGGCAAATCGCCGGCGACCGGCTTCCGGGCGCCACCGATGAACAGCGTCTCGCCACGGGTTTCCTGCGCAATCACGCCATCAATGGCGAAGGCGGCCGCATCGCAGAAGAGAACCGCATCGACTACCTCTTCGACCAAACCGAGACGGTGGCCACGGTCTGGCTGGGAGCCACCTTCAACTGCACCCGGTGCCACGACCACAAGTTCGATCCCTACACTCAGAAGGACTACTTCGGACTGATGGCGTTCTTCAACCAGACCTCCGTCGACGGCAGCGGCGGCAATCCCCGGACGCCTCCCGTGTTGCCCGTGCTCGATCGGGAAATCCAGGCCCGAGTCGCCGATGCCGAGAAAGGTCTAGCCCACTTCATCCGCGACACGGAAGCCCTGGAGCGGCGGCGATTCCAGCCCGAGGCCGGCCAAACACTCGACCAGACACCGCTGGCCCAAGACTTTTCTGCGGCCCATCGCGAACAACTCAAAGTTTCCGCGAAGGATCGGGACGCCGGCCGACTCCAGAAAATGGCCGACCTCTGGCGGGATTTCGACCCGCAGTACGTGGCGGTGCTGGAACGCCAACGCGCCTCGCGCATCCACTGGGACAATGTCCAGAACCAGATCCCGAAAGTGATGGTGATGGAAGACCTGCCCAAGGTGCGACCGACTCATCAATTGGTGCGTGGCAGTTACCAAAACCTCGGTCCTGAAGTTCCGCCATCGCTGCCAGGCCATCTCACGCCGGGTCATCGCGTGCAGCGCCCTGACCGACTCGAACTGGCACGGTGGCTCGTTTCGCCGACCAATCCCCTGCCCGCCCGGGTCACGGTCAATCGGTTGTGGCAGCAATTCTTCGGGCTCGGATTGGTGAAGACCTCCGAAGACTTTGGTCTCCAAGGTGAACGGCCTTCGCACCCCGAGTTGCTCGATGGGTTGGCCCTCGAGTTCATCGAGTCCGGCTGGGATGTCAAAGCCCTCGTCCGCTCCATCGTGCTGAGCGGCACCTACCGGCAATCGTCGCAAACCTCGCCAGAGGTCCGGGAACGCGATCCGGAAAACCGCCGACTGACCCGAGGCCCGCGATTCCGGATGCCCTCACCCATGATCCGCGACATGACCCTGGCCTCCGCGGGCCTGCTCACCGAGCGCGTCGGCGGGGCCGCGGTCAACCCTTACCAGCCCGCGGGCGTATGGGAGGAAACCACCTTCGGCAACAAGCGCTACACGCAAGACCATGGCGAGGCGCTCTACCGCCGCAGCCTGTACGTGTTCTGGAGGCGCATCATCGGTCCGACACTCTTCTTCGATGTGGCCAACCGCCAGACCTGCACCGTCAAGACGCCGCGAACCAATGTCCCCCTGCACGCCCTGCTGACCCTCAACGACACCGGCTACGTCGAAGCTGCGAGGATTCTGGCCCAGCAAGCCCTGATGAGCGACACGCGCGACTCCGAGCGGTTGGTGCGCGTCTTCCGCCAAGTGCTGTCCCGCCGCCCCAGCGCCGCCGAAAGCCGGATCCTCCTCGACGGGCTCCAGCGCCACCGGGCCTCTTACACCCTCCAACCCGAACTGGCGGCCCAATGGATCCGCACCGGCGAAATGACGCCCCCATCCAGCGTGAACCCCGTGGAATTGGCCGCCTGGACAGTCGTCTGCAGCACGGTGCTGAACCTCGACGAAGCCCTGACCAAGGAATGAACCCGTTGATGCCCAACCACGAATTCCTGCTTCGTGAAACCCGCCGCCAATTCCTCGGCCGCACAGGCACGGGGCTGGGTCTTGCGGCTCTGAGCCAACTGCTCGGATCGGGCCGGGCCTCGGCAGCCGACCCGAGTCCAACGCTCCCGACGCAGGCACGGCCTCATCATCCGGCCAAGGCCAAGCACGCCATTTATCTGTTTCAAAACGGCGCGCCCACCCATGTCGATCTCTTCGACTACAAGCCGGAGCTGCTCAAACGCCATGGACAGCCCCTGCCCGATTCCTACATCGGCGGCAAGCGCTTCAGCACCATGACGGGCAAGGCCGACGGCAAGCTGATGCTTGCGCCGGTCGAGCCCTTCCGGCAGCACGGGCAAAGTGGCGCCTGGGTGAGTGATTTCCTGCCCCACACCGGCCGGATCGCCGACGAACTGTGCTTCGTCAAAAGCCTCCACACCGACGCCGTCAACCACGCCCCGGCCATCTCGCTCATGCTCAGCGGAGCGCAAATCCCCGGGCGTCCGACCCTCGGGGCTTGGCTCACCTACGGCCTGGGTAGCGAAACGGAAAACCTGCCCGCCTTTGCCGTGATGACTTCGGTGAGCAAGGGCACCAGCTGCGGCCAGATATTCTACGATTTCTACTGGGGGTCCGGCTTCCTGCCTTCCCGCTATCAGGGAGTCAAATTCCGGGGCGGCAATGAACCGGTGTTGTACCTCGGCAATCCGGCCGGCCTGCCCTCGGCGACCCGCCGTTCCATGCTCGACGATCTGGGCGCGTTGAACCGCCTGAAGTTCGAGGCGCATGGCGACCCGGAGATCGCCACCCGCATCGCCCAATACGAAATGGCCTTCCGCATGCAGACGAGCGTGCCGGAACTGGCCGACCTCTCGAAGGAACCGGAGTCGGTTCTGGCCTTGTATGGCCCGAGTGTTCGGGAGCCCGGCACCTTCGCCTACAACTGCCTCATGGCCCGACGCCTCATCGAGCGGGGCGTGCGGTGTGTCCAGGTCATGCATGCCGGTTGGGACCAACACAACAGCCTCACCACCGAACTCTACACCCAGTGCCGCGATACCGACCAACCGTCCGCCGGTTTGGTCATCGACCTCAAGCAACGGGGCCTGCTCGATGAAACCCTGGTGGTCTGGGGCGGTGAGTTCGGACGAACACCGTTCATCCAAGGCAACCTCGACGACCGCAAACGCTGGGGTCGCGACCATCACCCCTACGCCTTCACCACGTGGATGGCCGGTGGCGGTGTGCGTCCGGGGATTTCCTACGGTGAGACCGATGACTTGGGCATGAACGCAGTGCACAAGCCGGTGCACGTGCACGATCTGCAGGCGACCTTGCTGCACCAAATGGGCATCCACCACGAGCGGCTCACCTACCGGTTCCAGGGCCGCGATTTTCGACTCACCGATGTCCACGGCAACGTGGTGAGGGAAATCCTCCAAGGTGCCTGAGCTTCTCAACCATCCGACTCACAGGCGGACCGATCTACGTCCATCGTTGGCTAACCACCGAAGGTGATCACACCCTTGGCCAAGCGTCCGGCCAGAAGGTCGTCGAAGGCTTCAGCCAACTGGTCGAGTCGGTAAGTGCGGGTGACCAGTTCATCGAGCAGCAATTGCCCAGAGGCATGCAACTCGAAGATCCGCGGGAAATCGCGACTTGGAACGCAGCCACCGTAGAGCGGCGTCACGTAGGTTTTGTCCCACATGAAGAGCGGCATGGGAACGGTGACCGGGTCGTTGATGCCGCTGACCTGCAAGGCCATGCCTCCATCGCGGATGAGTTTCAGTGGCGCAAAGGCCAGTCGCGGAACCGAGGTGGCCTCGAAGGCGTAATCGGCACCGGCTCCACCGCAACGCCGGCGCACCTCGGCCGCCGCCGCATCGAGTTCGCGATCGGCCGGATCCACCTGGATCACCTCGGTCGCCCCGAATTGGCGCGCGCGTTCCAACGGCCCGGGTTGGAGATCCAGGGCAATGATTCGCGAGGCCCCGGCATGACGCGCTCCCTGGATGACATTCAGCCCGACCCCACCGCAACCAATGACCGCCACCGAGCTCCCCGGAGCCACGCGCGCGACATTCACCGCGGACCCAAAGCCCGTCATCACCCCACAACCGACGATGCAGGCAGACTCGAAGGACACGTTCGTCTCCAGTCGGGTGACCGCCGCCTGACGCACCAAGGCCAACCCGCACAAGGTGCCCAGATTGAAGGACCGGTCCACCGGAAGACCTCGAAGCTGGGTCCCGGCCGCATGGGCGTGGGCCGCGGAGGGCTCCATCACATGGGCCGGCCGGCTGCTGTGGCAGTGGACGGCCGACCCGCGATGGCAGGCCGGGCAAGTGCCACACGGAATCACCCAGTTCAGCACCACTCGATCCCCGGGCCGAACACCGGTCACCTCCGGGCCGACCTCGAGCACCACCCCGGCGCCCTCATGCCCCATGACCAACGGACGCTTCCACCCCAGCGAGGCGTGATCGGTATGGCACAGGCCCGAAGCCCGGATCTCCACCAGCACCTCATCACCCTGGGGTGAGCCGACCTCGATGGACTCGAGGCTGAATTGGCCCTGGCCGGAGGCGATGGCCGCTCGGGTCGTTCGGATCATGTGAGGAAATGGAGGAACCGCGGGACGACTCAGCGGGACTGCTTGAGCATCCACTCGAACAAGGCGGGGTCGTTGTAGGCCTGGGTCCAGGAATCGTGTCCGGCCTCGGGATAGACGGTGTGCTTCACCGACTCATTCCCTGCCTTCTTGAACGCCTCCACCATCCGCTCGGTTTCGGCGGGCACCACGACATTGTCCTTGCCGCCGTGGAAAGCCCAAACGCCCAGCGTCTTGAGGGCTTCGCGCTGAGCGGGCAACAAGGTGCGAATGCGTTCGCCGCCACCGCAAATGGGAGCCACCGCCGCGAAGCGCTCCGGATGCTTCACCGCCAACTCCCAGGTGCCATAGCCGCCCATGCTCAAACCGGTCACATAGACCCGGCGGGCATCCACCGGAAGGCTGGCCTGCAATTCATCAATTAATGCCAACAGAGTGGTGCTGTTCCACACCTGTCCTGGCGGGCATTGCGGCGACGCCAGGATGAAGGGGTACTCCTTGCCCGCGGCCACCCACTTCGGCGGACCATGCACGGCCACGGCATTGAGATTGGTTCCGCGCTCACCGGCTCCATGCAGGAAGAGCACCAAAGGCCAGCGCTTGGTGGGTTCAGCGGCGGCCGCCTTCGGCACATACAGCAAGTAGTTCAGTCGGTGCTCGGTGCGGACCTCGCGACGGAACTCTTGAGCCGTTTGCCGCCCCGGTTCGGCTTGCGGAGGCGCAGCCAAGACGGCGAAGGCTGCGGTGAAAAGAAAAGTGCCCAAGAGGTGATTCAACCCGCGATTCATGTCCGAAACGTGTCCTGAATGAACTGCCGCGAGCAATCCCGATCCAAGTTGTTTGTATTTCGGGGAACTCCGTGTTCTTGACTACCGGGGACTTGGGGAAGCGGCGCCCCCTTGAGTCTGAGTCCGCGAATAATAGCGGAACCGGTTCACCCGATAGACATAGGCCAGTATCTCCGCCACCGCGGTGTACAACTGGAGGGGAATATCGCCATCCACCTTGCCGTATTTGAAGAGCATGCGGGCCAGCGGTTTGTTCTCCATCACCGGAATCTGGAGCTTTTCGGCCAATTCACGGATACGCAACGCGTTGAAATCCTTGGCCATGGCGATGATCCGAGGCGCTGCCATCGTGTCCCGATCGTAGCGCAGAGCCACCGCGATGTGGGTCGGGTTGGCGATCACGACGTCGGCATTCGGAAGATCCTCCAACTGCGCCTTGAAGGATTTGCGGCGCATCCGCCGTTTGCGCATCTCCCCCTTCACATGGGGATTTCCCTCGCTCTGCTTGCCCTCGTCCTTGACCTCCTCCTTGGTCATCATCATGTCGCGTTGTGTCTTCCAGAGCTGATAGGCGTAGTCGATGGCTGCTATCAGGATTAACGCCAAGAGCACCCGACTGCCGATGCGCATGGAGGTCTCGGAAAGGAATGTCCCCACCCGCGAAACGTCCACAGGCGCGTTGAAGATCGGATCGTCGAGCACCGAACGCACATGATTCCAGGAGAACAAGCTAATCGCGCCGAGCTTCACCAGGTTCACCGCCGCCGGAAACAACGCCTGAAAGGAAAAGATGCGTTTGAATCCCGCCATGGGATTCAGGCGCTCCCAATTGAAGCTGATGGGGTCGCTCAGCATCCGGAAGCGGCTTTGCACCAGGCCAGCCGCCAACCCGCCCACCCCCGTGGCGATCACCGGTGGAGCCACGCAACCGACCAGGGTCATTGCCGATTCAGAGGCCTTATCCTGGAGGCTGTTGACGTCGATCGTCGTGTCATGAAGGTGGAAAAAGACCGACTTGAAAACGCCCGTCAAATCATTGAACAACGCCCCACCATAGGACTGAAGTGCCCACACTCCGGCCATGAGCACGAACGCAGTCTGAATCTCTTGGGACTTGGCGAACTGCCCCTTGCCCAGTGCCTCGCTCAACCGCTTCGCTGTCGGTTGCTCTGTCTTGTCGCCACTAGCTTCGGACATGCGCGTTCAGGGGTTGGGTGGGGTGTTTCCCAAAATCTGGGCGATGCGGACGAAATCATCCGGAATCCGTCGTAGGAAATTGGCCGTGTGATCGCCGATGAAGCGCATGCTCATCGCAAGGATGAACAACCCGGACAAGACACGGATGGGCATGCTTTCCGAGAACACGTTCATCTGGGGCACCGCCCGTCCCAGCATCGAGAACACCCAGGTTACCAAGAAGGCCACGGCCATGATGGGAGCCGCCACCTGAATCCCTGCCGAGAGGATCCACCCTGTATGGACCAGGATATTGCGCATCAGGTCCTCGCTGCCATGGGCAGCTCCCATTGGGAGCACTGAATAAGTCCGAATGAAGAACGCCAGCACCCAGTGATGGATGTCCAAGCCGAAGAAGGTGACCACGCCCAGCCAGTACAGCAGTGTGGAGGTGATCGGTGCAGCGGCATTGGATCCTGGGTTCAGAATCGTGGACATGGTCAGACCCAGGTCGTTGGCGATGAGGGTGCCTGTGACATCCAGCGCGAAAAAGGTGAAGCGGCAGATGAAGCCCAAGACGGCTCCAGCGGTCATCTCCACAAAAATCACCTGGATGAGCCACCACAGCGAATCAACCTTCAATTCGATCGGCGGCAACAGCGGCGTGGCCAAGGTGGCCAGCATCACTCCCAAGGCGATCTTCAGGGAGCGGGGCACTTGGTTTCCGGAAAAGACCGGCATCGTGAGGATGAGGCCGCTCGCCCTCACCATCACCAGCACCCAGACCGCGATGGATTGGATCGCCGTCATGGCTCAGCCGACCATCTGGGGCATCTGCTCGATGACCGAGCGGGTGAACTCGATCATGGTTCGGACCATCCAGGGCAGCATCACCACGATCAGCGAGAGCACCGCCAAGGCCTTGGGCACAAAGGACAGGGTCTGCTCATGGATCGATGTAACCGCTTGAAAAACGCTCACACCGAGGCCGATGACGAGGGCCGTCATCAAGATCGGCGAGGCCAGCGCCACGGAGTTGAGGATCAACGATTTGATGAGTTCGACAGCGGTTTCAGGGTTCATGGATCGGTTCGGAAAGTGGAATGGGAGCTGGGGGAATGCGGACTGGTTTTCAAATGCCGAAACTCATCAGCAACGAACGGACGATGAGGGACCATCCGTCCACCAGGACGAAGAGCAGGATCTTCAGCGGCAATGCGATGGTCGCGGGCGGCATCATCATCATGCCCATGCTCATCAAGACGGTGGCGACCACGATGTCGATGAGGATGAAGGGCACGAAGATCAAGAAGCCCATTTGAAAGGCCGTCCGGAGCTCGCTGATGATGAAGGCCGGAATGACCACCCGCAGCGGCATGGTTTCGGGTGCGGTGGGTGGGATCTTGGCCAATTCCACGAACAACTCGACATCCTTGGCGCGGGTTTGTCGCAGCATGAAGGAACGAATGGGCTTCGACGCTTCCTCAACGGCCTGGGCCGAGGTGATCTTCTTCTCCATGTAGGGCTGGAGTGCGTTGGATTGGACCTTGGACCATACCGGTTCCATGACGAAATAAGTCAGGAAGAGCGACAACCCGATGATCACTTGGTTGGCCGGAGCACCCTGGAGGGTCAAGGCGTTGCGGACGAACGACAGCACGATGACGATGCGGCTGAAGCAGGTCATCAACAGCACGATGGACGGCGCCATCGACAGCAGTGTGATGGCAAAGAGGACCTGAATGGCGACATCCACATCCTTGGGTTGCCCGATCCCATCCATGCCGATGTTCAAGGTCAACGGAGGCAGTCCGGCCGTCGGAGTACCGGTGGTGGCCGGAGCCTGCGCTAGGGCTGCCAGTGGCGACAGCGCCATCAACAACACCATGATGCCGAGGAGAAATCCGGAAAATCTCCAACCCGTCCGACGGACGGAACCGATGCTTCGGTATGCCTGGATCGAGGGATTCATGCCGAGGGCGACAGCGTCTTTTCCAGGACACTCCGGAATGAACCCTCGGGGGCCAGATTTGCAGCTGGATTGCCGGGATCCAACGGAGAGGGATCGTCCGATTCGGGCGAATCGGCATCTAAAGGCGACAGAAGCGACAACCCGTTCGGAGAGGCGCCGATGAGGAACTGTTGGTGCCGGTAGGCCACCACGTACACAGCCGTCCGCTGGCCTAGGCTCTTCACGTCGACCACCCTCAGACCGCTGACCGGAGTCCGCTGCAAGAGGAGCTGCTGCCAGTGCCGGTAAATCCAGAGGGCGCCGATCAACAAGGCGAAGACTAGGGCCAGAGCACCGAGCATCCGCCCCAGCGATCCGGCGGCGCTGCTCAGATCGGGCGCTGCCAACGCATTGGTCAAGGAACCCTGCGGAAGCATCGAGGAGATGGAATTGGTGGAACCCACGCGTGCTCCCTTCAAGCAGCGGGTGTGCCGAGGCCATTTTGGCCCGGAAAATGGGGCTTTTTGGGATTTTCAGCCTGCCAACCGGCACCGATTGCCGAACGGCAGCGGCCCACCTCCTCGGCAAAAACATCCACTAGCCCTCCGAATCCCGCCCTCCCGAGGGATCCTTGCCGGTCATCCGAGATTCACGGGATCAATGTCGATGATCAGGGTGAGGTCGGCCGGCAACACGAAGGCCTGTTCGATTTTACTCAACTCGGCAGACAGGCGGCTCATGGCTGAAGTTCGCAGCATGATCTGGTGCCGAAAGAAACTTTCGGCCTTCAACAGCGGAGCCGGCGCCGGTCCGGCCAGAATGAGGTCCTTCCAATCCTTGAAGCCCGCGTCGAGGGCCTTACGGAGGTGTTCCGCAAAGAGCTTCACCTTGTCTTCGTTGCGTCCCTTCAACGTCAACAGGGCTACCCGGGCGGCTGGGGGGTAGCGCAACTGCTCGCGGAACTCCACCTCCTGCTCGTAGAATCCCAAGTAGTCATGCCGGCGCGCATACTGGATGGCCGGATGGAACGGAGTGAAACTCTGCACGAACACCTCGCCCTCGACATCGCCTCTTCCGGCTCGGCCGCTGACTTGGGTGAGCAATTGGAAGGTGCGCTCGCCCGCACGGAAATCAGCCTGATGGAGGCTCAGGTCGGCATGCACGATGCCCACCAACGTGACGTTGGGGAAATGCAGTCCCTTGGCGATCATCTGGGTGCCCACCAGGATATCGATCTTACCGACCCGAAACTCGGTGAGGATGCGCCGATAATCCTCCTTCCGCTTCAGGGTGTCCGAATCCATGCGTTCGATTCGAGCCTGTGGGAAGCCCTTGCGCAGCGCGTCCTCGACACGCTCGGTGCCAATGCCCGCAAACCGGATGGCCGGATTGCCGCAACCGGGAGCCGGGCAATGATCGGGCACCGGATCCTCATGACCGCAAATGTGGCACAGCAACCGTCGCGAGGCCCGGTGGTAGGTCAGTGAGACCGAGCAATTGGGGCATCCGGCCACATGGCCGCATTGGGGGCATTGGAGCGAGGTTGAGAAGCCCCGCCGATTGAGGAAGAGGAGCGTTTGCTCGCGCCGCTCGAGCCGCTGCGTAATGGCCTCGCGCAGGCGCACGGTGAACACCGGCGGCGCCCCGCTCTTGGATTTGCGGGACTCCTCGCGCAAGTCCACCACGCGCACCACCGGCAAGCGCTTGTCGTCCACCCGTTTGGCCATCTCGAGCAGGGTGTATTTGCCGCGCCGGGCATTGTGGAAACTCTCGATCGACGGTGTGGCCGACCCGAGCAGCACCACCGCGCCCTCTCGCTGGCCCCGCACCACCGCCACATCCCGGGCATGATAACGGGGCGTCTCCTCCTGCTTGTAGGAGTGTTCATGTTCCTCATCGACGATAATCAGCCCCAGTGGGTGCACCGGAGCGAACACCGCCGAGCGCGCGCCGATAACGATGCGGGCCCGGCCCTGCCGAATTTTGTGCCACTCATCATGGCGCTCCCCGGCCGAAAGATGCGAATGCAGCACCGCTACGAGGGTCCGATAGGGGCCCGACGAAAAGCGCGCCTTGAAGCGTTCCACCGTCTGCGGAGTCAGCGAGATCTCGGGCACCAACACGATGGCACCGCGACCCTGCGCCAGCGCATGTTGAATGGCCTGCAAATACACCTCGGTCTTGCCTGAGCCCGTGACACCAAAGAGCAAGAACGGCTTGGCCGACTCGCCCCGCAAAAGACCGTCGTGGGCCTTCACCAATGCCTGAAAGGCAACCACTTGCTCGTCATTGAGGGTCAATGGAGTGGTTGGGACGATGAGTTCCCGCGCGTACGGATCCCGCTCGTCGATCTTCGGGGCGATGCACACCAACCCCTTGTCTTCGAGTTTTCGTACCGTTTCGGCCGTCGTCTCACCGAGCCGGAGCAACTCCTGCAGCGGCAACTCACGCCACTCCTCGATGATGCGCCAGATCGCGTCCTGTCTGGGCGTGAGTTTAGGTAGCTCGCCAGCGACCGTCAGGGCGTGCACATGGAGGCGTTCACGCCACCCGGCCTCCTCCTTCCGGACGGCCTCCGGCAACACGCTCTTGAGGGCCGTCTCCACGGCGCAGCAGTAGTAGGAGGCGATCCAGCGGGCCAACTCGAGCACCTGCGGAGTCACCAGGGTCTGCGCCCCGAGCACATTCAAGATCGGCTTGAGGTTGGTCTGAGGTGAGGACTCCGCCAATTCGGTCACTACCCCCAGCACCTGCCGATGCCCAAAGGGCACCTTGACCCGAGAGCCCACGGCTACCCGGTCGGAGAACTCCTCCGGGATGGCATAGTCGAACTCCTTCCGGAGGGCTATTTCGAGAGTGACGCGTGCGACCACGGGATGGATTCCCCGATCATTTGCGGATCTCGCGCCAGTAGGGTCGATCCGCCACGAAGAGGTACCCATTCTCGGGATACCGGTCCCCGAAGGCGAACTTCAGTGGGAAACCCGATGGGATGTTCCCCTGGCGGAGCAGGTAATCCATGTAGAAGCGCCCCCAAACCGCATCCGGATCATTGAGCAGCTTGGAGTGCCACAACTGATCGCAGGTCAGCGGCGTGAGCAGCAAGGCGTTGAACGGACGCTGGAAGTCATGGATCTGGTAGAAGTCTTCCTTGGGATCTTGTCCGGCCCGCAACGTCAGAGGCATCGAATCGAAGTGGCCGTACCAGGCGACAGCCGCCGGCATGTCGCTCAAGACCATGGCACCCGCCGGGAGGTATCCCAGCAATTGGCGGATCACCGGCAGGTAATAGGGCGGCGTGGCCATGACCGGCTGGCGCGGCGGCAACAGCGAAATCACGAAAGGCATGAGGCACAAAGCCAGAGGTATGGCCATGGCCATCCATCGAGCCAACGGATAGGGAAAGTCGAAGGTGTCGAGAGCCCACCGGAAGACCACCGCGGCGTACAAACCGGCCAGCGGGACGAACCACGCCAGGAGATTTTCGGAATTCAGGAATGGGGACTGCGTGGACAAATGCGTCTGGATCAGGGCCTGACTCGGCACCAGCGCCAGCAATAAGGCCAAGAGCAACCAGCGGAACCGATTCATCCGCGCGTCTCCCATGGGCAGCAAGAGCCCCACCAGCAAGAAGGCCCCGAACCAATTGCCGAACATCCGGGGGACGTCGTTGGCGAGGATTGACTGCGAATGACTCAGGACCTTGGCCAGCACCTCCGTCAGTCGCACCCGCGAGAGTTCAGGGTTCTGTGATCGTTCCAACCGATCATCCAAGAATCCAGGGGTGCCGGATAACGGCGCAAGGGTGGCGATGCCCAGAGGCAATCCGCTGCGGAGGTAATTGCGGGTCATCCAGGGGGCCGTCAACAGCAGGAAAGCCAGCAATAGACACCCCACTGTTCGCAGGCGGGCTTCGGCCGGAACCCACCACCCCACACAAATGCCAATAGGCAGAACCAGGAATCCGAAAGAATACGAGATGAGAAACCCGAGTCCGAGCAATCCTCCGAGCAGTGCCGACCAGAGCGCGTATCGGAGCGTCACGACCCGTGGGCGACCGTCTTCGTCGGGGTCGGCGGCGCCTCCGATGTGCAAGGCGATCACGCTAACCGCCACGCACAGCAACCCCAACCACACCGTAGGCAGGCCCGAGAAAGCAAAGTCCCAGTTGAGCTTGGACCCCAGAAAAACCACCACCGCCATCACTCCGATCGAGAGTTCAAACCATCGCCGACCCAATTGGAACAGCACGAAGGCCAACCCCAGGAAACCAATGAAATTGAGACACCCCACCGCCACTTCGGCCGGCGGACGGCGACTGGGTCCGGACTCCACACCATAAACCCACCGCTCGGGCAACACCTTGAAGAGCGCTGCCAATGCGACCGGGTACAGAGGTGGGTGGGATATGTCGGGATGAGCCGCGGTGATGAGTTGGCGAGGATTGATCCCCTGCTGCACCGCCCGGGGCGATTGGAGGTGGAGGCTCAGCGGGCGTATCAACTGCGTGGTGAAACCCCGGCCCTCGGAAATGCTGCGACCCAACTGAGCCAGGTCCATCGCCTCGACCGTGCTGAAATTCTTCACCCCATCGAAATGGTAAAGCCCCAAGGCGATGAGGGTCAGCAACAGCACGATGAACCGCTGCAGCCAAACTCGACCCTCGCCTTCCTCAAGACTGTGGATGAGTTCTTGGATGCCTTTTGGCGGTTCGTTGTACTGCATGTGAAGCGCTAGTGGACAACAACCCCACGTCCTTGAAAAGGGGTGTCGCGGGAAGTTTATCAGCTGGCGGATTTCAGCGCCTCTCGAACACCTGCCGGATGATGTCCTCAATAGGGACCTCTTCGACGGCAAAATCCTTCACCGGCAGTCGGTCCAGCAGCACCTTGCAGGTGGCGATGACCGATTCCCGGGGAACCTTCAGACGGGCCAGAGCCGAGCTCTGCTCCAGCACTTCTCCCAATTCCGCCAAGGGCACCGAAGCGAACCCGGAAGCCTGTTCCAGGGTGACCGTGATGATCTTGAAGCCGGCGAAGCGGTCGAGGATCTCAGCCAAACGCCCGTCGAAGAATACCGTGCCCCGGTCGATGATGATAACCCGGTCGCACAGTTCTTGGATATCAGCCATGTAGTGGCTAGTGAGCAGGATGGTTGTCTTGCGGCGCCGGTTGTACTCGCGCAAAAACTCCCGGACCACCTTCTGGGAGACCACGTCGAGCCCAATGGTCGGCTCGTCCAGGAAAAGCACCTTTGGTTGGTGGAGCAGCGCAGCGATCAATTCGCACTTCATGCGTTCCCCCAGTGACAGCTCCCGGACCGCCGTGGAGAGCTTGTCGCGCACGCCCAACAACTCGCTCATCTCATCGACCGTGCGCCGGTAGGCCTCGGGCGCCAGCCCATAGATACGCCCATTGAGTTCCAGCGAGTCTCGGGCCGGAAGATCCCACCAGAGCTGGTTTTTCTGTCCCAGCAGCAGGGCGAATTGGCGGCGGTAACCATCGGCCCGTTCCCAAGGCACGTAGCCCAGCACCGAAGCAGCGCCCGAAGTCGGGTACAACAAACCGGCCAGCATCTTGAGTGTGGTGGTCTTGCCGGCCCCGTTCGGCCCCAGGAATCCGACAAATTCGCCTTCCTCGACCTGGAACGACACATCCTTCACCGCGAACACCGTCTCGTATTCACGGTGAAACAACCCCTTGAGCGCCCCGGAGAACCCCGGAGCCTTCTTGTAGGTACGGAATGACCGCGTCAGACCCTGGACATCGATGAGCGCCACGCGAGACAGGGTGCAACACAACCCCGGTCCGTGGCGAACCGGGATTGACCTCAATCTCGGGAAGATTCCGGAACCCAATTCGGCAAAGGATTGGCATCGGCCCAAACCCGCGAGTCTACTCCGCCTATTTTGGAACTGGAACTCCGTGGACGACGGCTCATTCTTCGCCCATGCCCCGTCGGTTCTTAAGTTTCTTTGCCGTCATCGGATGCGCCTTGGGGGCGCAGAATTCTCCGGTGATCAAGCTGCAGTACTTGGCCGACAATCCGCCAACCCTATCCTCCCACGCTTCGACCATCGAGGAGACGCCGCAAGGAATGGCAGCAGCTTGGTTTGGGGGCACGGCGGAGCGGGCCAAGGACGTGGTGATCTGGTTCTCCAAGAAGCCTCAGCACCAGTGGCTGGCGCCGGTCGAGGTCGCCCGCGGCACCGAAGACGCCGGCGCGCCGCAATATGCCTGCTGGAACCCGGTGCTTTGGCAGCAGCCCGGCGGCAGCCTGTGGCTCTTCTACAAGGTGGGACCGAGCCCGGACACCTGGTGGGGCCGGGTCCAGGAATCCAAGGACGGCGGACGCTCGTGGGGCAAGTCGCGCCGCCTGCCGGACGGTCAGGTCGGGCCCGTGCGCAACAAGCCGATCCTGCTGGCCGACGGCACGCTTCTCTGCGGGTCCAGCTCCGAGGACGCCGGCTGGCGGGTCCATATGGAGTGGTCCAAGCCCCCTTTCACCGAATGGCACCGGTCCAGCGCCCTCAACACTGCCGACCAATGGGGCGCCATCCAACCCACCCTGCTGCTCTGGGACGGAGGCCGCATCCAGAGCCTGGTGCGCACCCGACAGAAGGTCGTGGCTGAGCATTGGAGCAGCGACCAGGGACGCACCTGGACCCCGCTCGAAAAGACCTCCCTGCCCAACCCCAACAGCGGTATCGACGCCGTCCGCCTGCGCGATGGCCGTGCGCTGCTGGTTTACAACCCTCTCGCCGAGAATCGCAGTGTGATCTCGCTGGCCATTTCTTCGGACGGCCATTCTTGGACCCGGGTTGCCGATCTGGAGAGCACCCAGGAACCCGGCAAGGCCGACCTCGCCTACAATCCTGGCGAATTGAGCTATCCGGCGGTGGTTCAGGCGCGGGACGGCAAGGTGCACATTACCTACACTTGGAAGCGCGAAAAGATTCGCCACGCCGTCGTGGATCCGGCCCGAATTACGAACTAACGGCGAACTAACGGCGAACTAACGGCGAACTGACGGCAAACAGCCCCTCCAGTCCGCGGAAGCGTGATTTACTGATAGGTGCGCCGCAGGTGGCTGGGCAGCACGTTCAACTCGGCCCGATACTTGGCCACCGTGCGCCGGGCAATCATCACGTTCTTCTCCTTGAGCTGGTTGACCAACTGATCGTCGGAGAGCGGCTTGGCGGGATTCTCGCTCGCGATGAGCTCGGCCAGGATGTTCTTCACCGAGGTGTTGGACACCGTCTGACCGTCGGCCGTCGCCACACCGGAGGTGAAGAAGAACTTCATCTCGAAAATCCCCTGCGGGGTGCGCATGAACTTGCCGGAGACAGCACGACTCACAGTCGTCTCATGCACGCCCACCACTTCAGCGACCATCACCATGGTCATGGGTTTGAGGTGCTCGACCCCCTTTTCCATGAAGTCTCGCTGACGCTTCACGATCTCGCGACCAATGCTCAGAATGGTGCTCTGTCGCTGATTCAGGCTCTTGATGAGAAACTTGCCGGCCTTGATCTTGTCGCGCACGTATTCGCGGACTTCGGCTGAAGTCTCCGACTGGGCGAGCAGGTCTTTGTAGGTGCTGCTGATGCGCAGCTGGGGCATGAGTTCATCCTTGCCCGCCACGTCGTACTCCACCTTCTGGCGCTTTTCGGTGATCGGCAGAAAATCGCAAAGAAAAATTCGATTGAGATTGGCTACCAGAGCCTCGGTCGCGGCTCCACTGACCTTCGCTTCCTCGGACGCCAGAAGTTCGGCACAGGCCTTGAGACGTTTATCGGCGGCCGAGCTGAATGATGCCGTCCCCAAGAACCGGTGGTACAAGCACTCGTCACCCCGGACGATGCGGGTGAGGTCTTCGCTCAAAGCGTTCAGAAGAACCTCTGAAACCGAATCCTGATCGGTGAATCGCCACTGACGAAGCCCCTCGCGGGTTTGCATCGAGAGCCGATAGCGCAGGTGGGTGATCACCTCATCTTCATCATCGGGGTCGCTCAGAATCTCCGCCAGCGACGAAGGGTCTTCGATGTCCGTTGCCTCGATGTCGGGGTTGGGGTTGTCGACCACCCGCCGGACAACCTCCAACTCAGGCACCACATATTGTTCAGGTTCGCGGGAAAAATCGGATCCCGGCCTGGGGTCGAGCCGCGCAATCCGTCCCGCAGCCTCCTGAGCCTCGGACGGAGTGATGCCCAACTGGCGGGCGATCTCGGGAAATCGTCGTTTGCCCAGTTCCTCCATGTAGTCGCGGAGGATGAGGTATTCCAGGTCGTTGGTCCGGCCGGCCCTCTCCATTTGCAGCATCAGGCACTCCCGAAGGTCTCGAGCCCCCACACCGGGTGGTTCAAAGGTCTGGAGGACCGACAACACTTCCAGAATCCGCTCGGTCGAACAGCCTGTGGAGAAGGTGAGTTCCTCGGGTTGGGCCGTCAGATAACCTCGGTCATCGATGTTTCCGATCAGCAATTCGGACACCTCAAGCTGTTCGGGGGTCAACTGGGCAAAGCGCACCTGCTCCAGCAAATGCTCCTGCAAGGATTGACCCGTGGTCAGGGAATCAAACAGGTGCTGACGACGCTCCTCATCTTCCTGGGTAACCCGGTTGACGGTGTTGTTCTGGGCGAAAACCTCGCGCCATTCCTCGTCCAACTTGAGGAGCTTTTGGAGGTCTTCGGAAAAACGATCCACCGGCTCGTCGTCGGGCTTCTCAACGGCCGGGTCAAACTGAACATCGAGTGGGGGCTCCGCGGGATCGGCAGCGGCCGCATCGGCCTCGGCATTCGATTCTCGCGCCTCGACGTCGGCCTCCAAGGCCCCGATCTCCTCCAGAACCGGATTCATCTGGAGCTCTTGTTCCACCATCGCCTTGAGCTCCAAGACCGGTGCCTGCAGGAGCGCCAGCGAGTGCTGGAGCTGCGGCGACAGCACCATCTGCTGGGAAAGCCGTTGGCTGAGTTGGAGTCCCGCTGACATCGAAGCGCAGGGTAATGCAGGAATCTTGCCAATTAAAGAAAGAACCGAAACCACGGGCCTGAAATCCACTTTCGGTCCGAAAAATCATGCGCCGGCACCACAAACGTATCCCAGAAAAGCTAATGCGATTTAACGATCCGATTACGCGTTTTTTCGGGCCGCTTGGCGTAGCTCCTCCCGACGCCAGTCCGACTCCCGACGCCGCAATTCGGCGCGCAACAACTCCTCGGCCGACCAACCAGCCGCCTGGCACTGGGCCGTCAAGTCGAACAACGCCGTCGCCAAGGCTTTGCGATCGCTGGCCTTGGGTTTGGGGGGAACCGATGCCAACCCGGCCTTGGATGCTTTCTTGAGCAGTTTCTGGGAGCGCATCAAGGCCGGCAGGTGCCTCGGAATCCCATCCAGAGCCGATTTCCGCTCGTGCTTGGAACCCGCCTTTTCGGCCTTCTTGATGGATTCCCAGTTGGCCCAGACCTGATCGATGTCCTTCACGCTCACCGATCCGAAGACATGCGGATGGCGGCGGATGAGTTTGTCGACCAAGTGCTGGCAGACCCCATCAAAATCAAACACCCCACGCTCGCGCGCCAACTGCGCGTGGAACACCACCTGAAGCAACAAATCACCCAACTCCTCGGCCATCTCCACATCATCGCCCGCCTCGATGGCGTCCATCAATTCATAGACCTCCTCCACCGCATGAGAGCGGAGGGAACGGTGATCTTGCTCGCGGTCCCAGGGGCATCCGTCGGGAGCGCGCAGCGTGGCCATCACCTCCAAGAGTTGTCGGATGGGTGCGAGGCGTCGGGAAGGGGCTTTGGGCATGGGATTGTGTTCGAGGGGCTGTCGCTTCAGAGCACCACCAGATCATCGCGGTGAATGATCTCGGCCTGCTTATGGGATCGTTCGCGAACCTCGGCCGCGGAGGCACCGGCCAGACCCCGGGCCAACTCCCGGCCTTCCGGATCGCAAATCCGAACCACATCGCCTGCCAGAAACTCTCCCTCGCAGCGGATGATCCCCGGAGCGAGCAGGCTGCGCCCGTGATCGCGCAGCGCCACCACAGCGCCGGCGTCCACCGTCAGGGTTCCTTCGGCATGGTGGTAGAAGGCGATCCAACGCTTGCGACTCGAGAGGCGACCGGAGCCGGCCAAGAAGCGGGTGCCCACCGACTCACCGTTGACGATTTTCTCCAAGGCGTCATGCCGGTGGCCTGGAGCAATCACCAAGGGAATGCCCGAGCGGACCACAATCTTCGCGGCCAAAATCTTGGTGGTCATGCCACCGGTGGCCGTTTCGCTGGAAGTCCCACCGGCCATGGCCTCGATTCGAGCATCGACCGCCTCCACCGTCTCCAACAACCGGGCCTCCGGTTTTCCAAAGTGCTCGATCAAGCCATCGGCAGTCGTGAGGATGACCAGCAAATCGGCCGGCAAGAGGCTGGCGACCAATGCCGACAATCGATCGTTGTCCCCGAACTTCAACTCCGTCACCGACACCGCGTCGTTCTCGTTGATGATGGGCAAGACCTTGTGCTTGAGCAGTGTCAGCAGGGTGTTCCGCGCATTGAGGTGCCGGGTGTGGTCGGCCAGGTCATCGTGGGTCAGGAGTACCTGGGCCACGGGTTGGTCGTAATGGCGGAAGAGCGACTCGTACAAGGCCATCAGTCGTGATTGCCCAACCGCAGCACAAGCCTGGCGTTCAGCCAGACTCCCCGGACGCCGATCATACCCCAGCACTCCCATGCCAGCCCCCACCGCGCCCGAGGTGACCACCACGACCTCATGGCCCGCCGACCGCAGCCGGGCGATTTGCGCCACCAGTTGGGCAAACTGGACCAAGTCGAGACGCTTGGAGCCATCGGTGAGGACACCGGTTCCCAGCTTCACGACCACACGACGGGCAGATGGAGGCGCAGACGAACGCACGCCCGGGAGTTTGCCGATTCACCGCTGGTGCTCAATCCGCAAGTCATGACTTGGCTGGCACCGGGGATACCGCCATCCCGGAATCGACTCCTTTCAAATGGAAGCCTTCGAACCTGTTGGAGCTTTTGCCAGTCGATCGTAGTATGGGTCTGTGCCGCCGTTCGTCGCCCCACCGGAAACCCCCGATTCACCTGCGGGCCTGCAGCAGTTCATTGTGCCCGACCTCTGGCAGCAGCAGGCCGTGTCGGCATTGAGGGCGGGCGAAGATGTGGTCATCCATGCACCCACGGGCGCCGGTAAGACGCTGATCTTCGAATTGTGGTCGAAAGCGGGCAAAAATCGGGGGCAGGCCATTTACACGGTGCCTACGCGGGCACTGGCCAACGACAAGCTGGCCGAATGGCGGAGCCGGGGCTGGAACGTGGGCATCGCCACCGGCGACCTCGCCGAGAACCTCAATGCCCCGATTCTGGTCGCCACCCTCGAAACGCAAAAGAACCGGCTCATTCGCGGCGATGGCCCCACGCTGCTGGTGGTCGACGAATACCAGATGCTCGGCGATGAAGACCGAGGGCTGAATTACGAGCTGGCGCTGGCGCTGGCCCCACCGCAAACCCAACTCCTGCTGCTCAGCGGCTCAGTGGCCAACCCGGAGCAGGTGGCCAATTGGCTGCGTCGGCTGGGTCGGGCCGTCGAGGTGGTGAAGCACACCGTTCGTCCTGTGCCACTGGACGAAGTGTTCGCCAACGAACTCAACTGGCGATTGCCACCGGAAATCCGTGGGTATTGGCCACGCCTGTGCGCCAAGGCCTTGGCCGAGGGACTGGGACCAGTGCTGCTCTTCGCGCCCCGACGAGCCCACGCCGAAGAACTCGCCTCCGACCTG
>CAMCYJ010000030.1 GCA_945883815.1 Akkermansia muciniphila | reverse complement strand
CCACGCCCGCGTCCTGACACACCTTCCATGCTTCAGGACGATCGGGCAGAGCCCAGAAGCGGATCTTCCGACCTTGCGCATGGGCCAGACTCACCAACCCCTTCAAGCGGGCCTTGTCAGGCGCCGACATCTCGCCGTCGCCGTCCCATCGGAAGAGGGTCCGCCAACTTTCGCTGACCAACGGGACGAGGGAGGCGGGGGGCGTCGATGATCCGGCGATACCGGCCGGTGCGGCATTGGTCAAATCACTCATGCGGCCGTCGAGCGCGCACCAGCGGTCGCGGTCTGCGCGGACCAGGTCCCAGGCACGGTCTCCACTGAGCACCACCGTGACGGCACCCGTCACCACGCCTGAATCGCGGAAGCGAGTGAGCATGGGCGCATACGGCGCCAACTCCGTCTTGAGGCGCTCGTACACTTCGGCCCCCTGCCCTTTCACATCCACCAGCAGCATCAGCCGAGCCTGGGGATCGGCGAAGATCCCCACCCGATTCCGGACGCGCTCGGCCAGCGGTTCCAGATACAGGGACTTCAGCGTGCGATCGGGCTTCAGGTCCTTGCGGTCATGGGCCACCCACAACTGACCTTCCACCAGATAGACATCGGCCTCGACGCTGCAGAATCCATAATCGAGAGCCTCCAGAAGCGGCCGCTTCTGCTCGTAATCGTTGTGGGAATGAGCCTGAACCAGAGGTCGAACCTCCGCCGCAGATGAGTGGGCGGCGAGCAGCAGCCCCAGAACCCCGCACATCAAGACCGAGAACTTCATCCCAAGACCCTGAACCATGGGGCCCGCGGAGCACAATCCACGAACCGGTGACATCGACCCTAGGGTCCGGCGCCCGCTCACTTGCCCGGGCGCTTGGTTGGGGTGATCCACCCCTTGTGCCAATCCAAGCTCCACAGTCGCTCGAGCCGGACCAATTCGGCGTGACCATCAACAAAGCCCGCATTGATGGCGCCCGGCAACGTATCCTTCGGATTGAAGATCTGATTCCGCCCCCAGGTGGCACTGCCGTGACGCGGGAGCGTCAGACGCACCATAGCCCCAGCAAAATCGTCACCGGTGAACAGATTTCGCGCCGGCAAGTCGGTGGGTTGAGGCCAGGTGTCGATCCAATTGCTGTCGGCGATCACCGGCGTATTGGAAGGCGTCGGGCAATCCGACTCATTGCGGTACTTCTTCACCCGCTGATCTGAAGTGCTGAAATACGGATCATCATCACCATAGAACCACCCGTTGAAGGTGTAGCTGGCCTCATAGTCGATGCCTCGCGAGCCGGTCCAGAGCCAAGTCTGGTTCAAGGAACCGCTGTTCGGATGCCGGCGCTTGGCCTTGGTGGGGGCCGACGGGGCCGACGGGCAAATGCGCGCCGCATTGATGCCGCCGTAGTTGGTCGCCAGCACGGTCACCCACAGCGCATTGTCCATGTTGGCTGTCGCCGCCCCATTATAAGGGACCGGCTTGCCGTGATCGGACAGGTACATGAACGTCGACAGCGTCAGCGACTTGGTGTTGTTGATGCACTTGATCGAACTGGCCTTGGCCTTCGCCTTGGCCAGAGCCGGCAGGAGCATTCCCGCAAGAATGGCGATGATCGCAATGACCACCAGCAGTTCGATCAGGGTGAAGCCCCGGCGGATCCGGGAAGCGTGGAGTCCGAGTGTCATGGCAAGATCAGGAGTTTGAAATATCCGGCTCCGCAATCCCGGCGGGGTCAAGGGTGGAGTTGCGGCTGGTCGGCCAATCCCCGGCCAATCCTACCGCAGCATCCCGAACTCCACTCCCACCAACGACTCGGCCGCTAGGGTGCCGAGTTGGCGGCGCAGGGCCAGGATGTTGCCCTCTTCGGTGGGATGATTGCGGTTGCTCAGGAAGATCACCCAGGTGTGGCTGCCCGGGTCTTGCCAGAGGGAGGTGCCGGTCCAACCCGAATGACCGAACGAGCCGACCGGGAAGAGCGATCCGCGCGGCCCGGCATAGGGCGAATCGATGTCCCAGCCCAGTCCTCGTTTCGGAAGGTTCGGGGGTGTTTGCACCGAGATCATGCGGGCCACCGTCTCTGGACGCATCACCCGCACCCCCTCGAGGACGCCGCCGGCATCCATCATGCGGCAGAAGCGGGCCACATCGGAGGCGGTGGTAAACAAGCCCGCGTGGCCGGCAACGCCGCCCATCTTGCGGGCGGTCGGGTCGTGCACCTCGCCCCGGAAGCAGGAGCCATCGGCACGCCGTTCGGTCGGGGCGATGCGGTCGACCGCCAACCCGTGCAGCAAAGGACGGTAAGCCGTGTCCCGCATCTTCAGAGGCCGATACAAGTGGGCCTCGCAAAACGCGTCCAAGGTCTGGCCCGAGACCTTCTCCACGAGCTTGCCCAGCAGGATGAAGTTGATGTCGGAATACACGAATCGGGTGTCCGGCAAATGGGTGGGCTTTTCATCGCAGGCCAGTTCCAGGGCCTTGTCGGAGCCACTCCAAGACCCACCACCGAGGCCGGGCCGCAGACCCGAGGTGTGCGTCAGCACTTGGCGCACCGTGATGGCTTCCTTGCCATGGGTCGCAAAGGCCGGGAGGTATTGGGCCAGGGGCTTCTCCGGATCGACCAACCCCTTCTCGATCAGTAAGGCCACTGCCGGAGCCGTGGCCAACACCTTGGTGAGCGAGGCCGCATCATAAATTGTGCCCAAGCTGGCCGGCTCCGGCGATGGGTCCACCGAGCGGTGTCCATAGGCCTTGGAATACACCACCCCGTTGCGCTCCAACCAAAACACTCCGCCCGGGCAACGGTTGGAGGCGATGGATTGCGAGATGGCCCCGTCGATCGACGCCAGCTTCTCGGAGCGAAAAACCGAGGACAGAGCCGGCGGCGAAGACTGAGGCGCTCGACACCCCATGACGCCAACGACGAGCACCCAGACCGCCCATCGGGCGATGGCCGGAAGACGACGAATAGCCGGTTGCGATGGGTCGGAGCGATGGGTCATGGCATCAGTGGACCAGGGCTGGGTTTGGCGAGGTTCGAGAAGGCTCTTCCGAGAGCACCGGCCGCGTCGGGAACCAGCGGTCGAGCAGCACGTAAACGACCGGGATCACATACAAGGTCAGGAAGGTGCTGGTGAGCATTCCTCCCACCACCGCGACCCCCATGGGGCGACGGCTTTCAGCACCCGCACCGAACCCGATGGCGATGGGCAGGATGCCCGCCACCGTGGAGAAGGCCGTCATGAGGATCGGCCGCAAGCGAACGCGACCGGCTTCCATCATCGCCGTGACCGGGTCAATGCCCTGCTGGGCGCGCTGATTCGCGTATTCGACCAGCAGGATGGAATTCTTGGTGACCAGCCCGATGAGGAGCACCAGGCCGATCTGGCTGAACAGGTTGATGTTCATGGACGGGATCACCGGAATGACACCGATCTTGCCGAGGAAGGCCAGCAACCACAGCAAACCGAAGGCTCCCACGGCCGCCAAGGGCAATGCCAACATGACCGTGAACGGATGGATCAAGCTCTCGAACTGCGCGGCGAGGGTCATGTAGACGATGATCGCCGCCAACCCGAGCACGAACCAGATCTCGCCCGTGCTGTCGGCCAGGTTCTTGGCCTCACCTTCCCAGGCATGCAGCGTGCCTGCCGGCAGATCCTTCAGGAGCGGTTGAACCTGCTCCACCACCACACCAATGGGGACCCCGCCCGGAGAAGCCGTAATACTGGCGCTCCGCAGTCGGCCATAGTGGCTGATGGAATTGGGCGCTGCGCCAGAGGTCCGGGTCACCAGGGCGTTGAGCTGGATGAGTTCACCGCGCTGATTGCGGACATACACCGTGTCCAACTCCTGCGGCGTCAGGCGGGAGGCCCGTTCCAATTGGGCGATCACTTCGTATTCCTTGCCGCCCACCTTGAGGCGGCTGAGGTCGAGGCCGCCGAAGAGAATTTGGAGGGTGCGCGAGATGTCTTCGATGGTCACCCCCAGCGCCGCGGCCCGGCTGCGATCCACCGAGAGGCGCAGCTCCGGCTTGTCCACCTCGTAGCTCACCCGGAGGTTCTTGAGCAGCGGTTGACCTGCGGCGTTGGTGAGCCCACCGATGCGGGCCGAAAGCGCCTGCACCGTCTGGTTCAAGGTCTCGAGATCCTGGTTCTGCACCACCAACTCGAAAGGCGAGCTGTTGAAGCTCACCTCGATGGCCTTGGGCAAATTGGCGATGGCGAAGCCGCCCTCGACCTCCGCGAAGAAGCGCTGCGCCATGCCACCCGGTCCATTGACAATCTCCTGGGTGGACCGCTTGCGCAGGGAGCGATCCTGAAAGCTGACAAACACGATACCGAACGACGCCTGACCCGGCCCGCTGAATCCCGGGGCCACAATGGCACCGTAGCTCTGCACCTCCGGGTAACTCGCTACGATGGCTTCAGCCTTGCGGAGCTGCCGGTCGGTGAACTCGCTGGTGGAGCCATTCGGGGTGAGGACGATGGCGAACATGCGACTCTTGTCCTCCTGCGGCAGGAAGTCCTTATCGAGCCCCCGGTAGGCGAAGACCATGAGGGCGACGGTCGCCAGGGTGACCAGCACCGAGAGGAACCGGTGGCGCAGCGCCCAGCGCAGGGATCCCAGGTACCCCTGCGTCACCGCGTCAAGGACGGCCTCGAACACCGCGAAGAGTCCGGTGGCCTTCTTGCCGTGGATGGGCTTGAGCACCCGGGCGGCGATCGCTGGCGACAAGGTGAGCGCCACGAAGGCCGAGATGATGACCGAAACCGAGACGGCCACGGCGAACTCGATGAACAGACGGCCCGTGGTGCTCTTCTGGAAGGCCAGCGGCGTGAAAACGGCCACCAGCGAGAGGGTGATGGCGATGACCGCGAAGCTGATCTCCTCCATGGCCTTGAAGGCCGCCGCCATGGGTTTCATGCCTTCCTCGATGTGCCGGTAAATGGCCTCCAGCACCACGATGGCATCGTCCACCACGATGCCGATCACGAGCACGAGAGCGAGCATGGTGAGGATGTTCACCGAGTAGCCCATGAGGTGGAGCACAGCGAAGGTGCCGATGATGGACACCGGAATAGCCACCGTGGGAATGATCGTGGCCCGCAAATCCCGGAGGAAGACGAAGATGATGAGCACCACCAGGCCGAAGGCGATGGCCAGCGTGTCCCACACCTCGCTAATGGCTTTTTCAACATAGATGCTGGAGTCGTAGTTGACCCACATCTCCACCCCTTCAGGCAGGGTCGGACGGATGGCCTCCATCTCGGCACGAATCGACTGGGCCACATTGACCGTGTTGGCCTTGGCCTGTTTGACGACGCCCAGGAAAATGCAGGGCTTGCCCGAGGCCCGGGCGATGGTGCGGTAATCGGAGACGCCGTCCTCGGCACGGCCCACATCCTTGAGCCGGACCAAGTTGGCCCCTTCCGCGCGGAGCACCAGGTTGTTGAATTCCTCGGCGGTCTTCATTTCGCCTCGGGTCTGAATGGTCATCTCCCGGTCGAGGTTCTCCACGCGCCCACTGGGCAATTCGATGTTCTGCTGACGGAGCGCTTGCTGCACATCCAGGACAGTCACCCGCCGGGCAGCCATCCGGGCCGAGTCGAGCCACAGCCGCATCGCGTAGCGCTTCTCGCCACCAATGGTGATCGAAGACACGCCGGTAACTCCCTGGAAGCGCGGTTTGATTTGCTTCTCCGCGAGGGTGGTCATCTCCAGCGGCGAATACCGCTCGCTGTTCAGAGCGATCCAGAGAATCGGCTGCGCGTCGGAGTCCTGCTTGGAGACGATGGGCTCACGGATGTCTCGAGGCAGTGCCCCTCGCACCCGGGAAACCCGGTCCCGGACATCCTGGGCAGAAGTGTCGATATCTCGGGAGAGGTCGAACTCCACGGAAATATTGCTAACGCCCTCGCGGCTTTCACTGCGGAGGGTCTTGATGCCCTCGATGTTGTTGATGGCCTCCTCAAGCCGCTCGGTCACCTCCGTCTCAACGACCTGGGCATTGGCCCCGGGGAAGACCGTCGTCACCGAAACAATCGGCGGATCGATGTCTGGCAGCTCGCGGACGGGCAGGCGGGACAGCCCGATCAACCCGAAGAGCACCAGCACCAAATTCATCATCCAGGCCAGGATGGGACGCTGGATGGACATGCGAGGCAGGATCATCGAGGAGACGATTGAGCGGGTTCGCGCTCCGAAACTCAACGGTGAGATGAACTCGAAAGGGGTCGCCCCCGGCTATTTACACAAAAGGGGACACTACAACAGATCACCTGCGGCAAACTTTCTGAGGCTGGCGCCCGGGGTTGGTGCCTCGGGGAAAGCTCCGCGGGATCGGTCCTGCGCACGCAGGTAAGCTCGGGGGAGGGTGAGCTTTCGCGCTCCGCGCGAGGGAAGGGTTTGATCGCTTCCAATGCTTGCTCCGGCCCGGTCCCGCTGCCGCTTCGGTTGTGGGGTCCCACCGATTTACACAAAAAGGAACACTACAACCTATCACCTGCGGCAAACTTTCTGAGGCTGGCGCCCGGGGTTGGTGCCTCGGGGAGGGCTCCGCGGGATCGGTCCTGCGCACGCAGGTAAGCTCGGGGGAGGGTGAGCTTTCGCGCTCCGCGCGAGGGAAGGGTTTGATCGCTTCCAATGCTTGCTCCGGCCCGGTCCCGCTGCCGCCCGCTGCGGGGCGGAGCTTGCAGAACGCCGACTCTGAACAGGTTATTTCCAAACCCGACGGAGCAGGGCCAGGAAGTTGCCGTGGAAAATTCCGTCGATGTCCACCTTCGAGTAACCGCGACGCGACAGGATGGGACCCAGCTTCTGGATGTCGGCAATGGAGCCCAGGTCGGCGGGCATTTGCTCGGTGCCGAAACCGCCGTCGGCATCGGTGCCAATGCCCACATGACGGGCATTCCCGGCCAGTTGGCAAATGTGGTCGATGTGGTTGGCCAGGTGCTCCAGGCTGAGATCGAAATCGGCCGGCTTGGAGCGGAGGTGGCGCCAACCGTGGACCATCATGATCGCATCCACCGCCACACCAATGACCGCGTCGCGGCCAATGAGTTCGCGGATTTGATCGTCGGTGAACTGCCGGTTCCAATCGGCCAGGGCGCGGCAATTGGAATGACTCGCCCAAACGGGCCCGGAAAACCGATCCAAGGCATCCCGGAAGGACTCATCACTCAGGTGGGTGACGTCGAGGATCAGTCCCAACCGCTCCACCTCGACCAAAAGTTCACGCCCGTGGGCACTCAAAGGCCCCTCGTCGTCGGTACCGGCACCGCAAAGACCGGGGCCATAATGGGTCAGGCCCACGGCGCGCAATCCGTAGGCATAAGCCCGCTCCAAATGAGCGGGTGTGTGGAGCGAATCGGCCCCTTCCAAACTCAGGATGTATCCGATGGGCTTCCGCTCGGTCGATGGACGTTGCCAATCGGCGAGGTGTGCCTCCAGGCCGGCCCGGTCGGTGATGCAGCGCAGTTCGCCCGCGGCCTCCATCTCGCGGTACCAAGCCAACTGTCCCTGGGTCTGGGCCCAGGCCTGCGAGGCGCTGCTCCAACCGGGCATGCGGCTGAACCGGTTCACCGATCGAGCGATCTGGGTCGCCACACACAGACCCATGTTGCCCCGGCGCATTTCCGGAAAGCAGACGATCCCGTTGCCCCGATCGGGCTGGTCCCGCTGGTGTTGCTCGCGGCGACGGATGTACTCCAAGGACCGGGTCAAATCCCGGTTCCACTCCATGGCATTCATGGAGAGGTCCAAATGGCAATCGAACACCAGCGGCTGGGACGACTCGGCGGTCAAATCGGACATATCGAGACAAGGCCTACCCGGGAAGCAGTCCAGAGTCACGCAGAAGACCCGGGCAAGGAGCGGGGTAACGCGGGCCCCTGCAAATCATTTGCCGGCCACCGGCGGCGGCACGGCCGGCAGCGTGAAGCGAAAGGCAGCCCCCTTGGCCGGAGCGGTCTCGAGGCGTACCTCGCCGCCATGGGCCTGGATGATATGCTTGACGATGCTCAGACCCAAGCCCGTGCCTCCCTGCTCCCGAGAGCGGGCCGTGTCCACCCGGTAGAACCGTTCGAAGACCCGCTCAGCCGCCTCGGTAGGAATGCCCGGACCGTCGTCGGCGACGGCCATTTCGATCAAATCACTCCCGGGAATCTCACGCCCCTCGATACGCACACTGCCGCCGTGACGACCGTATTTGATGGCATTGTCGATGAGGTTGGAGAGCACCTGGTCCAGCCGATCCGAATCGGCCCGGGCGCGGAGTCCGGAAGGCACATCGTTGAAGAGCTGAACCCCGCGCTCCTCGGCCTTCCGGCGGAAATCGTCAAAGACCTCCGACACATGACCGCGCAGGGGAACGATATCGTAATTGATGGCCAGCTGACCCGACTCCAGGCGGGACAGCGTCAGGAGATCCTCGATGAGGAAGGTCAACCGGTCACAGTGGCGATCGATGATGTCCAGGAACTTGGAGGCGATGGCTGGCTGGGAAACCGCTCCATCGAGCAATGTCTCGACCGAACCCTTGATGAGCGACAGCGGCGTGCGCAGCTCATGGCTCACATTGGCCACGAATTCGCGTCGAGTCCGCTCCAGCTGCCGCAACCGCGTCGCATCGTGCAACACCATCAAGACTCCGTCAGGACGCCCCTCGGGACCCATCAGAGCGACCGCATTGACCTGAAGCAACCGGGCTTCCGGGCCGGCTTCCAACTCCAATTCCTTGCCGTTGACCCGACCCGCCTTCGCTGCCTCCACCGCCACGGCGGAGAGTTCGTTGCACCGGAAGGCTTCGAGCAGGGTTCGCCCCCGAACATCGGCCTCGAGATCAAAAAAACGCCGGCAGGCGGTGTTGGTGAACTGCACCCGTCCGGAGGCATCCACCAACAGGACCCCCTCCAACATGTTCTCGAAGAGGGCCTGTTGCCGGGCATTCTCGGCCGCCTGAGATTCAGCCCGATTGGAACGTTCCCGGGCCAGTTGATCCTTCAGGGAAGACGCCTCACGAGCCTCCCGAAGCCAGCGCCCCCTCAAAAATAGAGCGACACCGGCACCCGACATACCGGCACCCAGAAATGCTGCCAATAATGGAGACATGGACACGCGGAACTCAGGCTTCCATGAACCGGTAGCCGACACCACGGACGGTATCCAAGTACTGGGCACCCTCGCCCAACTTCTCGCGCAGGCGGCGCATGTGAGTATCGACGGTGCGGGTGTCGATGAGGTTGTCGTATTCCCAGACATCCCGCAGAAGGGCCTCACGGCTTTGAACCCGCCCGCGCCGTTGTGCCAGCACGATGAGCAGTTTGAACTCGGTGGCCGTCAGGTCGATCCGTTGGCCGGCCACGCTGACCAGGTGGCGGGGGATGTCGATGAGCAGGTCGCCGAACTGCATCGTCTGAGGTTTCTCCTCTTCGGTCTCGCTGCGGCGCTTGAGCAAGTTGCGAATGCGCAGGATCAACTCCCGCGGACTGAAGGGCTTGGTGACGTAGTCGTCGGCGCCCAATTCGAGACCGACCACGCGGTCGATCTCGCCGGCCTTGGCGGTAACCATGATGATGGGAATGCCACTGGTGGCCGGATCCCGCCGCAACAGTTTGCACACCTCCAAACCGTCGACCTCGGGCAGCATGAGGTCCAACAGGATGAGATCGGGCAACTGCTGGCGGGCTTTCTTCAATGCCGCATCGCCGTCATCCGCCGTCGTCACCTCGTATCCGGCGTTCTTCAGGTTGAAGCCCAGGACCTCCAGAGCATCAGGTTCGTCGTCGACGACGAGTATTTTTGGCATAACTCGTACTGGTGCTAGCATGGGGTTGATGTTCGCTCCATGTCGGTCAGGTTACAAGCCCGTGACTTGCCAGTCTTTGATGGGCTTGACCGACTCGAGGCACCGACCAAGGTACAACACATGTGTGGTCGGTACAGCCTAGCGAAGGAATCCCTTGAAGTAACGGTGGGAACCGATCACGTCCGCAGACGCGGCAAGCCCCGCTACAACATTGCCCCCTCGCAGCGCGCTCCGGTGATCCGGCGGAATGCCCAGGGTTTGGTGGTCGATGAATTGCGCTGGGGCCTGATTCCCGAATGGTCCCGTGATGACTCGATCGGATTCTCGCTGATCAACGCCCGCTCCGAGACACTGGCCGAAAAACCGGCGTTCCGAGGCGCACTCCGAATTCGCCGCTGCCTGGTGTTGGCCGACGGATTCTACGAGTGGCAAGCGTTGGGCCGCTCCAAGCAACCCTGGCGATTCGTCCGAGGCGATGGAGCTCCCCTGCTTTTCGCCGGACTGTGGGAATCCTGGCAACCGACGGGCCGGGCAACACCGATGGAGTCGTTCACGATCGTCACCACTCCACCCAGCGCGGTGGTGGCACCGATCCACGACCGGATGCCCGCCTGCCTGGGCCAGGAGACCGCAGCGCTCTGGCTCGACGCGTCCACCGCGCCTGAGATGCTCCTCGCCCTCCTCAAGCCCAGCCCGGAGACCGGCTGGACCCGATACCGGGTGAACCCCGTCGTCGGCCAAGCGCGCCATGACGGACCCGAGTGCATCGAGCAGCACATCGAGACGTTGCCCGAACAACCCAGTCTGTTCTGAACGGCACTCCGAGGTTCCGCCTCAATCGAAGATGGGGAAGAAGGTGTTGAAGGCCTTCTCGCAAAAAAATCCTGGGTCGTTGAAACGACGATGGCGATCCAGCGCATCGATCGCCTGCATCTGCGCCTCGCTCAGGGCGAAGTCGAAGATCTGGGCATTCTCCCGCAGGTGAATCGAATCCTGCGCCTTGGGTATCACTGCACAGCCCCGCTGCACGCCCCAACGCAACACCACCTGGGCGGGGGTACGGTCCAGCGATCCAGCGATCCCGGTCACCACCGGATCCACCAGCACCGACTCCTCGGGTCGGGCCATCCCCAACGGCAAGTACGACGGTGCCCCAAGCGGCGAGAAGGCCGTGACCGCGATTCCCTCAGACTGGCAGAAGCGCACCTGACGTTCTTGGATCAGGTACGGATGCGCTTCGAACTGATGCACCGCCGGCCGGATGGAGGCCGTGTTCAGCACCTCGCGCAGCATCGAGACGTTCAAGTTGCACACGCCGATCCGCTTCACCAGGCCGGCCCGCTGCAACTCCTCCATCGCGCCCCAGGTGTCGGCATAGGGCACCGCGATGGGTTTCATCGCCGGCTTCTCGGCTGCCGGATCGAAGAACCACTCCGGCGGATAACGCACATCAAACGGCACATAGGCCAGGGCGATGGGGAAGTGCACCAGGTACAAATCCAGCACATCCAACTGCAAATCCCGCAGCGAGCGCTCGCAGGCCGCGCGAACGTGCTTCGGCTCGTGGTAGGTGTTCCACAGCTTGGAGGTGACCCAGAGGTCGTCCCGGCGGCACAACCCTTCCTGCACGACCGACGCCAACCCGGCGCCCACCTCGGCCTCATTGCCGTAGTCGCAGGCACAATCAAAATGTCGGTACCCGAGCCGGACTGCCTCGCGAATCACCGCCGGCACCTGCGGCTTGGGCAGCTTCCAAGTGCCCAGACCGAGCGTGGGCAACCCGAGGTCACTGAAGGATCGATGGTCCGGACTCAATCGGCTTTCGGGCGGGCGGTGCGTCATCTCGGGAACATTCGGGTTCATCCGGCGGAAATCCAGTCCCTGATCACGGCCTTTCGGAGGTCGAGGACGATCATCAGAACTCCGCCCACGTTCGAAGAGGTTCTACCGACACATCTCAAATAGGCACCGCATGGGAGTGCTACAGCCAAGACAACAGGTTGGCGGGGAGTGGACGGAGTGTTGCCGGTGCCCGGAGACATTTCGGTGACAACCCCAGAAGCGCCTTGACCCTCATCTTGAGCCGTCTCGAATGGGCTCCATCGCCATGTCCTTGCTCGAACGTCTCCCTCAAGCCGTCCGTCACGAAGGCGGACTCAGCCGTCGTCTCTTCGTCGCCTACGGTGCTGCCCTGGCGGCATTGCCGGCGATCGCCGCACGGTCCGCGGGAACCACCGACTCCAAGATCTCGTTCGCGGCCGACCCTTTCCAACTGGGCGTCGCCTCGGGTGATCCGGATGCCCACAGCGTCGTGCTCTGGACCCGCCTCTGCCCCAAGCCGCTTGAGCCCGGCTACGGCTTGACCACCGAACGCATCCCTGTCCGTTGGGAACTTTCCGAAACCGAGTCCATGTCGCGCATCGTGCTGCGCGGGACCACCCTCGCCCTGCCTCAGCTCGGCCACTCGGTGCATGTCGAGGTCGCCGGCCTCAAGCCCGGGCGTCACTACTGGTACCGGTTCCACGCCGGCCCGGCCACCAGCCCCATCGGCCGCACCCGCACCCTGCCCGAGCCCGACTCAATGCCCAGCGTGCTGAACTTCGCCTTCGCCTCGTGCCAGCATTATGAAGACGGCCACTACACAGCCTACGAGCGCATGGCCCAGGACGACCCCGACCTGGTCTTCCACCTGGGCGACTACATTTACGAAGGCCCCGCCAAAGCCAACAAGGTCCGCCGCCACACCGGGCCGGCCAAGACCCGTCTCATCACCCTCGAAGACTACCGCGGCCGACACGCCCTCTACCGCTCCGACCGGCACCTGCAGGAAATGCATCGGCGCTGCCCGTGGTTCGTCACTTGGGATGATCACGAGTTCGACAACAACTACGCCGCCGGTATTTCCGAGGTCAACACCGTCAACCCGGCCGACTTCCTCATTCAACGGGCCGCCGCCTACCAGGCCTACTACGAAGCCATGCCACTGAGGGCTTCTTGCCTGCCACAAGGGCCCCACCTCCAACTCTACCGCAAGGCCAGCTTTGGACGGCTCGCTGAGTTCCTCGTGCTCGACACCCGCCAGTACCGCACGGACCAGCCCAACGGCGATAACAACAAGCCCCTCAACGCCGCCGCCCTCGACCCGCGCAACTCCCTGCTCGGAGCCGAACAGCGCAACTGGATGGACCGCAGCCTCATCGCCTCGCAAGCCCATTGGAACGTGCTGGCCCAGCAAGTGATGATGGGCCTGGTGGCCTTCCCCGGCACCGCCAAGGACCCCGAGCCCATCTACTCCATGGACCAGTGGCCCGGTGCCGCCCACGAGCGCATGGCCCTCGCTCGATTCTGGGCCGACCGCCGCATTCCCAACCCCATCGTGCTCACCGGCGACATCCACTCCAACTGGGCCAACGACTTGCGCGTCGACGACCGCAAGCCCGAGACCCCCGTCGTCGCCACCGAATTTGTCGGCAGCAGCATCACCAGCGGCGGCAACGGCAAGGACAACCCTGAAGCCACAGCAAAACTCCAGGCGATGAACCCCTGCGTGCGCTTCTTCAACCGCGAGCGCGGCTACGTCCGCTGCACCGTCACCCCGCAGTCGTGGCGCAGCGACTACATCGCCGTCGAAGACATCCTCAAACCCGGTGGCCGCACCACCATCCGCCAATCCTTCCTCGTCGAATCCGGCCGCCCCGGCGCACAAGCAGTGTGAGCGGGGGGGCAGTCGAAGGGAGACAGCAGTCACTCCCTTTCCGGAACATCGGCACCGGGCGCGGCGGAACCTCTGGGCCTCTCCAGAACGATTTCCGGCTCTCAGCCTGCGGGCGACCTCCGGCATCGCCACCCCCGAATCCCGAGGCTTCCGTCTCAGCAGGCCGGAGATGCGTGCGTCCCCTCGGTCAGTTCGGCTACCACAGCGGCCAGCAGCTTTTCGGCGGTGGCGCGGGAGGCAGCCAACTGCGTCTCCAACGCGTCCACCAAGGCCATCAGTTGCTCCACTTTGGCCACGATCCGGCGTTGTTCGGCAAGGGGTGGGATGGGGACGGGAATTGAGAGCCATTTTCTCTTGTTCAAAATCGCGATGGTCGTGCTGCTGGATTTTTTCCAAGCCTCATCTTGAAAATACGGCGCGCGCAATGCGAGAAACAGGTATTGAGAATCAACCCACTGAACGGGAGATAGAGAGTTGATCTGCTGGTTAAAGGCGCATTCACGCTTGAGCAAGTTGCATTTCCCGATGGTGCCGATGCAGACCATCAACAGACTGCCAGCGGGGGCGAGACGACTTCCGCTTTTAGCGCCATACCGAGTCAGGCTCTCATTGGAGTAGTCGATGCCATCGGGAAGGATGTCTGCTGGTTTGATAAACGGGATGTCTCCGTTGAATGCCTCATGGTCGTTCTTGCTCGGTGTTGTTCCGGTCTGAGCTGCACCGAGGTCGGCAAGCGCCATCCAAAGCCAATGAGCTGGAACATCAAACGGAGGGTCAGCTTCGTCTAGCGACTCTTTTGGGGAACGCAGTCCGAGGGAGGTTGCGAGCGAGGCGGCAGCTTCGCGGAACTTTTCAATCGAAGGGATTTCGTCGTCATCAGGCACCGGTGCCGCCAGCTTTCCATACACTGCCAGATTGAGGATGGATTTGCGGAGGTCGGCGGGGGAGATGGCGTAGGACGGGTGGAAGAGGAAGTGGAGGTTGGCCGGGGTGGGCGCGTCGGCAAACCGGGACAGCGACGCGCGGGCGAGCTTGCTGGCCTGCTTCTCCCGTTCCTGCTGCTGCGACTCCAGCCGATCACACAACGCCATCAACTCATCCACCTTCGCCACGATCCGCTTCTGCTCGGCGAGGGGTGGGAGCGGAAAGGGAAAGGCCACAATCTTGACCTTGGACAAGTTTGGCTGGGCTCCGCCCTCACTCGCTTTGTGGAAGGCGGCTCGTTGTGACACTAGATAGTTGAACAGGTAGCGGTTTGAAACGCCTTCAAATGGCGTGCACCCGCACACCGCCTGATTAGTCACCGCCGGTTCGGCAAGAATCGCGACCTTTCCGATGGTTGCTCCATACATGGCGAACAAAACGTCTCCCGACTGATTGCGCCTGAACGATCCAGTCTTCAACGCCAGCTCCGTGACGGTTTCAGAGGAACCGCCGAGAGCCAGATTGTCGTTCAGTTCGCCGGACTTCAGCCAAGTTATTCCGCCATTGTAAAGGTCGTGGTTTCCTCGTGGGGGAGTAGAACCAGAACCCCAGTCGCCGATCTCGCCGAGCCGAGTCCACAACCAAGATTGCGGAATGGGAAAAGGAGCGGAGTCGCACTCTATGGCGTCGGTTTCTTGTCGCCGAATCGCACGTTCTTTAATCAGCCGCTCTTTGGATTTCTGGATTCGCTCAAGGAGCTTGGTGGCAGGTTCATCGCTCGGAAGTTGATCGACCAACTTTCCCTGCACAGCGAGTTCCAGCACCAGCTCGCGCATCTTTGCCACCGCATCGGGCGCGTCGGCGAACTGGTCGAACTTTTCGAAAAATGTTTCCAGTTTCATGCCTTGGATTCCTCCACGCGCACCCATTCGAGGAGCTTGGCTTTGAGCAGTTCCTTCGAGGGGAGGTAGAGTTGGTATTCCTTGGCGTGGATGTTGGCGTCCTTGGGGAGGGTGAGTTCGATCACGGCGTCGTTTTTCTCGCGGCAGAGCAGCAGACCGATGGTGGGATTCTCCTCCGGCACCTTCACGTGGCGATCGTAGTAGTTCACATACATCTGCATCTGCCCGAGGTCCTGATGCGTGAGCTTGTCGAGCTTCAAGTCGATGACCAGATAGCAGCGCAGGAGCCGGTTGTAGAAGACGAGGTCGAGGAAGTAGTGGTCGCCGTCGAAGGTGAAGCGCTTCTGCCGAGCTTCAAAGAGGAAGCCTTTGCCCAGCTCCAGGAGGAATTTTTCGAGGTGCGTGATAATGGCAGATTCAAGATCGGATTCGGAGTAACCGGCCTGCTCGTCGAGGCCGAGGAATTCGAGGACGAGCGGATTCTTCAAGACGTCTTCGGGCTTCGTGATGATTTGCCCCTCGCGGGCGAGGCGTTTGACGCCGGCTTTGTCCCGGCTGAGGGCGAGGCGGTGGTAGAGCGCGGAGGCTTTCTGGCGTTTCAGCTCGCGGACGTTCCAGTCCGACTGTCGTGATTCAATTTCGTAGAAGCTACGCTCGTTGGGATCCTTGATTCCCATGAGCTCAACGTAGTGAGACCAACTCAAAGTGAATGGGGTCGTGCCGAATTGCCCAGACGCTGTCTGGGCGATTTCCAATTTATCAGAAGGCTTCTGGCCAATCTCGTTTGGTATCAATTGCCCAGATGACGTCTGGGCAATCGCGGGCACACGACTCTGCCACTCGAGGTAGAATCGCCTCATGTATTCGAGATTAGCCTTTGAGAATCCCCGTCCGAATTCCTCGGTCAGCCGGGTCGAAAGTTCTTTCACCACTTCTGCCCCATAAGCCGCGCGCTTCTCGCCCTTCTGCTCATGCTCGACGATGCGGCGACCGATCTCGAAATTGGTCATCACTTGAAAGGTATTGACGACGGAGACGACACCACCGCGGGCGGCTTGGATGAGGTGCCGCACCTCGGTGATGAGCGGGGTGAGGCCGTCGGGCTTGGCCTTCGTGACACCGGAGCGTTTGGCGGGCGCGGTTTTCTTTCGGGCAATGGGTTTCTTTTTCATCGGGTGAGCGCTTCCATCAATTGCGCCTTCAACTGCCCGCGCGTCTCGGCGATTTGGGCGAGGAGTTGTTCGTATTCGGGCAGGAGGTGGTCCACGTCGCCGGGGCCGGTGTCGGAGCTGTGCGGGTTCTTGAGGTCGAGGTTGAAGTTGCCGGCCTTGATCTGATCGATGGAGACGCGCCAGGCCTGTGCGTTTTCCACGCGGGATTGGAAACCGTCGGCCTCGCTGCCCCACCAGGCCCGCTCCGCCTCGAACTCCTCGATGCGAATGGGTTTGCCCTTGTTGTAGCTCTTGGCACCCGGCGGATAGGGGTGCTCGTAGTACCAGACCTCACGCGTGGGCGCGCCCTTGGTGAAGAAAAGCAGATTGGTGCGGATGCCGGTGTAGGGATTGAAGACACCGTTGGGCAGTCGGACGATGGTGTGCAAGTTGCACTCGGTGAGGAGGGCTTCCTTGATCCGGGTCTTCACACCTTCACCGAAGAGCGTGCCATCGGGCAACACGAGGCCGGCGCGGCCGCCGGGCTTGAGCAGCTTCATGAGGAGCACCAGGAACAGGTCAGCGGTCTCGCGCGTGCGGAACTCGGCGGGGTAGTTGGACTCGATGCCATCCTCCTCCATGCCGCCGAAGGGTGGGTTGGTGGCGACGACGTCCACGCGCTCTTTGGGGCCCCAGTCGCGCAGGGGGCGAGCCAAGGTGTTGTCGTGGCGGACGTTGGACGGGACGTCGATGCCGTGCAGGAGGAGATTGGTGAGGCAGAGGATGTGCGGGAGGTGCTTTTTTTCGACGCCGGCAAAGCAGTCTTGGATGAGGCGCTCGTCAGCGGCGGTTTTGGCCTGTTTACGGAGGTGGCGGATCAGGCACGTGATGAAACCGCCGGTGCCAGTGGCCGGGTCGAGGAAGGACTCGCCGAGGCGCGGGTTGAGGCGGTCGATGACGAACTCGGTAACGGCGCGGGGCGTGTAGAACTCGCCGGCGTTGCCGGCCGACTGGAGGTCCTTGAGGAGCTTCTCATAGATGTCGCCGAACATGTGGCGATCGTCCGACGCGTTGAAGTCGATACCGTTGATCTTGTTGACGACCTGCCGCATCAACGTGCCGTTCTTCATGTAGTTGTTGGCGTCCTCGAAGGCCGTCCGGATGAGGCCGGCGATGCGGTCGCCACCGCCGGTGAGTCCCTTCAACCGCGGCAGCAGGAGGTTGTTGATGAAGTCGAGCAGGGCATCGCCCGTGATACCCTCTTCGTCCGTGGCCCAGGTGGACCAGCGCAGCGACTGGGGCAAGGGGGACCGGTAGTCGTCGCGCAGCAGTTCGAGTTCCTTCTCCCGGTCATCGAAGATCTTCAGGAAGAACATCCAGCCCAGTTGCTCAAGACGCTGCGCGTCGCCGTAAGTGCCGGCGTCCTTGCGCATGATGTCCTGGATGGTTTTGACGAGGTTGGAAACGTTGGGCATGAGGCAAATCGGGTTGACGGGCGGTAGGGCGGGATCGAAGCTCTTTGCAAGTTGGACTGGAAATTTCCGGTCGGCGCTGGGCTTCTGGGATTTCCCGGAGGCCCTTCGCATTTCAGGGCAGCCGCTTCAAGCCCCAGCCCTCGTATTGCCCCGCCGGACTGCGGCGGAACTTGGTCTGGATGATCTCGAAGGCGCGATTGGGTTGATCCGGACGCAGGTGATGGAGGGCCACTGGCCGAGCCATCAGGTCGGTGAGTTGCAGGCCGGCGGAATTGGAGGATTTCGGAATCATCACCAGTTGAAACGGGAGGCGTTGGTTCAAGGCGTTGGTACCGTCACACACGCGCCGGAAGGCCAATTCCAGGTCGACATCCTCGCGACGACCGCGCTTCTCGACCATGATGGCGGTCCGATGCCGGGGCTGCCCCAGGGTGGCCAAGTGTCGATGGGTACGCTCCAACCCCAGTTCCATGGCGTAGTCGTAGGGGTTGGCGGGCGCACTGTATCGAGAGGCGAAAGACGGCTTGTCGATCACCACGGCGACCACAGTGGCAGGCAAGGCTTCCATCTGTGCGCTCAACTGGGCGAGAAAGCGTTCCCTCAATGGTTTTTGGAGTAGGAACAGAAAGTCGCCGGAGGGTTTGCGGATGTCGTGCTCATGCAACACCACCTCGTCGTGCCCCCAGAACTGGAATTTGAAACGGGAGAGCGCCGGGCAGACTTTTTCGACGTAGTCGTCTTTGCGGAGGATCGCAAAGAGCAGCACGAACACCGGGACCTGAGGATCAATGCGCGTGAGGTGATGGTCGCCGCTTTCATCGACGAACACCAGGTAGTCGCTGTATTCCACGAGTTCAGTCATGGGTCAGGCGGCTTCCTGATACAGGGCCGTTTCCAGATCGCGGAGGGCGGCCAGGTAGGCAGGTTTGCCTCCAAAGAGCGCGACGATTTCAAAGGGCGTTCCGAACGAGCGGAGCGGATCCACCTTCAGGATCTCCAGCGATTCCACACTCGCGATGCCGCTGTCGGCATACTTGTCGAGCAGGGCCGTGAGGACAGCGCGCGCCTTGGCCTCATACCGCCCGAAGACATCCCGCTTTTTCACTCGGTCCGCACGCTCCCGACGGGTCATGGGAGGGCGGTCGAAGGCGATGTGACAGACCAGATCGAACGGGTCGAACTCCCGACCCACCTGCTCTGCCAACTCATCCAGGAAAACGCCCTGTTGAGCCAACGCCTCCACGACCGCTTGCTTCTTCTCGGCGTCGTTCCAAGCGGCCAAGAAATCATCCAGCGAGGCGTAGTTCTTGAGGACGGTCTTCCGGGAGTAATCGGTGAGCGACTCGGTGATCAGACGGCCACTCTCATCCAGGTATTGTACCCGCTCCACGGCCACGGAGACCGGAACCCCATCCACGAAGTAGCGGGCGACACCGGTCACCGGATCGGCTCCCGTTTCCAAGCCATAGGGCGCCAACGCGTCATGGGCGGATTCGTTGGGTTCTTCTTCGCTGGGGTCATTCGGATCGGCAGGGGTTTGATCCGGAGGCACCGGCGGATCACCCGGCGCCGGCTCGTAAATTTGCACCGGGTCGCCATCGAAGTTCGGGTCGGCAAACAAGGCCGTTGCCCCACGAAAATCCATGATGGTGAAGAACAACTTGCCGTAGTCCTCGTGGATGCGGGTGCCGCGACCGATGATTTGTTTGAACTCGGTCATCGAGGCGATGCGCTTGTCGAGGACGATCAGGTGGCAGGTCTGGGCATCCACACCGGTGCTCATCAAGCGAGAGGTGCAGGCGATCACCGGATAGGTCGATTCGGGGTCGATGAAGTTGTCGAGCTGAGCCTTGCCTTCGTCATCATCGCCGGTAATGCGCATGACGTACTTGCTGTTGGCAGCGGCCAGGTCGGCATTGGCATTCACCAACGCCTGACGCATCCGCTCCGCGTGGTCGGTGGTCTCACAGAAGACGATGGTCTTGGCGAAGCGATTGGTGGCCCGGAGAAACTCCGAGACCTTGGCCGCCACGAGTTCGGTGCGCTTTTCGAGGATGAGGTTCTTGTCGAAGTCGCGGAGGTTGTATTCGCGGTCTTCGATAAGCTGCCCGTACCTGTCCACCTGACCGAGCTGGGGCCGCCAACCGAGGATGTCCCTGTCGAGGCCGATGCGAACCACCTTGTAGGGTGCGAGGAAGCCATCGGCGATGCCTTGGCGCAGCGAGTAGGTGTAAATCGGTTCGCCGAAGTATTCGATGTTGGAGACCTCCTTGGTTTCCTTGGGCGTGGCGGTAAGGCCGATCTGCGTCGCCGAGGCGAAATATTCCAGGACTTGCCGCCACGCCGCATCGTCGGCGGCACTGCCCCGGTGACACTCGTCCACGACGATGAGATCGAAGAAATCCGGCGAGAACTCCTTGTAGATGTTCTTGTCCTCCTCGGTGCCGGTGACGGCTTGGTAGAGGCAGAGATAGATCTCGAATGCCTTGTCCACCTTGCGATGGGTGATCTTCGTCATCGCCGCCCCGAAGGGCTTGAAGTCGTTGGTCTTGGTCTGGTCGGCGAGGATGTTGCGATCCACGAGGAAGAGGATGCGTTTCTTAGCCCCGGCCTTCCAAAGCCGCCAGATGATCTGGAATGCGGTGTAGGTCTTGCCGGTGCCAGTGGCCATGACCAGCAGGATGCGGTTTTCTCCCCGGGCGATGGCCTCGACCGTGCGGTTGATGGCGATGAGCTGGTAGTAGCGCGGTGATTTCCGAGAACCGTCGTCGTAATAATCCTGAGTCGTGACCGCGACCTGCGTCGACGTGAGCCCCTTGGCAGCGCAGAAACGCGACCACAACTGCGCCGGCGACGGAAACTGATCGAGCGGAATCTCGCGGGTCACCGTGCCGCCGGCGGCCGTGCGGTCGTGCTCCAGGAAGGCATCGCCGTTGCAACTGTAGGCGAACGGCACATCCAGGATCTCCGCGTATTCGAGAGCCTGCTGGATGCCGTCGCCCACGGCATGGCGGTTGTCCTTCGCCTCGATGACGGCGATGGGAAGGTTCGGTTTGTAATAAAGCAGGTAATCCGCCTTCTTCGCCTCACCGCGCCGGACTGTCTTGCCGCGGACCATCACTCGACCTTTGGTGAAATAGGCCTCCTCCCGAACCTGGGTCATCAGATCCCAGCCCGCTCCCTCCGGACCGCACAGGGCCGGAGTGATGAACTTGGAACGGATGTCGGTTTCGGAAAGCGCCTTCTTGTTCACGTGGGGGTCATGAGTTTTCGGTCGCTGATTTTGGCGTATCGCCGGTCGTTCACACCGCATTCACAGACAGCATCGTGAGGTGTCATTCCGGTTCTGGCGTATTGAAGAAAGACTGAATCTTCAACGCGACTGCCGCACGCGAAATCCACCAGTTCGGACGACAACCGACGCCTCACAGGGCCCACGTTTTGAAGGTCGAAATCCACTGCTGTTTTGTAACAGGTAGCCTGGCCACACCAGAAGGCACAAGCGGGACCGGGCCGGAGCGAGCATTGGAACGTCAACACCCTTAAGCCCCCTCGCGCGCCAGCGCGAAAGCTCCACCTATCCCCACGTTCCCTGCGAGCATAGGACCGATCCTCAACAAAAAGTACGTAAGCGGAGCGGGATCGGTCCGTAGCGAGCTTTGGAAGCGAACACCAAAAAAAACCTGCGCGCAGCGCAAAGGCTGAGCCTACAGAGCTTCCCTGCGAGCGGAGGACCGATCCAGCGGAGCCCACCCGAGCACAAACCCACAGACCACATCCGCGTACGAGCCAAGCACGGCATCCTTCGTGATGCACCCAAAGGCGGCAGCGGGATCGTCCCGGAGCGAGCTCTGGAAGCGAACACCAAAAAAAATCCCGCGCGCAGCGCAATGGTGGAACTTCCCGAGCTTCCCTGCGAGCGCAGGCCCAATCCTCAACAAAAAGTACGCAGGCGGAGCGGGATCGGGCCGGAGCGAGCTCTGGAAGCGAACATCAAAAAAATCCTGCGCGCAGCGCAATGGTGGAACTTCCCGAGCTTCCCTGCGAGCGCAGGGTCGATCCCGCGGAGCCCCTCAGCGCCAACCCACTTCACTAATGTCCAGATGCCACTCGCTCCCGTCGCTCACACGGACCGCCGTCCCCTCCTGCCTATACGTGATCTTCGACAAATCCACCGAGGTCGGAATGATGTTCACGATCACCTCGCCACTCACCACCGACACCACCCGCGTCCGCTGCTCCGGCCGGCGGATGAACTGATAGGTCGTCGGATCCACCGCGTAGACATGGCCCGTCATCCGAAGCACGCCCTCGCGGTAATCGTTGACCACCCCAACGAAATGCCGATGCGGCTCGTGATCAAAGTGACGCCGGTGGATCACGTGGATCTTCTCACCGGGAGCAAGAATCGAAGCGAACATGACTGTGGACCCTGTCGATGCGACCCAGGGTTGTCCAGTCCGACGACCCCACCGGCAGGAACCCAACCACCCGACCAGACCTAACGGGATCCACCAACCCGTCCGCGCCGCTCAGCCAGCACCCGCCACGCCCGTCCCGGGTTGTTTGTGATCAACCCGTCGATACCCAAATCCAGAAGCCGCGTCATATCAGCCGGATCATCAATGGTATAAACCCACACCTTCATCCCCCGCTCATGGGCCGCAGCAACGGCAGAAGCTTCCACCTTCTGGTTCCACACCACAACCCGGGCTCCGACGCGACGCGCCTCATCGATCCAACGCACCGAGAGCACCTGCTCCGCATCGGAAAGCGACGCGCCCCGATACGACTTCCACGGCCCCAGCGCCCCCAGGATCTGCGAAGGCTCCAGCCGATGGTACTCCTCGAGGTATTGCCAATCGAACGACTGCACCACCACCTGATTCACCTCGCGGCGCTCCCGGATCAACCGCACACAAGCCTCCGCCGGACCCGCCTTGCGCTCGATCAACGTCACCGAACGCGACTGGATAAGATCCAACGCCTCCATCAACGACGGGATCGTCGCCGGCGGTTGGTTCGAACCCCGCCATGACGAGGCATCCAATTCGTGCATCTTCGCGAACAGCGTTTGTGAAACCCGATTCGTGCCAGTCCCCCAACGCCGCACCGCATCCGTCGTCCGGTCCAACGTGCCGTCATGGACCACGGTCAGCACCTGATCCTTGGAATGGTAGTAGTCCAATTCCACCAGGTCCGCTTCAGCCTCCATCGCCAACTGGAAAGCCGGCAGCGTGTTTTCCGGAGCGGCAGCCGAGTAACCCCGGTGTGCGATCACCAGAGGCCGCGACGACCGCTGCATCAACACCTCGGCCTTGGGCAAACTCTCCCCAGCACCCAAACCCAGGATCGATAGCCCGAACCCCACACCCAGCCATTGGCACAGCACCCGCATGGACCCATGCAACGGATCCACTCACGACGGGTCAAGCCATCGAAACACACTCCCACCGATGGATGACCTCCCGAAACCTCGAAGGCAGCGATCGCCATTCTCCTCCTTTCTGGACTCCACGACGGCGCTCGAACCCGCAATGCTCAACCGCGTGAACCGGATTCGGCTGCTCCCAGAACATGTGGCGAACCAAATCGCCGCGGGCGAGGTGGTGGAACGCCCCGCCAGCGTGGTCAAGGAACTGGTCGAGAACTCACTGGATGCCGGCACCTCCCGCATCACCGTCGAAATCGGAGCCGGAGGTCGCAGCCTCATCCGCGTCACCGACGACGGGCGGGGCATGAGCCGCGACGATGCCCTGCTCTGCCTCGAACGCCACGCCACCTCCAAGATCACCCGCGCCGAAGATCTCGCCTCCATCGCCACCATGGGCTTCCGCGGCGAGGCCCTGCCCAGCATCGCCAGCGTGAGCCGGTTCGTGATCACCACCCGCGAGCGCGAAGACACCTCAGGAGAGGCCACTCAGGTGGTGGTGAACGGCGGCAAGATCGTCGAAGTGAAGGCCGCCGCCTCTCCGGCCGGCACCACCATCGAGGTGCGCCAGATTTTCTTCAATCTGCCCGCCCGGCGAAAATTCCTCCGTGCCGAGGAGACCGAGCGCGCCCACATCCAGCACTACCTCACTCTGGTGGCCCTGGCCTGGCCCCAGGTGGGATTCAGTTTCGTCAGCGACGGCCGAATCGCCTGGCAATTGCCACCGGTGCCTTGGAGTTCCGAGGCCGACCGCTTCACCGCACTCAAGGAACGGCTACGCCAATTGCATGGATCCGAGACACCGCTCCTTCCGCTGGAGTTCTCCGCCGGCATCGAAGAAGCGCCCGACCTGGAGCCCGGCGAGAATTGGGTGCTGCGCGATTCGGGCAAACTGTCGCGATTCCGCCTGTGGGGATTCATCGGAGCGCCGGGCGTATCGCGCAGCTCACGCGACGAACAACACGTCTTCGTCAACCAACGCCCCGTCGAGAATCGCGGGCTCCATTTTGCACTGGCTGAGGGCTATCACACGGCCTTGATGCGCGGGCGTTATCCCGTTTGCTGTCTGTTCCTGGAAATCGATCCGGCGGCGGTCGATGTGAACGTCCACCCGCAAAAACGCGAGGTGAAGTTCCGGGAAGAATCCGCCGTGCGACGCCTCGTGGCCAAGGCCATCCGCGACACGCTGCACGCATTCCACCAGGCACATCCCGAGGCTGCTGGCTTCACGCATGAGCCACGCCTGCCAATGCTCGCCGGCGAGGCCCCGGGATCTCCGGTCCCGCCGCAGTTGCCGACCGTGCTTGAGGCCACCTTGCTGCCCGGGTTCTCCGGCACGGAAACGGCGGAGGCGAACCCACCCGCGGATCTCTCCGCCCCGAGGTCCCACCTGGACATCCCGACCCCAAAGACCGATGCGGCACCGGCCTTGGCGGCGACCGTTCCGGATGCCGGTTCCGGTGACGCCTCACCCCCGGTCTCGATGCCAGCACACCCAGCTGCCGAACCCTCAATCTCGCGACCTTTTGAGCCGCTCGCCCGCCCCCTCCCGGCGACCCCACCGGCGACCGTGGCCCTAAGCGCGGTGCCGCCCTCCGGCCAAACCCAGCCCACCCATTCCAGCCAGGCCGTCGCCCCCAATCCTTCGGGCACCGGTGCGCTGCCCGTCGCCCTGCTCCAGCGTCCCTTGCGGATCATCGGCGTCGTGGGCCGTCTTTACGTGCTGCTCGAATCCGAGCGCGGCTTGGTACTGCTCGACCAGCACGCGGCCCACGAACGCATCCTCTTCGAGCAAATGCTCCAACGGCTTGAGGCGGGTCATCAGGCGGCATCGCAACGACTCCTCTTGCCGGAGACTGTGGAACTCTCGGTGCGCGACGCCGAATTCGTGCGCGGCAACCTCGAGACCCTCACGCGCATGGGCATCGGGCTGAGCGAATTCGGGGATCGCACCTTCTTGCTCGATGCGCTCCCGCCTCTGGTGAAGTCCAACCACCCCAAGCGCTTCACCCTCGATCTCATCGACGCCCTCAAGGCCGCGGGCTCCGGTGTGAACTTGATGCGACTGGGAGAAGACGTCATCGCCAAGACCGTGTGCCGTCATGCGGTCAAGGCCAACGACCCGCTCTCAGGCCGCGAACTCGACCAACTCCTCGTCGACCTCAAGAAGTGCTCCATGCCCTACACCTGCCCGCACGGTCGCCCCACGATGATCGAAATGGGCTGGCGCGATTTGGAAAAACGCTTCGGACGCACGGGTTAGAGAACCCTCAGCCCTGCCCTGCGCCTTTTCCCCGCGAGTCATCGTCTGCGAACGAGGCTGTGTGCCCCGTTGGGGCACTCCGAACGCGCCTCTTCCAAAGATACACCTACCTCAATTCCCTACCTTCGCCGAGAGATCCGCGGTGCGTCTGTCGGTGTGTCTGTCGGCTTGGCTAAGCGGGCCGTGTTGTGGAGACTCCCCATCAATGAACTCCCTCCGCGTCGCCGCCTCCCGCCTCCTGCTCCTGGGGGCCATCGCCGGAACCCTGAATGCGGCCGACTGGCCGTCTTGGCGGGGCCCTTCCCAAGACAACACCTCGCCTGAGATACGCTTTCCGGAACGCTGGAACAAAACCGAACACGTACGGTGGCGCACGGAACTGCCAGAGGCCGGAAACTCCTCGCCCATTGTCTGGGGCGACACGGTGTTCATCACCCAGGCCCTCCGGGACGGCCAGCAGCGGACGCTAATGGCCTTCGACCGGAAGACCGGTAAGCTCCGATGGCAACAAAGCGTCCCCTACGAGGCGAATGACCCGCGCCACAAGACCAACCCGCATTGCGCGGCCTCACCGGTGACCGACGGGCAGCGAGTCGTGGCCAGCTTCGGATCGGCCGGCATCGTGGCCTACGACTTCGCGGGCAAAACCCTTTGGAAGGCCGACCTCGGCAAGCAACGCCACGAATGGGGACAAGGTTCCTCACCGGTGATCCATGGAGACCGAGTCATCGTCTACCACGGCCCCGGCGAGTTCTCCGCCTTGTATGCCTTGGACAAGAAAACCGGGAAACAGCTGTGGAAGGTCGCCCTCAAGGAACAGCATCCCGCGGAACGTTTTGATGGATTCGCCGGGAAGAATGACGGAGCCCTCGGCACCTTCAGTACCCCGCTGGTCATCCGGGCCAAAGGACGTGACGAACTCATCCTGCCGGTCGCCAACAAGATCCGCGCCTTCGCGCCGGCCGACGGCCGCGAACTCTGGACCACCGACGGCATCAACCCGCTGGTGTACAGCTCCACCACCTTCGGAGAGGGCACCCTGCTAAGCATGGGAGGGTTCTTCGGCGGCATGGTGGCCATCGCCCCGGGTGGCGAAGGCGACCGCACGAGCCAGCGGATTTTCCACGAGCAGCGCATGAAGAAGCACACCATCGGATCACCCATCATCCATGAGGGTCATGCCTATGTGAGCGTCACCGACGGATTCTTCCAATGCTACCGGATGTCCGACGGCAAGATGGTCTTCGAGGAGCGCTTGCCCGCCTCGGGTGGCAGCAGCGCCACCTAGGCCACAGGCGTCCGAGTCGGCAACCGGATTTACCTCGTCAATCAGTCGGGCGACACCTTGGTTCTGAAGGCCGCGCCAAAGTTCGAACTCATCGCCTCCAACCCACTCGGGGAACTCTCCAACTCCACTCCGGCCTTCTCGGGCGGCGAAATCTTCGTCCGCACCCACAACGCGCTCTACTGCATCGCGCAGTAATGCCTGAGCCTTTGGGAAACCCGAGACCAAACCTCGGGGACTGCCTGAGACCTTCGTTTCCCGCTTGCACCCCGTCCGGGGTCCCGGGCGCAATCTCCGCGCAATGCGACCTTACGCGGCGGTGATATTCGACATGGATGGAGTGATCGTGGACAGCGAACCGCTGCACGAAAAAGCCTTCCAGGTGGTCTTCGAGGAAATGGGCTACGGCTCAACCCACGGCTTCCATTTCCCCGATTATTACGGCCGTTCCGACAAGGCGCTGTGGCTGGACTTCATCGCCCGTCATGCACCGTCTCAACCCTTCGATGAGTTGATGGCTTGGAAGCAAGGCCGCTTCATGACCTTGCTCGAAGCCGCTCAACCCATCTTTCAGCCCATCCCGGCCCTGGTGTCTGACCTCGCTCAACAAACCCGGGTGGCTTTGGCATCGGGATCCAACCACGAGGTGATCGCCGCCGTGTTGGGGATGCAGGATTTGCGTCGGCACTTCGAGAAAGTCGTCAGCGCCCAGGATGTGGCCAGAGGTAAACCAGCGCCCGACATCTTTCTGCATACTGCGAGCCAACTGGGCGTGAACCCGGCCGACTGCGTGGTCATCGAAGACTCCGCCGCCGGAGTCGCCGCCGCCCGCGCCGCTGGCATGCGCGTCATCGGCATCACCAACACCCTACCAGCCGAGAAGCTGCAAGACGCCACCGCCGTGGTCAGCGACTACGACGCCATCCGCCGACTGCTCCTCTGATCCTTTTCCGGCCCGCCACCCGGAAGCGCCCGATCCCGCGGAGCCTCCAAAAACTGCAGCGGAGCGGGATCGGTCCGCGGCGAGCATAGGAACGTCGACACCCTAGTCCCCCCAGCGCGATAGCGCTGGAAAGCCCCTCCTGTCCCAACGTTCCCTGCGAGCGCGGACTGATCCCGCGGAGCCCGCTGATAGTTCATCGAGCGGCTGACGACCGTCGCCGAAGGAGCCGGGCCGCACATCCATCTTGTCCATCATCGACAAGAACAACCGGCACATTTGGCGATTGGGCTTTTCCTTGTAGTCGAGAACCCGACCGCCGCGGATACGACCGCCGCCGCCGCCGACCAGCACCACCGGCAACTGGTTGGCATCGTGGTTACCGTTCAGCATCGACGAGCAATACAGCAGCATCGTGTTGTCGAGCAGGGTGCGTTCCCCTTCCTGAACGGCATCCAGTTTGCGGGCGATGTAGGCCAACTGCTTCACGAAGAACTGGTTCACCTTGAGCCAGTCGGCCGAGTCGCTGTGCGAGAGCAAATGGTGGATCATGTAGTCCACACCGAGATTCGGAAACCGCAGCGAACTGTGATCGTTGTTGAGCTTGAGGGTCGTGATCCGCGTCGTATCGGTCTGGAACCCGAGCACCAGGATGTCGCACATGAGCTTCATGTGCTCGGCAATGTCCTGCGGGATACCGTCCGCCGGACGGGCCATGTCGGGCTTGGACAACGTCGGCCGCCAGCCCTGCAGCTCGCCCTTCTTTCCGGCATGGTCGATGCGCTGCTCCACGTCCCGAACCGAATCCAGATACTCGTCGAGCTTGCGGCGGTCGTTGAGGCTAATTTGGCGGCGCAGGCTTTGCGCGTCGGACAAGACGGCATCGAGCACACTGCGGTCGCCCTTTTCGTTGGAATCCTTGAACAACCGGTCGAAGGCCAGCGCCGGATAAATTTCCAGCGGCGTGGGAGTCGTCGGCGAAGTCCACGAAATGTGCGAGCTGTAGAGCATCGAGTAGTTCTTGTGGACCGACGGGTTGGACTTCTCGCAGCCCAGCACCAAGCTCGGCACCTTGGTGGTCCGGCCCTGCGCCTGCGCCACGAACTGGTCCAAGCTGGTGCCCGAACGAATCTCGCCACCCGAGGCCAACGGCGCTCCGGAGAGCAAGTTGCCGGTTTGTGAACTGTGGATGTTCCCCTTGAGCGCCTCCGCATTGTAGAGACCGCGCACGAACACGGTCTTCTGGCGGAAGTCGTTCAACGGAGCCAACACCTGGCCCAACTCCATCTGTGCCCCTTCTCCCCGGGCCCACCATTCCTTGGAGTGGAACCCATTGCCGGAGAAGAGCACCGCCATGCGCACAGGCGCCTCGCTGGCCGGACGCTTTCCCGCCGGCGGCGTGTCGCCCCAGACCGTGAGGGATTCCATCCAGGGCAACGCCATGGAGACGCCGACGCCGCGAAGGAACGTGCGCCGATTCAGTGAATGTTGAGGCATGGTAGTGGGTTCTGGAGGGTTGAGGCTATTCTTCGGGTTTGCGGTCCATACCACGGATTCGCACAAATTGGGAGCTCGAGACAATGGTTTCAACGGCGCCCTGAACCCGGGCCTCCCGGGCAGAGAGCTTCCGCTGCAAATCGCTCAACAAGGGCTCGTCCGACAGCATCACGCCGCGACCCAAGGAATAGCCCAAAAGCTTGCGACTGAATTGGCGCAGGAAAGCCTCCTTGCGCTGATGCGACAAATAACGCCGCAACCCAGCCGCGCCTTCAAGCATGGTGCCATCAGGAGCCTTGGCCCGGACATCGATGGCCCGGCCGCCGAGATCCCGTTCACGGAAACGCCCCACCGCATCGAACGATTCCAGCGAGAAGCCGTAGGCGTCGATGCGACGGTGGCAGCCCGAGCACTTCGGATCCGAACTGTGTTTCTCGGTGAGTTGCCGCACGGTGAGCTGGTCGAGCGATTCATCCTCGGGCAGCCGGGGCACATCCTTCGGCGGCTTGGGCAGCTTCTCGCCGAGGATCACCTCGCTGATCCAGTTGCCTCGCAAAATGGGGCTAGTTCGCGAGGCGCCCGATTGACGCGCCAGAGTGGACGCCTGCCCCAAAATGCCACCGCGCCCAAGCGGCCGAAGACCCGAGACCCGCCGCCATTCGTTGGAGTTCGCAAAGCCTGTCGAGGGGAGTCCGTAAAAGCGCGCCAAGTCCGCGTTCAAAAAGGAGTGGTCGGCATCGAGGATGTCGAGCACCGGTCCGTTGTTCTGGAAGAGGTCGGTGAAGAAACGGACCGTCTCTTCACGCATGGCGCCGCGAAGTCCGCGGAACTCGGGGAAATGCCGCTCGCTCTTCTCGTCCAACGTTTCGAAGTCGTACAAATGCAACCAAGCCAGAGCGAACTCGGTGGCCAAGCGGCCGATCTTCGGATCTTTGAGCATCCGCCGGGTCTGGGCCCGCAAGACTTCTGGCCGATGAAGGCGCCCTGCGACAGCCTCGGCCATCAACTCGGCGTCCGGCGTTGAAGCCCACAAGAAATAGCTCAAGCGCGTCGCCAACTCCACGTCACTGACCCGCGTGGACACTATTCCAGAAGCGGGTTGTTCAGCCCGATACAAGAACGCCGGCGACACCAAGACCCGCGCCAGCACACCGCGGACGGATTCTTCGTGGGTGAGACCGTCGCCCCGCAGTCGGACATAAAGGTTCCCCAGGGCATCGATCTCGGACTCCCGCAGCGGTCGGCGGTAGGCCTGAGCCGCGAAGGCGAAGAGCGATTGCAGGTGGGCGGGCTCGGTGTCGGTCAGCAGACGACGAAACTCGTCGGCCCGGCGGCGGATGGGCTCACCCATCGGGGTGAAAGCACTGGGATCGGCGTCCTGCGTGGCGAATTGCCACAACTGCTCAAAAGCGTCGACCAGCTTGAAGGCGTCTTGGCTGACGTAATGCAACTCCGACCACAGGCGCTCCAGTTCGGCCGTCTCCGCTGGAGTGAGCATCAAGCGCCGCAGGGCGTCGTCTTCCCGATAGTAGAGAGTGAGCGTCACCACCTCGTCGACGGGCACGATCTTGGTGTAGCACAGCGCGGCCGGGAACAGCCCACGGAAGCGTTCCAGCCCCTGTTCCCAATGACGACGTGCAGCACCTCCGTCGGCCACCAACACCGGAAGGTCGGACTGCATGGGCAATTCGCCGTCCGACCAAGTGCCCTTTCCACCCTTCGTGCTGACCGCTCCCGGCACCAGCGCCAGCGAGGCCGGACGCAGCGGCAGCATTTGCATCTGAACGCTCGCCTCAGGACCCGCAGAGGCGTCGAGTGCGGCCGTGGCCACCAGTTCGCCACCGGCTGCCCATTCGGCCGGCAAGCGAACCTCCACCACCGACGGGGCCTTCACACAAAGGTCTTGAGCGGCGACGCGAGACGCGGAGACGGGATTCTTCCCAAAGAGGGCCGGATCGGGCCCCGGGCCCTGCTGAGCTGCCGAGGCGGATGCTGAGATCGTCAGCTCCGGCTGTTGCAAGAGGCCTCGGAGAACGGCCCCCAGCAGCGGCCCCTGAAGGGATGTCCACTGGCGTCGCAAGACCGCATCGGGAGCATCCTTGCCCAAGCCGGCCGGCTCGGAGGAGAACAACACTTGGAGATCTGCAGCCAATCCGCGCTTCTCTGGCATCGATGCGGCCGCACGCCAGCGGGCCAACAAGGATCCCTCGGGAATGGAAGTCTCGATGGCGCCGCCTCGGGCTTCGGGTTCACTGAAGAAATGCCAGACCGCTGGATGACCCATCCGGTCGGCATGGGGATTGCCAGCCAGGATGGCAGGCGATACGTCACCCGAGAGACTCCAAGTTTGCTTGGTATTCGCAGTATCGGACAACTGGAGGTCCACGCGGGTGAGATCGCAGGAGTGGTTGCCATCCCGCGGCCCCACCGACAGGCAGACCACATCGCCCACACTCACGGTCACCGGGGGCAGCGGCCCGAAACGCACTTCCTTGGCACCTTGAGACACACCGGAGGCCAACGTCTGGCGCGTGGCTCCGCGACGGAGTTCCACCACCCAACTCACGCCGTTGCCGCACTCGGTGTGGGAGTGCTGCACCAAGCCCTCGATCTTGAAGGTTCCCGCGACCGGCCCCCGCCATCCCACGATCACGCGACGCGACGGAGACGGATGCACGGCGACACTGTGGGGCCGCATCAAGCCCGGCACCCGGACCTCGCGATCCGAGGAATTGGCCGTGACACTCAAGGCATCCGCACCGGTCCAGCCCTGGATGAAGGAATACCCCTGCGCGCTCTCGAGCGTGGACGTGATAAGCTCCTCAATGCGGGTGCCTCCGGAACGCATTCCCAGCGCCTCCAACCACGCGGCAAACACCTGCGGGTCGAGATTCTTGGAGCGGGCCAGCGCGGTCAGCGCCTCGCCAGAAGGAACCTCGGTCAATTCGGCCGCGGCATTCAGACACGCCGCCGCCTGAGAGAAGAGCGGACCCCGGGTTTGATCCAAGCGATGAATGACCGAACGCAGCCGACTCAGCGGCACATCCGGCCGACCCGAAGCCACAAGGCGCGGATTGGACCAGAGCGCCACATCCGAGGCCGAACCATCTCCTGCATCGGAGGTGACCAAGAAAGCGCGAACCTCCCCAGAGGCATCTGGAGCCGGCAGCTTGAAGCGCGTCTCGCGAGCATTAGCCAGAGGAGAAATCGGCACCTGCCAGGCGCTGGGACCATCCCGCTTACCGATGTGACCCACGGTGGTGAATCGCCAGACCGAACGCTGCCACGACTCCACCACGGCGGCCACGGCAGCACCCTCACCCGGCTTGGCCTCGCGCCAACGAGTCCGGACCTGGTCCAGGAGCGGCGAGGCTTCGGTTTCGTTCAAAGCCTTCCACAAGAGACCGAGGTACTGGGCATTGAGCCCGCGATGCCGGGCCGCTGCCTCGAGGTCCTTGGCGCTCCGAGAACGACCCATGGCCCGCAGTTCCAGCGTGGCGTCCAAATACCGGGCCAGCGGCAACACACCACCGTCCCGCGTGTCGAACTGGATGCCCTGGAGATTGACCGAGGTGCCGCCGCCATTTTGGGTGTAGCGCCCGTAGAACTGCCGGATGGCCGCGAGGCGTTCTTCGGTCCAATCACGCTGCGAAGTGCTCGAAGAGAACCGCACCCCATCGGGAAGCAGGACCGCATGGCGAGCCACCTCCTTGGCCGCATCGAGGTATTTGGTGACCAGTGAGGGCGACATCACCAGCGATTGCCCCACGTTCATGAACCCCTCGCCCGAGGCCGAATCGACCGGGAACTCCCGGGCCGGATCCAGCGAGTCCACGCCGGTCAAATCCCGGATCGTGTAGGTGTACTCGGCATTGGACAAACGCCGCAGGACGACCGGTCCGGGGTCCCCGGCATTTTTCCGGGCCCAGCGACCCAGCATCCCACGCACTCCGGCCATCAATTGCTCCCGGGCCTGGGCATCCATCTCCGGCTCCTCCTTCGGAGGCATTTCCTGTATGGAAACCTGCTCGAGCACTTGCTGCCAAACCTTGGAGTCGGTCGACTCCGCACCCGGCTGGAGCACTTGCTCCAAATCGAGGTCGCCCTTGTGCTTGGCGGTGGAATGGCAATTCAGGCAATGACGGTCGAAGAGCACCCGCGTCTTGGCATCGACCCCTTCGGCGGCCGCGGACCCTACTAGCGACATCCATGTCAGAGCGGTCGCCGCGATCCATCCCAGAGTGCTGCCCACTCGGCGCACGGATGACTGCACCGGATATCGCACCGGGTAGGTCTCCGGTTTCGGGAATCCTGACGTTATCACGCCTCGTTTCATCCTGTTGTTCCTTCACCAATGCCCACAGCGGACCAGTGACCCGTCAAATGCGGATGAAGAGACGCTTCTTCCACAACCACCAGCACATCGCCCAGAAAATCGACAGCACAGCCGCTCCTTCCACGGCCGGCGCGTAAATCCCGAAAAAATCGGGCCAGAATGTCTTGCCGAGATGGGTCCGCAAATTGTCGCGGAAGAAGCCGTCCCACAGGTGGCTGGTGACGTACATGAAAATGGAATTCATGCCCACCACCTGGAGGGGGAAGGTGAGCCAAGACTGCTTCAGGCGATCGGCCAAGAGATAGAAACCACTGAGGAGCAAGCAGCACCAACCGCCGCTGAAGAGCACCCAGGAGGGTGTCCAGATGCGTTTGACCACCGGCGCGATTCCAGTTCTATCGAGGATCCATCCGACCCCCAGACCGGCCAGGCCGAACAAGGCGATTCGGAACAACCGCCGGCCGATCGGAACGTCCTCTCGGCGCAACCATCCGCCCACCAATAGACCGCAAATCATCGTGCCCAAGGTGGGAATGAAACTCAGCGTCAGATAACCGCCCCCGTTGTACAGGAACGTCTTGGCCCTCGGGAACAAATTGAGGAACCACACTTCGAAGTGGTGGGCCGGATTGGCGTTCTTGTTCCAGTGGGCGGCGAATCCGCTCAGGCCGTGCTGCTGCATCCAGTCGGCCGAGACACCGACAGTTGAGGGATCGAACTCCGGACCGGGCAACGGCGCGGCCGCGAACCAGGCCCAGTAGCCGATGAGGATGACCACCAGTGCAACCACCTGCGTCCGCACGCTCCTCCAGGCCAGAAGCCATAGGAACGTATAGCCCAAACCTATTTGGGTGAGCGTGTCCTCGAAGGTGAAATTCGTCTGCGAGGCGTGCGTGGAGCGCAGCGCAATACCCAGCGCCGACAAGGCCAGGGCCCGCCACAGCGTGTGGAAGAACATCCGCAGGAAGCCTTGATCGGACTGCTGGCGCGAAGCGATGGACCACGGCAAGGCCAGACCCACCAAAAAGGAAAAGGACGGTTGGATCAGGTCATGGAGCGTGCATCCCTGCCAATCCACGTGGTCCTGATGGTGCGCCAAGAAATGCCACACACTGTCCGCGGGCATCTTGGCGGCCACGGCTCCCAGACGAACCATTTCGCCCGCCATGAGCAACATGACGAACCCACGGTAGGCATCCATCGACGCCAAGCGCTGCGGCATCGCCGGGGATTTCCCAGAACCGGATGAAGGAGGCATCAGTTCGTTGTGACAAGCTTCTGACGACCGCGCAACCCCGATGGAAGGATTCGGGGAAAACCCAGCGCATCCAGATTTACCAGAACACGACAACCTGAAGGATTGAACGGGTACGAA
>CAMCYJ010000029.1 GCA_945883815.1 Akkermansia muciniphila | reverse complement strand
CAGGGAACGTTGGGGCCGGCTAAGCTTTCGCGCTGTCGCGCGAAGGGGATCAGAATGTCGACGTTCCTATGCTCGCTCCGGACCGATCCCGCTGCCGCTTCGTGGATTGGGGGCTTGTCCCTCTATGAGGTGGTTTGATTGTCGCCGTTGAGGAAAAACAAACGTCGTTGACCCGATGTGTTGTGGTGATGGCGCTGGGGCGCTGGGGACGTGGAGGCGGTGGGGGCTCTGGGGAAGGTAAGGCGTTCGGAGTGCCCCAACGGGGCACCGCATACCAGCCCGGGGTGAAACCCCGGGTATGGCGCACAACCGGAGCGCTCTGAAGGAACGCCGCATACCCCCGGGTGCTCTCACGTGTTTTGTGGTGTTAGAGTGCTGGGGCTGGCGCCTGGGGCTTGTGGGCGGTGGGGGCTCCGCGGGATCGGTCCTGCGCTCGCAGGGAACGTTGGGGCCGGCTGGGCTTTCGCGCTGTCGCGCGACGGGAATTAGGATGTCGACGTTCCTATGCTCGCTCCGGCCCGATCCCGCTGCTGCTTCGTGGATTGGGGGTTCGATGAGGGAACCTGACTCGAGGCGATTCGGAATGAGGCACAGATTCTCAGAGGAAGGCCTTCACGACCTTCAAGACCTGGGCCCAAGTGCCAGGGGACTGGTAAGGCACGTCGGTCGCGGGGGGGGGGCTCCGCGGGGCGGGCCTGCGTTCGCAGGGAACGTGTCCATCGGACGCTTTCGCGCTGCGCGCGATGAGGGAGCAGGATGTTCACGTTCCAATGCTCTCTCCGGCCCGCCCCGCTACCGCCCGGCGTCAGCCACGGGGGGTACGGAGCCAAAGGTGGGGTAGCTGAATCGCAACGGGGGCTGCGCCCACGCGCTGTCGCATCTCGGTATCGATAGGGTTCCGTGAACGGCTCTTCGAGTGGCGACTCGGTAGGAGAGACGGTTACGCCTTGGGCTTGAGTTGCGGGAAGAGGATCACGTCACGGATGCTTTCCTGACCGAGGAGCATCATGCACAGGCGGTCGATGCCGATGCCGATGCCGCCGGCCGGGGGCATTCCGTGTTCGAGGGCGACCAGGAAATCTTCGTCGAGCTTCTGCTGCTCGCCGCCGGCCTGATGCTCGAGGGCCTCGCGCTGGGCGATGGGGTCGTTCTGCTCGGTGTAGCCCGGGGCGATCTCTTGGCCGTTGATGCAGCATTCGAAGACTTCCACAGTCGTCGGATCTTCGGTGGAGATCTTGGCCAAGGGCACCAATTGCTTGGGCAGGTGGGTGACGAAGGTGGGCTGGATGAGGGTGGGCTCGACGAGCTTCTCGAAGACGGCTGCGGTGACTTCAAAGTCTTCGTAGCCAGCAGCGATGTCTCCCGAGAGCTTGAGGTCTTCAACGGCGCGGCGACGGCGTTCTTCTGGCGACACCTGGAACCAATCGTCCCCGGCTTTCTCGCGCACGAGGTCCTTGTAACGGGCGCGACGCCAGTGGGAGAGATCGATCGTCTTGAAAATATCGCCATCGGCGTTGCGGTGCTCGATCTTGAGTGTACCAACGACGCTCAGGGCCAGGTGACGGATGAGGGACTCGACCGTCTCCATCATGGTGGCGTAGTCGCCGTAAGCTTCGTAGGCCTCGAGCATGGTGAACTCGGGGTTGTGCCGCCGGGATAGGCCTTCGTTGCGGAAATTACGGCCGATCTCAAACACCTTGTCCACACCTCCAACCAGGAGACGCTTGAGGTACAACTCCAACGCGATGCGCATGAAGAACTCGCAGCCGAGGGCGTTGTGGAAGGTCTTGAACGGCTGGGCCGCAGCACCACCGGGAATGGCCTGCATCATCGGCGTCTCCACTTCCACATAGCCCCGCAGGTGGAAGAAGCCCCGGATTTCCTTCAGGATCTGAGACCGCTTGAGGAAGACGTCCTTGACCGACTCGTTGGCGATGAGGTCGAGGTAACGTTGGCGGTAGCGGATCTCCGTGTCTTCCAACCCATGCCACTTGCCGGGGGGTGGCCGCAGGGATTTCCCGAGGGGCGTGAAGGACTCCACCTTCACACTCGGCTCGCCCATGCGGGTGACGAATAAAGTGCCTTCAATCCCAATGAAATCAGCGAGGTCGAGGAGCTTGAAGACCTCCGCTGCCTCTTCGCCCAAGACCTTGGGCTGGATCCAAAGCTGGATGCGACCACTCACGTCGCGCAAGTCGAGGAATTGACTCTTGCCCATGTCGCGGTGGGCCGTGATGCGACCCGCCAGACGCACACGGGTGCCCTCCGCCAAGCCCACCGGCTCACCCTTCGGCTCGACGGATTTGTTCCATTCGGCCCAACGGGCCAACTCGGTTCGAACGGTGCCACATTGGGCATCGGGCGAAAACGCGTTCATGAACGGGTTGACACCCCGGGCATTGAGTCCGGCCAGATTCTGGCGGCGCTGTTCGATCAGGGAATTGGTGTCCTCCATGGGGGGCAGGGGTCTGAAATTACGAGCATTCTGCGGCGTTCCGCAGAACGACGATTCAAGCCGATTGGACGCCGGGTTGAGAAGTCAGAAGACGGCGGACTCTCGGGAAAGCCTCAGCCTAGGGTCCGGCCGCACGATCCACTCTGAGAACAGCTTCGACCCACCCAGTCTGGAAAATCTGCAGCAAAACCGAGGCTGCACCGAAGAATCCAACAGCGTACCGAGGCCCGGGATCCGGCGGAAAATCGGGCCCCGATTCATGGCATTGCATTCACCAACTGAGCCCACCAACCGAGTCCGTGCATTGACTGGGAAACCAGAAGATCCACCGGATCCAGCGGTTCTGAAAACAAGCAAACTGACTCGGGGAAGCTCTGCGGCTCTGGACCTTTTCGAGGCCGCAGAAGCTCCCTTTTCGGCCCAGAGGCCGTCGTCGATCAGGCGGAGAACGACTTGCCGCAGCCACAGCTGCTGTGGGCATTGGGGTTGTTGATCTTGAAACCGCCGCCAGTGAGCTCGTCGCTGAAATCAATGACCGAACCGCGCATGTAATTGGCGGAAAACGGGTCAACCACCACGCCCACCCCATGGAATTCGGCACCCAAGTCGTCGGGGCGTCGCTCGTCGAACACCATGCCGTATTGCATGCCACTGCAGCCGCCCCCCTCGACGAATACCCTCAAGCTCTTGCCCGCGTTCTCGGAATCACCGGCCAACATGGCGGCAATTTGCTGAGCAGCACTCTCGGTGACGGTGACGATAGAATCTTGAGCAACCTCGGTTTCCATCCCTTCAGGCTAAAAGTGAGCGTCCAGACTGTCAAACGATGGAAAAAGATCATCGAGATGGAGTGCCCAAGGTCCGAAGCGGCAATTCCCGCCCCGCTTGAAGCGAAACCCACGCGTGCCCAGAGGGCTACTGGATCTGGACCCAATAGAAGAATTGGTTTCCGCTCGGGGGGTTCTCGGTGAAGGAACCACCGGTGATTCCCGTGGCAATGACCGAAGTAAGGCCGTCCCAACCCACCGATCGGAGGACCGAATAGGTGCTCCCTGGCCGGTTGGGCCATGACAACCGGATGGAACCCAGGGGGCCTGGCTCAGCCTGAACCCAGATGGGATGGATGGTCGGATCGGTCAAAAAGCTCAACGAGGCTTCCTCGCTGAGGACCGAACCTTCGGCATGGCTCACGCGCACCGTGTAAAGGCCCAGTTGGTCTCGGTACACTTGGGCGATCCTCAACTCTTGACGAATAGCCCCAGACAACGGCTGTCCATTGAGACACCACTGATAACGCAAGGGGCCGGCTCCCTTGGCGGCGACCCGAAACAGGGCGCCCCCTCCTTCGGGTACCTGCAGGGTGAGCGGTTGGCAGGCGATGGTGACGAGCGCGGGATCTTCAGACTCGGGATCCACCGGTTGAACCCCGGAAGAAACCCCGGTCAGGCGCAAATGATCAATTCGCCAAGTGCCCACAGTGCTGTAGTTGCCCGCGACTCCAACATAGGAGTCGCCGTCCCAATCCGAGACCAATCGAACCCGAAACTGCGGCTGATTGGCGACTTCGGGAAGTGCCGAAAAATCGACCGTTAGGCCGTTGGTGAAGGTCGTGCCTCCATTCAAGATGAAGGCAGGTCCGACCATCAGCGTTTGCCCATCGGTGGAATACAATACTTGGATGCGGCGACTGGCGGTGCTGGTGGCCCGGACATCGAACCTGAGGACGACGGACTGGAAACCCACCGTAGAAGTCGCGATTTCCAGACCTGCGCTCCGGGCTCCGGTGCCCTGCTTGGGAAAGCCGGAGAGTTGCAGGGCAAAGTCGGCGTTGGTGGAGGGATCGCTCGAACCAATGCCGGAGGCCGGAGCCGTGCGAAGCCCGCCCAGGACCGCCAGTGTCGCCGAGCCGGAGGTGGCACGCAGGAGGTCGTTGGTTTGGTTGAAGTCCCAGAGAGCAATGGGCTGCTGGGCGCACAGCAAACTGGGAATGATCGGGATCGCAGCCAGCAGAAGCGCAAGGATTCGGGTGATGTATTGCAGTTTCACGGGTGGGGGTATTGTTGATGGTGTCGTTGTCGCAGGCGGGGTGAGCGCTGTGTCGGGAGCCTCCCTGTCTCCGCCATTGCCTTAGGATTCGCCGGTTGCTCCACCGACCTTTCAAGGTTCCTGAGAAAAACCGGCGCTGGGGGATAAAGCAGTCCGCACAACGGACGGCACGCGGATGGTTCGCCCAAAAAAGTCCCGACCTTGTCCGCCAGCCGAATTGCCCGTGGCATTTCACGGAGGCGACACTAGCCTCCAGTGCATGAGCGTCGCAGTTGCAGGCCCAGTGGCGTGGGGAATGGCCTTGGGGTTGGGATTCAGTGCCGCGATCGGATCGGCCAACGCAGCCGACCTGACTGCCCCCGGATTCACTCCGGAGTCCCGCGGTGAACATGCGCTGACGGGCATCCTGGCCCATGTGCGTCCCGGCGTGACCCTGACCAATGCCACGCTCCTCATTCGCGATGGCCGGATTGCCTCGGTGGGTGTCGGGCTCAACGTGCCAACCTCGGCCCGGACTTGGAACCTGCCCGGCGCGCACGTTTACGCCGGATTCATCGATCCGTACCTGACGCTCGGATCGACGGCCGGCGCGGTGACCACACAGGGCTCCGATTTTCCGGCGACCGGCACAGGATCGCTCACCTCCGGGGCTTCACGGTTTTTTGGAGTACCCGGCCAGGAACGCGATGCCGGATCCCCCGGTCCCGCCCATGGCATCGCCGAGGTGACACCCGAACGCCGGATGAGCGACGGCTTGTCCCCGGATCCCAAGGAATTGGCCGCGCTGCGTGAGATGGGCTTTACCGCCGCCAATGTCGTTCCGGCCAAGGGCATCCTGCGCGGACAATCCGTGGCCATCAGCCTCTCGGATGTGTCTCCAAACCGGGCGATCCTCAAGCCCGACACCGCCCAACACGTGGCCTTTGCCGTCGGAGGCGGAGGCGGCGACGCCTATCCCAAATCGCTCATGGGAGCCATCGCGACAGTGAGGCAGGCTTGGATGGATGCGGCGTGGTACCGTGCGGATCAGGCCGATTACAGTTCAGCCGGACGATCGAACACCCGCCAGCGGCCCGAGTTCAACGCGGCCCTCGCTGCGCTCCAACCGACGCTTGGAAGCCCTTCCGCTGCGGGCTCCCAACCGGTGGTCTTCGAAAGCGGCAGTGTCCTGATGCAGGACCGCGCGTTCCGGGTGGCCTCCGAAGCGGGGGTGCGCCCGCAACTGGTCGCCAGCGGTCAAGAGTGGCGACGGCCGGACCTCCTGGCACCCCTGGCCAAGGCGGCCGTTCCGTTCATCGTGCCGCTCCATTTCCCGGCGCTGCCCAAATTCCCGGAGGATTCCGCCTGGGATTCAGTCTCGCTCGACGTGCTGAGGGCTTGGGATTGGGCCCCGGAAAACCCGGCCCTGCTCGTCCGCTCCGGGCTAACCATCGCCCTGACCACCCACTCCCTGCCGGACCGGAAATCCTTCCGAACCCAACTCCGGACCGCCCTCGACCGTGGGCTCTCCGAGTCGGAGGCACTGGCCGCCCTGACCACCGCTCCAGCCGGGCTGTGTGGATTGGGGGATTCTCTAGGCACCTTGGAATCGGGAAAGCTCGCCCACCTGACCGTGGTGGAACCCGGGGGCGGGTTCTTCGATCCGGCCTCTCGGGTCACGGCGGTCTGGATTGATGGCGTGGCCTACGAAACCGATGCCGCCCTCAAGACGCCTGAAAAGAAAGATCCCAACCCGGAGGCCGAAGCCAAGAAGGCCGCCGAGCGAGATCTGGCCAACCGGCGGGTGGCTCATGCGCCCATGGAAGGCCGGGGACCCATTGCTCAACCGGGTTCGGTGATCGTCCGCAATGCGACGATCTGGACGAGTGGGCCACAAGGCATCGTGTCGCGGGCCGACCTGCTGGTGGCCAATGGAAGGATCCAGGCCGTGGGTGCTTCACTGGCGGCCGGTCCGGCGGTTCAGGAAATCGATGGCACCGGGCTGCATGTCACCCCGGGCATCCTCGACTGCCATTCGCACTCCATGATCTTGGGAGCCGTCAATGAAGCGACATTGCCCAGCACGGCCATGGTCCGCATCGCCGATGTGGTCAATTCCGAGAGCGAGAACATCCACCAGCAACTGGCCGGCGGCACCACGCTGGTGAACTTGCTGCACGGATCGGCCAACCCCATCGGTGGCCAGAACTGCGTGATCAAGCTGCGCGAAGGAGCCACGCCCGAGGCGCTGAAATTCGAACCGGCTCCTGGTGGCATCAAGTTCGCCCTCGGTGAGAACGTCAAACAATCGGGCTGGGGCGACAAGGCGGTGACCCGATTCCCGCAAACCCGGATGGGCGTCGGCACCTTTTATCGGAATCGATTCACCGCGGCCCAGCAGTACCGTGAGGCGTTCCGCAAGGGGCGCCAGTCCGACGGCTCGCCGGTTCGGCGGGATCTCGAACTCGAGGCCCTCATGGAAATCCTCGAAGGCACCCGGCTCATCCACTGCCACAGCTACCGTCAGGATGAAATCCTGGCCTTCCTGCGCATGATGGAATCCTTCGGGGTCCGCGTAGCGTCGCTCCAACACATCCTCGAGGGTTACAAGGTGGCCGACGAAATCGCCCGTCACGGAGCCGGCGCCAGCGCCTTCGCCGATTGGTGGGCCTACAAGTACGAGGTCATCGATGCGATTCCCTATGCCGGAAGCCTGATGCGCGAGCGCGGGGTGACGGTGAGCTTCAACTCCGACTCCAGCGACCATGCCCGCCGGCTCAATTTCGAGGCAGCCAAGGCCGTGAAGTACGGAGGCACCCCCGAGGCCGAGGCGCTGAAATTCGTGACCCTCAATCCGGCCAAGCAACTGGGGATTGACCACCGGGTGGGTTCACTGGAATCGGGCAAGGATGCCGACTTCGTGATTTGGAGCGGTTCGCCCTTGGACTCCGCCACCCGCTGCCTGGAAACCTGGGTGGATGGGCGTTGCTATTTCCGGCTCTCGGCCGAGTCGGCCCGGGTGAAAGCGCTTCAGGAAGAACGGAGCGCCTTGCTCGACAAGGCCCGCAAAATCGCCGGCGGCGGTAGCGAATCGAATGCTTCGGACAAGGCCCGCAAACAGTTCTTCGAACGCGCCCTCGAACAAGCCCGGCACTGGGGCGTGAAGGAATGTCAGGATTGTCTGGTCCGACAGGCAGAGTGATGGCCGGCGACGTTCCGCCATGAAAATCCCGAATCCGCCACGGACGGCCCGAGGACGACTGAAGGTCGCCGGGCTCCGCGCACCGTTGCCGACCCGCCAAGACCAACCTGGACGGCCCGAACAAACGGCACTGCCGCAGGCCTCCGAAGCGGAACAGTCCGAACAAATCGTGATTTCAGGCTGCGATTACCTCGGCTTGTCGGAAGATCCAGTGATCCGGAAAGCGTGGCTGGAAGCCTCGGCGAGCGGGCCGCTCCAGACCGGGGCTTCCCGGGCGACGACCGGTGACCATCCGTGGTACCGCCGCGCGGAGGCTACCACCGCAGACTTCCTCAACGAACCAGCGGCCGTCCTCACGGCCACGGGTTACCTCGCATCGCTGGCGGTGGCGCAAGGGTTGCGAGACCTAGCCACCCATGTAGTCATCGATGAATCCGCTCACAGCTGTGTCCAAGACGGGGCCCGCTTGAGTGGTTTGCCGGTCATCCCCTTCGCCTCGGGTGACGCCCGCGCGTTGCGTTCGGTACTGCGGGGACTCCCCCCATCGGCCCGCCCGCTGGTGGCCACCGATGGGGTCTACGGCATCCGCGGCGGCATGGCCCCTCTGACGGATTACCTGCAAGCCTTGCCCGCCTCGGGATGGCTCTGGGTGGACGACGCCCATGGCCTCGGGTCCGTTGGCCAAACCGGTCGAGGATCACCCGAATTTTTTGGCCTCCGAGATTCCCGACTCATCCGCAGCGTCACCTTTTCAAAAGCCTTGGCCGTCGCCGGTGGAGCGGTCATTGGCGAAGCCTCGTTGATAGAACACATTCGGACACGGGCCGGTGCCTACCTGGGATCGTCGGCTCCGCCGCTGGCCATCGCTGCAGCCATCACGGCCGCCGTGGTCCGGGTGCATCGGCTTCCGGGACGCGTCCGTCGGTTGCAGGAACTCGCCCGCCGTTTTTCAACGGCGCTGCCAACCCGGCCGGAAATCCTCAACGATCCCCGGACTCCAGTGACTGCCATCCATCCCCGCGATGCGGACCAGGCCCAACGACTCACGGAGGCCCTGACTCAAGCGGGCTTCGTGCCGCCGTGGATCCGCTATCCGGGCGGGCCCGGTGGCGGATTTTTCCGCATCGCACTCAAGGCGACCCATTCCCGAAGTCAGGTCGATCGGCTGTCGCGGGCCATCCGGGCGGGCTTCAACGAATAGAACCAACCATTTCGAGAGCCATACGACCGATCACTGGGGCGATCCGTCGGCTTCCTGAAACCCCGCACCGCGTCGAAGGCGGAACGGGGTGCTGCGGACGATTTCCAAGATCAAGCAGGGCGCTCGATGACCGTCGGCCGCCACCACTTCGGTGATCCGCTTCACGGCGGGGATGTCATAATATTCCACGCCCCGCCCCAACGCATAGGCCAGCATCTTCTCGGTGAGGTGACGCAGGAAGAGTTGCCTGCGCTCCAGAAGGACTTGCTTGAGGGCCTCCGGGCCCACGATGACCACGCCGCCCGACAATTCCCCGCTGGCATCGACCACTTCTCCCGACACCTCGGTGCGCCATCGACCAACAGGATCGAAGTTCTCTAGAGCGAAACCCAATGGATCCAAGCGCGCATGACAGGCCGCGCAGTTGGGATCTTTGCGGTGCTTTTCCAGGCGCTGACGAAAGGTGAGCCCCTCGCGCTTCTCATCATTGGGAGACAATGTAGCGACCAAGGGAGGCGGAGGCGGGGGCGGTGTTCCGAAGACCTCCTCGAGCAGCCACTTTCCGCGCAGCACCGGACTGGTCCGCTGGGGATAGCTGGTCTGGGTGAGCACCGCCGCCATGCCTGTGACGCCACCCCGGCGGCGGTCAGGCAACGAGACTCGAGTGAAGCTCGGGCCGCTCACTCCGGGGATTCCGTAATGCCGGGCCAAATCGGCGTTCACCCAAGTGTAGTCGCTATCCAGCAACTCCAGCAGGCTGCGGTCCTCCCGCAACAATCCCGCGAAGAACTCGGTGGGCTCAGCCACCATGGCTTCCCTCAGGGCCGGCGTGAACTCCGGGAACTTTTGGGGATCGGGCGCCGCGACCGAACCCAAAGTCCGGATGCCCAGCCACTGGCCCACAAACTGTTCGGACAAGGCGCGGGCCTTGGGGTCGGCCAGCATCCGCATCACTTGTGCCTCCAGAACCTTGGGCTGGGACAAGCGCCCGGCATCGGCGAGGGCGAAGAGCGTGGCGTCCGGCATCGACGACCACAGGAAATAGCTCAGGCGACTGGCCAAGGCATGGTCATCAATGGGCGCCGGCGTCTTACCGGGCGGGTCTTGTTCGATTCGGAACAGGAAGTTTGGGGACACCAAGACCGCCTTGGCCGCCGCCAGCGTCGCGGCACGCGAATCCGCGCCGCTCCGCCGCGTCCGCTGATAAAATGCCACGAGTCGAGCCATCTCGGGCGCGGATACTGGACGTCGCCAGGCACGCCGGGCCAAGTCGCGGAGATCGCTGGTGGCTGCCGCGGTCTCCGAACGGTACCAGGTCACCGGATGGCGAAAGAGCGCCTCAGGCGGGGCGGCGGCCAAGACATCCTCAGCCGCCGTGAGGTATTTTTCCAGCAGCAAGGGCGGGACAAACAAGGTGCTGGCGTTGTTGTCGAACCCACCACCGCCGCCGCCATCGGCGGGGAAATCATCGGCCGGACGCAAACTGACACCCAAGAGGTCCCGGACCGTGTGGTTGTACTCGGTGCGGCTCAGCCGGTGGGCGATCTTGGGACCCGGATCCAACGGGATGACACCCGGGGCCGGGTTGTCGAGCAAGTCCCGGAGACCCTCACTCAGGGCCAGCCGTTCTTCCTGGGTCGGTTGGACCTTGCGACTCTCCGGCGGCATGAGGCCTTCTTCGATTTGACGCACGGCCGTTTCCCAGAGCTTGGGCTGGCGATAAATCGACGCGAGGTTGGTGAAACCGTCGAGACGCACCCCTCCCTTGGCCTTGCGGCCATTGTGGCAATCCCAGCAATGCTTCTGCAATTGCGGCAAGAGGTCTTGATGGAAGTCCGCGGCCCAAATCGGCCCCCAGACCACACTCAAGAACAACAGTACGATTCGACCCTGCATGTTCAAAACTCCCGACGGCGGGATGTCCTCCGCCATTCAGCGCGGCAATGGCCCGCGGTTGGTCGGAGGGTTTCTCTCCCGTACGCCGAAGGGTGACCGGTTCGCCCGAACTCGCAACATCCAGCGGAATTCCGAGCGACCGGGCGGGCATCGGACCGCCAGGGACTCTGGCCCATTCTCAGCGTTGGCTCTCCTCATGGCTCTGGCATTGCCTGGCCTGCGCCCAATGGCATCCTGAGGTCGATGCTCACTCCGTCCCGCTTTTTTCTGGTCGCCGCAGGCTTGTTGGCTCTGGGCGGCGTTGTGTCCCACACCTGGGCCGCTTCCAATCCCGCCCCGTTCCACAGCCCGGAAACGGCGCTCGACCGATATGTGGCCCAACCCGACGCCTCATTTGCCTGGAAGGTGGCGGCCACCACCAACCTCGGCCGGTGTCAGGTCACCGTCATCGACCTGACTTCGCAGACGTGGCTCACGACCAACGAGGTCAATCGAACGCTCTGGAAGCATTGGCTGACCGTGGCCCGCCCGAAGGACTTGGCGCACAAGACGGCCTTGCTGGTCATCGCCGGAGGAGCCAATCGGGAAGGCGAACTCCCCAAGCCCAGTGCTGAGCTCACCCAGATCGCCGAGGCGACCCGCTCGGTGGTGGTGGAGCTGAAAATGATTCCCAATCAAACCCTGATCTTCCACCGGGATGGCAAGGAGCGGGTCGAGGACGACCTCATCGCCTACACCTGGGATCAATTCCTCCGCACCGGTGATGCGCGTTGGCCAGCCCGCCTGCCAATGACCAAGTCGGTGGTCCGCGCCATGGATGCGGTCTGCGCCTTCACTGCAACACCCGCCGGAGGTGCCCAGGCCGTGGAAACCTACGTGATGGCCGGGGGTTCCAAGCGTGGCTGGACGACCTGGACCACCGCGGCGGTGGACAAGCGGGTCGTGGCCCTCTGCCCCATCGTCATCGACATGCTGAACATCGAGCCGTCCTTCAAGCATCACTTCCAAGCCTACGGCACCTATGCCCCGGCCGTCGGCAACTACGTCGAGCAAGGCATCATGAACTGGCAGGGAACCCCGGAATACCGGGCCCTCATGAAGATCGAAGAACCTTTCGAGTACCGCGACCGCCTCACCCAGCCCAAGCTCATCATGAACGCCTGCGGCGACCAGTTCTTCCTGCCAGACTCGTCGCAATTCTACTTCGACGAACTTCAGGGCACGAAATACCTCCGCTACATCCCCAACACCGACCATTCCCTCAAAGGATCGGATGCTTACCCGACGCTCATGGCCTGGCACCATGCGACGATCAACCGGACAGCCCTGCCCCGATTCACCTGGAAGCAGGAAGCCCCGGGCCGCATCCGCGTCCAAGCGACCGATGCTCCAAAAACCGTGAAACTGTGGCAGGCGCACAATCCCAAGGCCCGTGACTTTCGACTCGACACCATCGGCGCAGCATGGAGCTCAACCGACCTGACCCCCGCCGAGCAAGGTCAGTATGTGGGCCAAATCACCCCTCCTTCGGCAGGTTGGACCGCAGCCATGGTCGAGCTGACTTACGATCTCGGTGCGGCCGCTCCGCTGAAGTTCACCACAGCCGTCTACGTCACCCCGGACCGCCTGCCCTTCGCCCCCGACAAACCCGAACTCCGCGTCAAAGGGTTCCTGAGCCGCTGATGCGGCCCCTCCAAGGGCTCATGCCAGATTCAGGGCCTCGGGTTATCCCCGGGGCCCTTCTTCTATTTCGCTGATTTATTCGTCGCCGCCACCGCCGCCGCCGTTGCCCCGTTTCTCCCAGCGGCGCTGGGCCCGTTCCGGCAACGTGTTGTCCACCTTCACCTGATAGGATTCTGGACCAAAGAGACCGGTGATTGCCGTCTCGAACTCTCGGGACGGGGTGACTTGATAGCGATCGTTGGGCTCGATCCACACCGACTCCCCGCCCGGCATGCGAATGCAGAGGTAGAGCACCACCGAGCCGGAATGGGCTTCGACCAATGCCTTGAGGTCGGCAAGTCGTGGGTCGCCCAATTGGTCGGACCGGAGGCGCAGTTGGACCCGCTTGGTAAATTTCTTCGGCGCGGCATCGAGCGGCAGGATTTCCTGCGGGAACAACTTGGGCCGTTCCTCGCCAGTGCTGACCTCCGCAGTGACCAGCAACGCCTGATTGACCACGAAGAGGTCGGCGTAGCGGTCATAAGATTCATTCATGGCCAGCGCGGTGACCGTGCCGGTCATGTCCTCCAGCGTGACCATGGCGTAGGGCTTGCCCGTCTTTTTTGAAACGCCTTTCTGCACGGCGGACACCAGTCCACCGATCCGGGTCATTGACCGATTCGGCAGTGCCGCCAGTTCCTCAATGGTGTGCGTGGTGTGCCGGGACAAGAGCTTCTCGTAAGGGCCCAACGGATGCCCGCTGACATAGAAGCCCACTAGCTCCTTTTCGTCCGCCAATTTCTGGGCCACCGGCCAGTCTTCCTGCACCACCGGCTTCTCCACCCGCTGACGGGCCGCCGGGGCGGCCTCAAAGGTGTCGAAAAAGGAGACCTGACCCCGGGATTTGTCCGACGCGTTGGCCGTGGCGCGGGCCATCGAGCCATCGATTTGGTGGAAGACGGTGGCGCGATTGGGCCCGATGGAATCACAGGCTCCGGCCTTGATGAGGGCTTCGAGGGCCTTGCGGTTGATGGCCTTGGTGTCTACCCGGCCGCACAGATCTTCCAAGTTCGTGAAAGCCCCTCCCTGGGAACGAGCCGCCAGCAACGCTTCGACGGCGGCCTCACCCACACCCTTGATGGCCGCCAAGCCAAAGCGGATGACCCGCCGGCCCTCCTCTGCCGCGGCGGGGGCGAAGTGAAGGCCAGAAGCATTGACGTCCGGACCCAGGGTCTCGATGCCCAAGGTCTTGGCCTCTGCGATGTACTGACTCAACTTGGCGGTGTCGCCCTGATCGTTGGTCATCATGGCGCTGAGGAACTCCACCGGGTAGTTCGCCTTCAGCCAGGCCGTTTGATAGGCCACCACAGCGTAGGCCGCCGCGTGCGACTTGTTGAAACCGTAGCCCGCGAACTTCTCGAGCAAGTCGAAGACCTCGTTGGCCTTGGGGGCCGGGATCCCGTTGGTGTCTGCGCAGCCCTTCACGAAGCTCTCGCGCTGCTTGACCATCTCCTCGAGCTTCTTCTTGCCCATGGCCCGACGCAGCAGGTCGGCACCGCCGAGGGTGTAGCCGGCCAGGATCTGCGTCGCCTGCATGACCTGCTCCTGATAAATCAGAATGCCATAGGTCTCGCGGGCGATGGGCTCCAGCAGCGCGTGGGGATAGAGGATCTCCTGCTCGCCATGCCGCCGCTTGATGAAATCCGGAATTAGGTCCATCGGACCCGGCCGGTAGAGCGAGATGAGCGCGGTGATGTGCTCCACCGAGGCGATCTTGAACTTCTTGCACAAGTCGCGCATGCCCCCGGATTCCAACTGGAACACCCCCAGGGTCTGGGCGTTGTTGAGCAAGTCGTAGGTCTTGGTGTCGTCCAGCGGCAGGTTGTCGAGGTCGAGTTGGACGCCGGTGGATTTTCCCACCATCTCGGCGGTGTTGCGGATGACCGTCAGGGTCTTGAGACCCAGGAAATCCATCTTGAGCAGTCCCAGGTCGCCGACCGGCCCCATGGCGTATTGGGTGACGATGCCGCCCTCGTCGTCCTGCTTGAGCGGCAGGAGGTTCACCAGCGGCTGGGCTCCGATGACCACGCCAGCGGCATGGACGCCGACGCTGCGGGTCTGGTCTTCCAGGAGGAGGGCCGTGTCGATGAGTTCGCGGGTGACCTCCTCCTCGTCATAGGCCTGCTTGAACTCGGCGTTCTTCTGGAGCGCGTCCTTCAGGCCCCACTTCACATCGGTGATCATCTTGGCCAGGCGGTCGGCCTCCGACACCGCCAAGCCCATGACCCGACCCACGTCGCGGATCACCGACTTCGCACCCATGGTGCCGAAGGTGATGATCTGGGCGACAGCATCGCGGCCGTACTTGTCGCGGACGTAGCGGATCACCTCGGCCCGTCGATCGTCGGCGAAGTCGATGTCGATATCGGGTGGGCTGACACGCTCCGGATTGAGGAATCGCTCGAAGATCAACCCGTAGCGCAAGGGATCAACGTTCGCGATCTCGAGCAAGTAGGTCACCATGGAGCCGGCGGCCGATCCGCGCGCCACGCAGGCGATGCCGTTGTCGCGACCCCAGCGCACAAAATCACCGACGATCAGGAAGTACGAAACATAGCCGGTCTTCTCGATGACCCCGAGTTCCAGCTCCAGACGATCGAGGATTTTGCGGACAGCCGCCTCGACCAGAACCGGATCGGGCGGAACCTGTGGGACCAATGGAACCACCGGGGTCGGGCTGGTTGGGCTAGCGGCGGCATCGACCTCCGGAGTCGGCGGTGGGGGAAAGAGGAACACCAACCGCTCCGGATGGGTCACGGCTTCGACCACGATGGTCGAGCCTTCGACATGGGCTTGGATGGAATAGCGGAGGCGCAGTCCGTCGCAGAGCAGCTTGCGCAGGTATCCCTCGCGGGTCCACGTCTCGGGCGGCTGGAACATCGGATAGTGCTCAGCGCCCTTGCCGTAGCGAATCTCCAGATTGCACTTCTCGGCCACCTCCACCGTGTTGAGCACCGCGTCGGGCACCTCGGCGAAGAGATGCTTCATCTCCTGAGGCGAGCGCAGGAAGAACTGCTCCTGCTGGTAGCGCATCCGCTTGGCGTCGCTCAGCTGCGCCTGGGTGCCGATGCAAATGAGGCAGTCGTGCGCCCGCGAGTGGTCTTTCTGGACGTAGTGGACGTCGTTGGTGGCCACGCACTTGAGCCCGAACTCCTGGGCCCACGGGATGAGCTGTCGGTTGACCTTGGCCTGCTCGGGAATGCCGTGGTTCTGGAGCTCCAGATAGAAGTTCCCGGGACCGAAGGTCTGCTTGAAGAAATCGATCGTGTTCCGGGCTCGCTTGAGATCGTCCTTGAGGATGGCCTCCGGGATCTCGCTGGCCAGACACCCGCTCAAGCCGATCAAGCCCTGCCCGTGTGCCGCCAGGAGTTCCTTGTCGATGCGGGGCTTGTAGTAATAGCCCTCCAGATGGGCCGAGGTGACCAGCTTGATGAGGTTCTTGTAGCCGATCTCATCCCGGGCCAGCAGCACCAGGTGGTGATAGACATCGCGCATTCCCCCAGAGCCTTGCTTCTTCTCCAGGCGCGATCCCGGGGCGATGTACACCTCACAACCGAGGATGGGTTTGATGCCGGCGTTCTTGGCCGCCGAGTAGAACTCGATCGCCCCGAACATGTTGCCATGATCGGTCATGGCCACGGCGGGAAAGTCCAACTCCTTCGCCCGGGCCATCAACCGGTCCAGGCGGCAGGCAGCGTCGAGCAGGGAGAACTCGGTGTGAAGGTGGAGATGGGCGAAGTCGGCGGGCATCGCGCTGGTAACTATGCGAACCAATCGCTCCGGCAACAAGCACCCGGGCAAGCCGGATCCACTAACTCAGGAATCCCGGGGGGAGATCCACTCTTGGACCCACCGTGCGGGCGTGCAAAAGGTTCCGGACCGGTACGCCGCTTATGTGATCAATAAGCGCCAATTCGACTAAATATCGGCACCGGTTGGGGGTTTTCCGGGTTGGTGGGCGTCGAAAACAACTTGGCAAGACTTAAGCTTGCTGAATGAACGTGGAAACAATGGTCCCAAAGCCCGCGCAAGCAGGAATAGGATCACTCCCCGCCGCCGGGGTCATCATGGTTCCGGCACCCGTCCCGCCCCCATCCCCGAACGGTTCCGGCAAACAGGCTTGAACCGATGCTTCTGAAGATTACTGGCCCGGAGGTCGTTCCACCGCCCTCCGGGTTTTCTTTTTCGGGTCCTGTGCCCAACGAGTCACGCCCATCTGCAGTCGGCGGTCGACAGCGAGGGCACCGGTCAGCGGCGGGCATTGCGGTTGCCCGGAGAACGGCCGAACTGATGAATCCAAAATCCGTGCAGAAATTGACGGAGACTCCGAACGGTCTCCTGCGGAACTTCCAGGGCCGCCAATTCGCTCCAGTCGGCCTCCAGCAACGTCTGCACCAACGCACCGACATCCGGCGTCAATCCTTCGGGATCGGGCTGAAGACCCTGGATGGCCAAAAAGCGCAAATCCCACGCGAACTGCGCCCGGGCCATGGGGCCCTGAATCTCCAGGAATGCCAAAAACTCGAGGAAAAGCCGATGCGCCTCGGGTTGGGGCGTTTCCGTTTCCGTTACCTGCTCCAACGTGGCCACCGCATGGGCGATCAACTCCAGGGAGACCACTTCACGCCTCAGGGATCCATGGGTATTTCGGACCACGACCTCGCTCAAGGAATGAAGGTCGCCCTTGGGGTTGCGGCGGAAGGAGAACTCGCACTCGAAACACCAGTCGAGCTTGCCGCGAAAGGGCGATTTTGGCCCGCGGGCTCCCTTGGCCACGGTGGCCAGACGGCCGTGTTCAGGAGTGAGCCAATGGACGATCAGGCTGGTGTCGCCCAAGGGGCGAAGGCGGATGACGATACCCTCGGATCGTTGCGCGGTCATGGGGTGGTCGCCCGAGGTCGGGAAGACGATCGGACCGGGGCGGCCGGCGGCGTCTCCAGACCTTCATGACGGCGGGCTACCCAACGGACCCAGCGGTTCTCCTCCCGCTTCATGGAGCGTCGCAGCGCCGGCTCCAAGTCATCGTATCCGCGCAGGTGCAGGATGCCATGGATGACGTAGCGGACCACTTCTTCGGTCCAGGTCGTCCGGAAGGCCTGGGCTTGTTCCACGGCGTCGGCGACCGAGACAAAGCACTCGCCGTAGAGGCGTTCGGGCGTCGAACCATGGTCGAAGGTGATGACATCGGTGGATCCCTCGTGCTGAAGGAAGCGCCAATTCACCCGAGCCATCTCCCGCGGGGAGACGAAATGGAAACCCACCTCGGCCTCCAAGCCCATGGCCTCGAGGAGGTCCAAAGTGATCTGGCGAAGGACTCGCACCTGCAGCGGACGGTCCTTCTGACGATTGCGCAGGAGGAGCACCGTTGCCGCCCCGGGGACCGTCGAAACGGGAGAGCGACGGGAAGCTCGGGCGATGGCGGGTGCGGAATCGCTCACGGCAAATCAGAACCCGAGCTTGGCCAATTCGCGCTCCAAGCTGGCCTGAAACGCCATCAGGTCGGGCTGGGAGGGGCGATAGCCCTTTTCGTCGGCCACCAGTCCGGGGCGCCCATAGGTGTCGATGAGCCATGCCGCACCCTTGCCATCGGAGAACCGAACCCGGCCACTGACCATGGCGTTGGGTCGGGTCACCGCGTCCACGGTCACCTGGACATCGCCGCCTCCGAGGCCTCCCTCGGGCGGCACGACCTCGTCGGGCTCGACAGTGCCCGCGGAGGGAGCCGATGCAGCCGGAGGCACAGCAGGAGCGACCGGAGGAGCCGGCGGCTCCGGATCCTTGGGAATGACCTTCAGGTCATCGATCAGGAAGCGCGCCTCCATGTACGTCAGTTTGACAGCAAAGTCGGTCTCGAGCCGGCGTTGGAAATCGGAGATTTTCATGCCCTCGGCGATCCACTGACGGGCGGTTGCTTGTTGCTCGGTTGTTAAGGTGGCCATGACGTGAAAACGAAAAGTTTAGGGGTTGGAGGCCGTCGGGTCAGTCGCGGAAGTTCACAAAATTGAGGGCCACCGGAAAATCGTGGCCGCGGCAAGCGGTCATCACGGCCTGCAGGTCATCACGGTTTTTGCCGGCGACCCGCAGCTCGTCGCCTTGGATGGATGCGGTCACCTTGAGCCCCAGCCCGCGGACAAAGGTGCTGATCTCTTTAGCGGCGGCGCTTTCGATGCCCTGCTTGATCTTGATGGACTGACGGGCATGGCCCAAGGGCGACAACTCGGCCTCGCCGACATCGATGTTCTTGGGGGAAATGCTTCGCTTGGCCAACTTGAGCATCACGATCTCGACCAAGGCCGTCATCTTGAAGGCGTCTGGAGCCCGCAGCTTGATCTCACTCTTTTCCAAGACGATCTCCGCGCCGGACCCTTTGAAATCGAAGCGGGTCAGCAATTCCTTCTGGGCTTGGTTGATGGCGTTTTCCACCTCCATCGAATTGACCTTGGAGACGATGTCGAAACTTGGCATGGCCGGATGCTAGACGATGTGCTCGCGCCCGCAACGCGGCAACGAGGGCTCTGGTTGGCTTTTCCAGCACGAATCGGCCGATGCGTTCCCCGGCCGCACCTCTCTCCTGGGTTTTTCTGGTGTCACCCGTCCGGGCTCCAACGGTAGGCTGTAGCCATGGAAACAGCGCCACCGTCCACGGGCCCCGTTCAGGCCACCCCACCGGCCTCGGCCCCGCTGGTTCCCGGAACGCTGTACCTGGTGGCCACACCCATCGGAAACCTGGAGGACATCACCTTCCGGGCGCTGCGGGTGCTTCGGGAGTGCTCGGTGGTCGCCGCCGAAGACACCCGGCACACCGGCCAATTGCTGACCCACTTCGGGCTTCGAAAACAAATGGTCAGCTATTTCCGTTTCAATGAGGCCCGACGCGGCGCGGAGATCCTCGACCGGTTGCGCTGTGGCGAGACCGTGGCGCTGGTGACCGACGCCGGAACGCCGGGAATTAGCGATCCAGGAGAACGCATCGTGGCCGAAGTTCTGGCCGCCGGGCTTCGGGTGGAGTCCATTCCCGGGGCCTGCGCGCTGGTGACTGGTCTGACGGCCAGCGGACTGCCGACCGAATCCTTCCACTTCGCGGGCTTCCTGCCTCACAAATCCGGACAACGGGCACGGCGTCTGACCGAACTGGGGGCGATCCCGGGAACCTTGGTCCTCTACGAATCCCCCTTCCGGGTGGAACGCCTGTTGGGAGAACTGCAGCGCATCCTGCCAGGGCGTCGGGTGGTGTTGGCCCGCGAGCTCACCAAGAAGTTCGAGGAGTGGCTGCGCGGCACTCCGGAGGAGTTGCTGGCCGAGTGGAACCGTCGCCCGCGCAAGGGTGAGTTTGTGGTGATGATCGGGCCCGGCAATGGCCCTGTCGGCGTGGTGGCCGGTCCCGACATGGCTGCCCCTCAACCCGGGGGCCACGACCCGGATGAAACCGATCTGGGAACCGACCCCGAAACCGATTCCGCGGTGGATTAGTCCGTCAGCTTGAGACGTTGGCGGACCAACACCGCAGCGCCGGTGATCCCGGCCTCGTCGCCCAGCTTGCTGGCGAGGATCTCGACATCCTTGAGTGTGCCGGGCATCGCATAATCCCGGGCGGTCTCCAGGATGGTCGGCATCAAGTCGTCCTCCAGGGCATCCATCACACCACCGCCCAAGACCACCGTCTGCGGACTCAGGATGTTCACCAAGTTGGCCACGGCGATGCCGGTGTACTTGGCTGCCTCCTGAAGGACTTTCGCCGTCAGCTTGTCGCCCTTGCGGAGGGCCTTGCGCAAGTCGCCGCTCTTAAGATCGATGATGCTCTCCCCTTCCTTGAGCAACTCCGTGAGGAAGGTTTTCTCGCCTTCCTTCACCCGTCGGGCCAATTCGCGGAAAATGGAAGTCCGACTGGCCAAGGCCTCGAAGCAGCCATTGTTGCCGCAGCCGCACTTCGGACCACCCACCTGAATGACCATGTGCCCCACCTCGCCCGCGGTGCGATTGAACCCCGAATAGAGTTGGCCATCCAGAATGAGGCCGCCACCGATGCCGGTGCCGAGGAAGATACCCAGCAGGCTGCGGGACTTGCCCTTCATCTCGACCTCATGGATGCCCAGTGTGCAGGCACTGCAGTCGTTTTCCACGAACACCGGGACACCAAGGTGCTTTTCCAGGGCCTTTTGCAAGGGTGCGTTCTTCCACTGGAGGTTCGGCGCGAAAATCACCTCGCCGGTTTCGGGATTGATGGCCCCGGGGGCTCCGATGCCGACCCCGCGCACTTGCTTGATCGACAAATCGGCCTCATCCACCGCATCCCGGACAGACCGCGCCACGCGCTCCACCACGGACTCAAAACCCCGCGAGGCCTTGGTGCTCAACTTGACCGTCTGGAGCAACCGCAGCTCGGGGCTGAAGATTCCGGCAAGGATCTTGGTGCCCCCCAGATCCACCCCGACGAGGACATCCTGCTTGATGGTTTCGGTCATGCGTTTACCGACCTCATCAGGCTGGCAACCCCAGCCGTGGGGCAAGGAAAAGATGGTAACAATTGCCCCGGCCCACCGGGCTCAAAGTGCCTGCTGCGAACCTGCCTCCCCAGTCACGGATGAATCATGTGCGAGTCTGGGGCAGCACGGTACCGAAGTTCTCCCGCTCGGATGGGAACCGGCAGGCGGTTTTCCGGGGGCGTCAGTGGGCAAGTCGCAAAGGGAGTGACGGTGCAGCCGAAGAACTCGACTTTTTCAGGGTTGCCGCGGCCGGTTCTCGAAAGGCTTGATGAAGGCCGATGCCGCAAGCCTTCATCGTCGACGCCGTGGTCCGGGAGGTCCGCCGCCTGAAAGGGTACCCCAACCTTTCAATCTTGGACCTGAGCTGTGGTGAGGGCGAGGTGCTGTCGCGACTGGCGGCCGACGGATGCCGTGTCCACGGAACCCATTTCCGTGCCGACGACTACATCATCGAAAACCGCGGTCGTCTGGACGCCATTCCCATCACCACCGGCGTGGACTTGCAGCAACGACTGCCCTTCGACGACGCCTCCTTCGATGTGGTGCTCATGACCGAGGTGCTCGAACACCTCGATTCGCATTTCCACGTCGTCGCCGAGGTGTCGCGAGTCGTGCGCAGCGGCGGTTTTTTCGTGTTCAGCACCCCGAATGTGCAGCGCCTGCACTCGCGGCTGCAGTTCTTTTTGACCGGCAAGCACAAGCTCATCCGCCGGCGGGTTGGCTGGGACCAGAATTCGGGCGACCGCTATGCCTTCCACATCGGGCCTGTGGACTTCGCGCTCATCCATGCGGTGCTGGGCTGGGAGGGCTTTCATATCCTGCGCCTCGGGCTGACCCAGTTGAAGTTCAAGTCGGTGCTGCTCTCGCCCCTGTGGCCGCTGGTCTGGCTGGCCTGCCGACTGACCGTCGACAAGGATGCCCGGCGCAATCCGGTGCTCAAACAAACCGAGAAGTCCCTCAATCGCTGGCTCTCCGATCCGGCGATGCTCTTCAGCGAGCAATTGCTGGTGGTCACCCAACGCGGTCCGGCGACGCGTTGATACCGAAGCATGGCCTGGAGGCGGGTCCGCAGAGCCACTTCAGGGCTGATGACGGTTGAGGTCCGCGAAATGCGTCGGATTCCGGTGAACCACCACCCGGTCGCATTGAGCAACCCGCGGTGGTTCGGGAAAGATGCTTCATCGGTTTGCCACGACCCAGACTTGGGGTGAAGGTTTCCGGGCTGTGGCGGGACTCCGTCCCCACAGCGGCCCAACCTGGATGCATGCTGCAACCTTTCTCCAAGACCTGGCGGTGGTGATGATCGTTGCCGGGTTAGTCACCGTGCTCTTCCGCCAACTCCGCCAGCCCGTGGTCTTGGGCTACATCATCGCCGGCGTCCTCATTGGCCCGCACACGCCGCCGTTCCCACTGGTCCGGGATGAAGCCACCATCCACACCCTCGCCGAGTTGGGCGTCATCCTGCTCATGTTTTCGTTGGGGCTGGAGTTTAGTCTCAAGAAGCTCAGGCAAGTGGGCGGCACCGCCTTCATCACGGCCTCGGTCATCATCATGACCATGATGTGGGTGGGCTACGAAATTGGCCAAGCCTTCGTCTGGAGTCCCATGGATAGCCTGTTCTTGGGAGCCATGCTTTCGATTTCCTCCACCACCATCATCGTCAAGGCCCTGGCTGAACTGGGCAAATCCAAGGAGCCCTTCGCCCAGCTCATCTTCGGCGTCCTCATCATCGAGGACATCCTGGCCATCGCGATGATCGCGCTCTTGTCCAGCATCGCCATGACCGGATCACTCAGCCTGGGAGACGTGGGCCTGACGCTGGGCCGGTTGTCATTGTTCCTGGTCGCCACCCTGGTGGCCGGGCTGATCGCCATCCCGCGCTTCCTCACTTATGTGGCCCGGTTCCGCAGCCCCGAGACCCTGCTGATCACGGTGCTGGGCTTGTGCTTTGGAGTGTCGCTCCTGGCCCTGAAGCTGGGCTACAGCGTCGCACTGGGAGCCTTCCTCATCGGGGCCGTGATCGCCGAATCGCGGGAGATCCACCGCATCGAATCGCTCATCGAGCCCATCCGCGACATGTTCAGCGCCGTGTTCTTCGTGGCCATCGGCCTGATGATTGACCCCACGCTGCTCGCGGAACACTGGAAGCCCATTCTGTTGATCAGCCTGGCGGTGGTGGTGGGACAGATCCTGAGCTGCACCTTCGGCACCTTCTTGTCCGGAAATGACACGCGCACCTCGCTTCGGGTTGGCATGGGGCTGGCTCAGATCGGAGAATTCTCGTTCATCATCGCCTCGCTCGGCCAGACCCTGAACGTCACCAGCAAGTTCCTTTACCCGATCGCCGTGGCCGTGTCGGTCCTCACCACGCTCCTGACGCCCTACCTCATCCGGGGCAGTGACTCGGTGGCCACGGTCTTCGAGCGACTGGCGCCGCGCTGGCTCACCGAGAATCTGCAAATCTACACAGATTGGGTGGGGCGCTTGGGCCGGCGCAACCCAGACATGGTGACCCGCATGATCCGCAAGTGGTCGCTGCAAATGCTCCTCAATGCCGTGCTCATTGCCGTGGTCTTCGTGGTGGTCTCCTTCTTCGCCACCCGCTCGCCCGCCGGCCCGGTGTTCGGGATTCCGGAATCCTGGGTCAAGTCGGCTTACTGGCTCCTGGCCGTGGTCTTATCGCTCCCCATGTTCATCGCCACCACGCGAAAGCTCCGAGCGCTGGGACTGCTGCTGGCCGAAGCCAAAGTCACCCAGAAATCCGCCGGCGCGCGCGCACCGATGATCCGCGCCATCGTGGCCAAGGTCATCCCCATCGGCGGGGCGGCGATTCTGGGCTTGTACGCTGTGGTCTTGAGTTCGGCGCTGCTCACCTCGTGGCGGGCCCTGGTCGTCCTGCTTCTCTTGGCCGGACTGCTCAGTTGGGCCCTGCGGCGAACCTTCATCCGAGTCTACTCGCGGGCCGAGAATGCCCTGGTGGACACGCTTTCCCAGCCACCGCTGCCCCGCGAGACGGAATCGGCCCCCGTGCTCCCGTCCCTGTTGCAGCATGCCCACCTGAGGACGCTGCCCATCGGCGCCAATTCTCCGGCCGCCGGGAGACTCATTCGCGATTTGCGGCTTCGAACCGTCACCGGGGCCAGCGTTGTGGGCATCGACCGGAACGGCAACAGCGTGATCAATCCGGGGCCCGATGAGGAACTGCAGTGCGGAGATCAGGTGCTGCTCCTGGGAAGCCTTCCGCAAATCGCCTGTGCCGAGCGTCTGCTGTCGAGCGCCCACGAACCGGTCGGAGGTCCCGTCGGACCCTAGCGCGGAGTGCGAGGCGTCGGGTCGGGCGCCGACTCCAGACCTTGGTCCACCGCGCGCAGCTTGGTGTAGCGGGTGGCCACGGTGAAGGCGTTGGCCCAGGCGATGTAATAACCGGGCAGGCCATCCAGGAACCCGCCCTTGAAGAAATATCCCCGCAGAAATCGCCAACCCGGACGGACGAGCAAATCCAACCAGGTGGCCCGCCGACCGGACTGCCGAGAAGCTTGGACAAAGGCCGTGCTGTAGGGAGGGATCTTGGTGATCTGACGGTCGATGCTCTCGTTGCTGTAGTGCAGCAAATCCGATCGCAAACGACCGATGCGACCCGTGACCTGCAGTTGGGCATGCGGTTCCTCACCGCCCCAGCGGACGCGGTCGCGACGGGCCAATCGGATCACGCGGTCGGGATACCAATCGCCGTGACGAATCCAGCGACCGAGGAATTGGGTGCAGCGCGGGAAACTGAAAGCACCGATTTCCGGCCCGGCCTCGGCGATGGCCTTGGAAATCTCATCCTTCAACTCCGGGGTCACCACCTCGTCGGCATCCAAGTTGAGCGTCCACGCGGAGATCGTCTTTTCGAGGCCCGAGGCCTTCTGCCCCACAAATCCCTTCCACGGCTCCCGAATGACCCGGGCACCCCGCGAGCGGGCCAACTCCTCGGTACCGTCGGACACATCCTGCTGAAGAATCACCACGATCTCCGCGGCCCAGCCCTGCACGCTCTCGAGAGCCGCGCCAATGCGATGAGCTTCGGCACCTGAGACGAAATAGACGGAAATCGGAAACGGTGGGGACATGGCGGATCCGGACGAAAGCGGTCAATTCAGCGGCCCCAGTGAATCACCTGGAAGGCAGGTTGCCTACTCTTCCCGAGTCATCCGCACCTGAACGGACAACCTCTGGGCCAAACCCCCTTTGAAGACACCCTTGAGCGGCGGAACATCGGCATAGTCGCGCCCGATGCCGATTTGAACATGGCGCTCGCCATCCAGCATGTTGTTGGTGGGATCCAGACCCACCCAATAGCCCGTCGGGGTGAACACCTCGATCCAGGCATGGGTGGCCACGGCTCCGATGAGCGCCTCGGAAGGCTTGCCGTCATCCCCCAGCGGTGGGTCGGTCTCGATGTAGCCGCTCACATACCGCGCCGGCAGTCCGGCAGCCCGACAAATGGCGATCATCAGGTGGGCGAAATCTTGGCAAACCCCCTCGCGCCGCAAGAGGAACTGCTCAACGGTGGTTCCCGAATCGGTGGCTCCGGGCAGGTAGCGCAGGGTTCGATACAGGTGGTCGTTGAGCCGCAGGAGCGATTCGGCGAACGGTGCGGCTTCTGGCAAAAGATCCGACGCCATTTCACGGACCGGATCCACCATCCGCACATACTGAGACGGCCTCAGGAAGTCGTGCAATTCCCGACGCCGCTCCTGATACATCTGTCGGGCCTCGGCGATGGTCAGATCGAAGGCTCCCAGAGCGTCGTTGAAGGGTTTGGTCTCCACTTCGCAAGCCGACGAGATCACCAGGCGTTGGTGTCGGTAAGGGATGGAAATGGTCTCGACGTAGTTGCCGAAGTAGTCGATGTGCGATTCCACCAGCACCCCTGGCTCGATGAGCGTCTGGTGACGAGTCACCTTCTGGCGCAGCGAATCGCGGGGCCGCAGGCGCAGTTCACTGAAGCTCTCCGATGCAGGATCCGGATAGTCGTACTCGGTGGTGTGCTCGATGTGAAAGCGCATCGGAGGTCAGCGAAGGATGTTGAAGGCCTGATGGTGCAGGTGGTGGTCGCTGATCTCGACCGACAATTCGGAAAGACGGTCACCGAGTTCATCCAGCCACGGACCCAATGGGAGGCCAGAAGCCGCGGCGGGTTTGCCAGGCCCCGAAGACGCAGCGGGTGTGAACAGTGCGCCGAGGTCGGCGAACTCGACCAAGTTGGCCAGCTTGGCCACCGAACGCTGGGGCGAGGCCGAAGCTGCCTGGCGGCTCACACCGCTCACCGTGGCGAGACTGGCTCGAATATCCTCCAGGCAGGCCAGAACGGAGCGAGGCAGGGCCGGGTCCTGAAGGATGAGGGCGACGACGTGGGGGGCTGTGGGCCGGGCCTGGTAGAGGCTCCGGTAGGCATACTGGCAAGAGAGGATCCGCAGGAGGGCGTCGAGATCGAGATCAGCGGCGTGCTCGGAAGCCGCGCGCCCGTATTTGACCAACACCTCGCGGGTGATGCGGGTCGTCGAGAGGGCCCGCTCGACGTTCTGACCCAGCCTCCAGAAATGCCACGCATCGTCGTGCAGCATGTTCTTGCCGGCCGCGCCATCGAGTTGGTCCACCGCATCCAGCAAGGACTGCATGAGGTCGGAGAGTCGGACCGGATCGGTGGGATCTTCGGACTCCTGAGCCTGCTGGCAAAGTTGGTGCAGTCGATGCACGGCGCTCCACACCTCGGGCGGGATCGTCTCACGGACGCCACGGGAGTTCTCGTGAAGGCTGGCGAGGCATCGGGCCACGCTGCCCGAGTTGTCCGGGGCGAGCAGGAGCCGGTAGGAGGGGTCGTCCACCCCTTCGGCATCCGGGGCGAGGTGTTGGGTCGGATGGCTGGTGGCGCGGGCCAAGGCCGCCCAAATGGGAGCCCAGCGATCGGCACTTTCCCGACCCGCCGTCTCAATTTGGAGGCGGCGCAAGACCAGGAGCATCCGGGTGGCCTGCTCGGCACGGGACTTGTAGCGACCCATCCAATAGAGGCTGTCGGCGATGCGGCTGCCCAGACGCAAACGGCGCTGGAGGGGCGCGCTCAAATACACCGGGCGGGCGGCGGAAGGCACCGGGGCCGGTTCGTCATCGCGCAAAATCCAGGTGTCACGAATCCCGCCTCCCAGTCCGCTGGAAATGGTCCGCGAATCGGCCTCGGTCGCATGACGGGTGAGCGCCAAGGGAAACACCCGGGGGTTCTTGCCACCGAAGACGAAGAGCCGCAGACCGGCGTGGCGACCCTCCATGCCGGCCGAAGCGGTGGGCAATGGGGTGAGCGGCAGGATCGGCTCGGCGACGTAGCGCTCGGGATGGCGGCGCAAATCGCGCAAGAACCGCGAACGCTCCTCGGCCTCCATTCGACCCGGATGCCAGACGAGGCGATTGGAGCGTTCGCTGACATGCTGGATCATCCAGGACTCCGGCTCCGACTCGATCATGGCCCGCTGGTCGGGGTCGAAGCACAACCGTCGCTCCACACTGGGCAACGACAGCGGACCCCGGTTGTAGAACTTGGCCAGACGGGGCAGCAGCGCTCCGATGGCCCGGTTGTCGCCCAGGCCGGTGCCGATGGCATTGGCGATGGTGACGGTTCCCTTGCGCACGCACGTCATCAAGCCCGGGACCCCCAGGGTGCTGTCGGACCGAAAGGCCACCGGATCGATGAAGGCATCGTCCAGACGCCGGTAAATCACGTCGATGGGTTCGATGCCACCGATGGTCTTCAGGTAGCAGCGCGAATTGAGGACAATCAGGTCGCCGCCCCGCACCAACGGAATGCCCATCTGGCGCGCCAGCCACGAATGCTCGTAGTGGGCGCTGTTGTAGGAACCCGGCGACAGGAGGACGATACGGGGCTCCTGGATGCCTCGGGCGAAACCCCGCAAGTGCTCCAGCAACTCGGTCGGATACCCCTGGACCGGACACACCGGAGCCATTTCGAGGAGTTCGGGCGCGGCCTGGGTCAGGACAGCCCGGGCCTGAAGGCCATAGGTGACACCCGTCACGTTGCCCACGTAATCTTCGATGACCACCCACCGTCCGCGGGCATCACGGGCCAGGTCGAAGGCGGCAACATGGACGAAGGTGTCGTCGGGAACGGCCAAACCCACCGCATTGCGTTGGTAGCCGGGGTCATCGTAAACCAACTCGAAGGGCACCACCCCGCTCTTCAGGGCTTCTTGGGAATCGTAGATGTCGCGGAAAAATTCGTTCCAGACACCGACCCGCTGGATGACTCCCTGCGAGAGGAATCTCCAGGTCTCCGGGTCGAGGACCCGCGGAAACAAGTCGTAGGGGAGGATCCAGTCGGCCGCATCTTCCTCATTGTAGAGGGCGAAGGTCACGCCGAGGTCGCGCATCAGGCGCTGGCCACGGTCGCTGAGACGCTCGAGTTCTTGGGAATCGTTCTGGGAAAGGTGATCCCGCAGTCGGCCGTAAATCTCCGCACCCATTCCTTGGGCTAGTTGGGTCTCGTCCAAGGACTCGACGGCAGCGGAGGATGGGCAGTCGGCAGGCATCGGTTTGGGTTGAGATGCGACAACAACTCTAGCCCATGGGCCCTGCGGGTTCCCACTCTTTTTCAGAGGGGTTTATCTGGCTGAACCCGGGTCCAATGACCTGCCGGGGTCAACACTTCGCCTCGGACTCCGGGCACCCAACCGGAACGGCTGAACGGTTCCGGCTCAGGCCAGACCGACTGCCGCCATCACGGCTTCCTTAGTGGCCTTGGCCAAGATGGGCTCGAAGCCGGCGACGCGGATGGCGGTATCCGGATCCTTGAGGCCGTGGCCGGTCATGGTGGCCGTCACCAGAGAGCCATCCGGGATCTCGCCGGCACGAATGGCCTTGATCAGGCCGGCCAATGGGGCGGCGCAGGCGGGCTCGACCATCACTCCCTCGGTGCGGGCCAGAAGCTTGTAGGCGTGGAGGATTTCTTCGTCGGTGACCGAGCGGATGGAACCTGAGGATTCGCGCGCGGCGTCCATCGCACCCTGCCAACTGGCCGGGTTGCCGATGCGGATGGCCGTGGCCACGGTCTCCGGATGGGCCACCGGATGGCCCAGCACCAGCGGTGCGGCTCCCGCGGCCTGCCACCCCATCATGCGGGGCAGGGTATCGGAGAGACCGGCCTCGGCATACTCGCGGAAACCGCGCCAGTAGGCCGTGATGTTGCCGGCATTGCCCACCGGCAAGAAGTGGAAGTCGGGTGCGTCACCCAAGGCGTCGCATATTTCGAAGGCGGCCGTCTTCTGGCCTTCGATGCGCACCGGATTCACCGAGTTGACCACTTCGACCAGACCGGTCTCGCCCAACTCACGAACGATGTTCAACGCATCATCGAAATTGCCGTCGATGCTCACCGTGGTGGCCCCGTACAGCAGCGCCTGAGACATCTTGCCGTGGGCGATCTTCCCCTGAGGCAAGATGACCACGCACTTGAGACCGGCCCGCGCAGCATAGGCGGCGGCACTGGCCGAGGTGTTTCCGGTGCTGGCGCAGACGACAATCTTGGCCCCACGTTCCTTGGCCTTGGTGATGGCCATGGTCATGCCCCGGTCCTTGAAGGAGCAGGTCGGGTTCATGGCCTCGTACTTGAGGCGCAGATCGAAATTGGCACCGATGGCCGCCAGGAAGTTCGGCACCGGGATCAATGGGGTATTGCCCTCTAGAAGGGTGACAATGGGGGTCTCCGCGGTCACCGGCAGGAAACGAGCGTAACGTCGGATGACTCCGGGCCAGGCAGCCGCAGGGGCGGGATTGGAACTCATGAGATTCTGGGGGGAGATCGTGATCGGGGTAAGTCCGCGTGAAAAGCGTGGAATCCGAACTCAGGCCATGGCGCGGGCGATGGAGTTCCACCATCCGTCGTGGAGTTCGGCCACCGGGGCAGAGAGCTCAGCGGCCGGAGTCTTCAGGGCCAGAGTCTCACCGCCCACAGTGCCGATCTGGAACACGGGCACCCCCATGGTCTGGACTTGCTTGAGGACGCGACCGGCATCGATGGCTGCCACGGAGATCACCACACGGTTTTGGGTCTCACCAAAGAGGAGAGCATCGAGACGGGCTCCTGCGGCGCACGCGCTCAAGTCCACGGTGGCTCCGAGGAACCGGTGGCTCTCACGGGCCACCTGCTGGCTGAAGCACGATTCAGCCAAGGTCACGGCCAGGCCGCCTTCGCTGCAATCGTGGGCACTCTTCACCACGCCCTCGCGAATCAATCCGAGCAACGTGGTGTGCAAGGTCTGGGCGGCCAGCAGATCGACTCGAGGCGGCAAGCCGTTTTTCTGGCCATGCACGCTCTTGAGATAGGCGCTGCCACCGAGGCCCTGCAACGGGTCGGCCAAGTCCACAGGAGTGCCGAGGAGCAAAATGACGTCCCCGGCCGCCTTGAACCACTGGGTGGTGATGTGCTCGGGCTTTTCGATGATCCCCACCACCGCCACCGTGGGCGTCGGATCGATGGATCCCAAGGCGCCGCGCTGGTTGTACAGAGACACATTGCCCCCAGTGACCGGAGCGTTGAAGGCGCGGCAACCCTCTGCCAAGCCGCGGACCGACTCCTTGAGCTGCCAAAAGATCTCGGGATTGTGAGGGTTGCCGAAGTTGAGGTTGTCGGTGGAGCCCACTGGGACCGCCCCGGAACAGGCCAGATTGCGGCAGGCCTCGGTGACGGCGGCTTTTCCGCCCTCGTAGGGATCGAGGTACACGTAGCCCCCGTTGCAATCGACGGTGAAGGCCACGTACTTGTCGGCCAAGGGGGCCGGCGGCACGAAGCCATCGGCCGCGCCCGACTTGGCCGCGGCGTACTCGGCCTTGGTGATCGGGAGGCTGTCGGCCTTGATGCGGATCACGGCCGCATCGCTGCCCGGGCAGACCACCGAACCATCCCGCACCATGTGGTCGTACTGGCCATAGACCCAGTTCTTGGAGGCGATGGTGTGATTGGAAAGAAGGCTCTTGAGATCGCCCACCGGGTTGGAGGTGTCGGCAATGCCATCCAGGCGGAAGGCACGGACTCCCGCCATGTAGGCCGCCTCACGGGACTCGCGCTGATACACCGGGGCTTCGTCTGCCAGGGGCTTGGCAGGCAGATCCACGACCACCTGGCCACCATGACGGACGACCATGCGGCCGGTGTCGGTCACCACGCCGATCTCGGCCCACGGAAGGTCCCACTTGTCGAACACCGCCTTCACCTCGGCCTCGCGGCCCTTGTGAACAACAATGAGCATCCGCTCCTGGGACTCGGAGAGCATGATCTCGTAACTGGTCATGTTCGGCGCCCGTTGAGGCACCTTGTCCAACTCGATCTCGATGCCGGTCCCGGCGCGGGCGGCCGTCTCGCAAGTCGAACACGTCAGGCCCGCCGCACCCATGTCCTGCATGCCGGCGACACATCCGGTGGCCAGCAATTCCAGGCAGGCCTCGCAAACGAGCTTCTCCATGAACGGATCGCCCACCTGCACCGCACCCCGCTGCTGCTCGGCCGATTCCTCGGTCAGATCCTGTGAGGCGAAGGCCGCACCGGCTAGGCCATCACGGCCCGTCGCCGGCCCGACATAAAACACCGGGTTGCCAATGCCGTGGGCGGCGCCGCGGGTGATTTGGTCGTGACGCAAGACGCCCAAGGCGAAGGCATTGACCAGCGGATTGCCCTCGTAGCTCTTGTCGAAATACACCTCGCCCGCGACCGTCGGAATGCCGAAGCAATTGCCGTAATGAGCGATGCCTCCCACCACGCCCGTGAACAGACGGCGGACCTCCGGATTGGACAGTTCACCAAAGCGCAGCGAGTTGAGCGCGGCCACCGGACGGGCCCCCATGGTGAAAATGTCGCGGATGATGCCACCCACGCCGGTCGCCGCACCCTGGAAGGGTTCCACGGCGCTCGGATGGTTGTGCGACTCGATCTTGAAGGCGATGGCCACGCCGTCACCCACATCGATGATGCCGGCATTCTCCTCGCCCGCTCCCACCAGGATCTTGTCGCCCTTCGTGGGGAAGGTCTTCAACACCGGTCGAGTGTTCTTGTAAGAGCAGTGCTCCGACCACATCACCGAAAAGATGCCCAGCTCGGTGTACGACGGAGCGCGTCCAAGGATCCCTAGGATCTTTTGGTACTCCTCGGGGGTGAGGTTGTGCTTCGCGACCAGTTCCGGGGTGATGGCAGGCTCGTGCATCGAAAGGGGCTACCATACGGAAATGGTCCGGAGGGACAAGTACGGGGAAAATCCCGTTCCTCCACCCCGACAAGCACCGAGTCGGGTCCAAAAAACCCTCCGCAGCGGACACTACACAGGCTGAGACACCCAGGACGACGCGCTGGAAGTCGAGGGGCTGGCGCGTTATTCACCAATTGTTCACCGGGGCGCGTTGACAGAGTGATGGGGTGCCGTTAGTAGAAATCACGGTCAATTGATACCTTTCAATGAGCAGTGTCCTGAATGATCAGGTTCTTGTCCTCAACCGGCTCTGGCAGGCGGTCAACGTCTGTTCAGTCCGTCGGGCGCTGACGCTTCTCTTCGAAGGGAACGCACAGGTGGTGTTTGGAGATGGGGACGGTGATTACCGGACACTGAACTTCCAGCAGTGGCGCGACCTGTCCGACGCGGATCCCGAGGCCGATGGCTCCGTGGGCACGATCTCCTTCCGGATTCGGGTACCCAGGGTCATTCTGCTGTTGGGCTTCGACCGTTTCCCGAAAAAAGAGGTCAAGTTCACCCGTCACAACCTCTTCGAGCGGGATCGGAACACCTGCCAGTATTGCGGCACGGTTTTCGATCGGCGCGATTTGAACCTCGACCACGTGGTCCCGCGGGATCGGGGAGGCCCGACGACTTGGGAAAACATCGTCTGCTCCTGCATTCCCTGCAACACGCGCAAGGCCAACCGGACTCCGGCCGAGGCCAACATGCGTCTGGTGCGCAAGCCCAAGCGACCCAAGTGGCGCCCGTTCGTGCAAGTCAGCTTCGGGGCCTCAATGCACGACAGTTGGCGTCATTTCCTCGATGTCGCTTATTGGAATGTCGAGCTGGGTTCCGAGGTCGGCTAAACAAGAACGATGCAGTTGGAGGTCATTGCTGCTGAGCATTCTCAGCAGCATTCTCAGGGCTGCTCCGGGGGTAGGGCGATGTCTCCGAAAGCGCGAACGTCTGCGGTGCCGGACCGCTCGGAGATCGGTCCCTACCACGGAGGCTGCTCGGGTAAGGGACAGGGGTCTTACCACAAGCTGGCCAAGATCAGGCAAGCTCCGGGGGTAGGGCGATTTCTCCGAAAGCGCCATGTCTGCGGTACCGGACCGCTCGGAGATCGGTCCCTACCCCAGAGGCTGCTCGGGTAAGGGACAGGAGTCTTACCACAAACTGGCCAGTCTCCGGCAAGCTCCGGGGGTAGGGCGATGTCTCCGACAGCGCCATGTCCACAGCGCCGGACCGCTCGGAGATCGGTCCCTACCTCGGAGGCTGTTCGGGGAAGGAACGCGGGTCTTGCTACAGGCTGGCCAATCTCAGGCGAGCTCCTAGGCCGTCCCGCAGCCTGAGTCGGAACGCTTCAAGTGGATGGGCTCAGCGACGCCACAGGGCCATCAGCGTGAACAAGGCCACGGCTGAGGCATAAGCCGTGATGCCCATGCCCACGGCCTGGGCCACGCCGCTCGATTCGGCAAAGACCAACAGCGCCAGCCCCGGCACGAGCGTGAGCAACGATTCGGCCAGGAAACACAGGGCGGGCAGTCCCCTCGGCGCGTGGTCGAGCCGCTCGGACATCCAGAGCCGGTACTGCCATTCCCCCATCGATCGCATGATCCAGGCGTTCTGAAAATTCCGGGCTGCGACCAGGGCGCTGGTAGTAGCCACCGCGATGGCCAGACTCGGAAAGCATCCGATTCCCAAGGACGCCAGTGCGTTGAGTGGAATGCCCCAGCGCCACCCCAGCCGACGCGCCAAGGGGTTGCCCTCGAGCGCCAGATTGGGAGTGGCGATGTAGGTGGAAACCAGATCCGCCGCGCGGCCCGCCAATGCCAAGCTGGCAAACAGGCACCAGGGCCCTGAGCCCGGCACAACGACTTCGGCGACAGGCAGAGTCACTGCTTGCCGTAGATGGCGTCCGGGGTCTGGAGCTGGGGTTCCGTCACCTTCCAGTCGGTTCCATCGCCTTCGATGCTTCGGAAGAAACAGGATTGGTAACCCTCATGGCAGGCGGCTCCGGTTTGCTCCACTTGGATGAGCAAGGTGTCGCCATCGCAGTCGAAGGCGATGTCTTTGACCACCTGCACATGGCCGCTGGACTCGCCCTTCATCCAGAACTTCTGGCGCGAACGGCTCCAGAAAAAGGTGCGACGAGTCTCAAGGGTCTTCTCGAGCGAAGCCCGGTTCATCCACGCCATCATCAAGACGCGTCCGGTGGACTGCTCCTGGATGATGGCCGGGATCAGTCCGTCCGCGGTCCACTTCAGTCGGTCGTAAAAGCTCATGCCGTGGGGCGAGGATGGAAAGGACCGACCGGATTGTAAACCGGCCGAACACTCGATTTTGGCAGGGTCGACCTGCCGGGCCCGATCCGGGTTTAGCCGGAACGATTCAGTTGGGAGGAAAGGGATGGCGTGGCGGATTCTTTCGCAAGACGAGGCGAGAGCGAGGCGCGGGCCGATTGAAGGCCCGTAACGAGCGAACAACGAAGCTCTTGCGGAAGAAGACGCAGCCAGCACGACCGATCCAATTGAATCGTTCCGGCTCAATCCAAACCGCAAGCCTGCTTGGCTCGGGCGAGGGTCTTCTGGGCCTTGGCTCGGGCCTTCACCGCGCCGGCTCTGAGGATTTCCCGGACGTCATCGGGCCGTGATGCCAGTTCGGCACGGCGCTCGCGGAAGGCGGCAAAGTGCTTCCAGTACTCCTCGAACAAGCCCTTCTTGAGATCCCCGTAGCCCAGGCCCCCAGCCCGCAGCCGGTTTTCCCAATCGGCGGCCACCTCCGGCGCAGCGACCAGGCGCAGGAGCTGGATGGCAACGTTCTTGTCGGCATCCGGCTTGGGCTCGGCCGGAGAACGGCTGTCCATCTGGATGGACATGACCCGCTTGCGCAGCGCCTTCTCGTCACCACTGAGTTCCAAAGTGTTGCCGTAACTCTTGCTCATCTTCTGACCATCGGTGCCCGGCACCACGGCGACCGATTCCTGAATGCGGGGTTCCGGGATGACGAAGGTGTCGC
>CAMCYJ010000028.1 GCA_945883815.1 Akkermansia muciniphila | reverse complement strand
TAGCGCCGAAAACAATGGATTTGATCAAACCCGTCAGCACGTCCGGGGGATCGGTGTACCGCGTCATGTTCACCAGATAGTAGGCACTATCGATTCCCAGCAAATGCACACCCACCAACCAACTGGAAATAATGCCCACCACCACCGATTCGGCGGTCAACAAAGGAGCCGAGGCCAAGAGAGCCAGAAAACGGGGAACTACCAGCGTATCCACCGGATGGGCGGCCAGAGTCCGAAGGGCATCAATTTGCTCCGTCACTTTCATGGTGCCCAATTCGGCGGTCATCGCCGCGCCGACCCGCCCGGTGAGCATCAAGGCCGCGAGCACCGGGCCTAACTCGCTGCTCATGCCGATGCTGACCACTGCGCCCGTCGCGGTGTCCATCTTCACCTTGTGAAACTGCAAGAAAGTCTGCGCGCAAAGGACCATGCCCGTGGCCGCTCCTGTGGTGATGACCACGCTCTGGCTTTTCACCCCGATGAACTGGAGTTGGTAGAGAAAATCTTTCCAGGACGGTCGCTGATGGTGAAAGGAGCCGAGGGTCTCCATCAGCAATTGGAAAATTTCTCCAAGCTGGGTGATGAAGGACCGGAAGCGTTGATGGATGATAAGAACCGGCACGTAGAAATCCTGTTAGTTGGAGGGTATGCCGCTGCCCCAAACAATGCTAACCCTCCCGGCGAAAACCTACCGGGAGAGCTACTGGGGATGAAAAAGACCCAGTAAATCTCCCTCCGAACTGGTCCGAAGCGATTGCGGGATACACCGCAAGCAGCAAAACCGAACCGCCGAACCGACGGAATCGTTCCGGCTACCGGACGAGTTCCGTTGTGAGAAGGGTGATGGCATTCCGGATTTTTTCGCAAGGCGAAGCGAGAGCAAGCACAGGTCTGAATGAGGGCCTGTGACGCGCGTTCTGGTTAAGAACTCAGCGCTCCCTCGGCCGCCTCGTCTCGCTGTTTGAATATCAGTTTCTCCTTGTCGGCGGTGACGGTGACGGGTTGCCCATCGATCAATGTCCCGCGCAGGATTTCTTCGGCGAGAGGATCCTCGAGGTGCTTCTCGATGGACCGACGCATCGGCCGAGCGCCGTACTGCGGGTCGAATCCCTTCTCGATGAGGAACTCGCGCGCCTTGTCGTCGAGAATCACCGTGACGTTTTTGCGGCGGATCCGATCGAGCACCTTGGCCACCTCGAGATCGAGGATGGTGTTGAGTTCGGGCTTGCCCAACGAACGGAAGACCACGATGTCGTCGAGACGGTTGAGGAACTCAGGCCGGAAGAACTTCTTGGCTTCGTCCAGTACCCGGCCCCGCATGGCCTCGTAGCCGGCGTCGTCGCTGGACTTCGCAAAGCCCATGCTCCCCTGCTTGCGCAAGGCCTCGGAGCCGACGTTGGACGTCAGCAAGACAATCGTGTTCCGGAAATCGACCACACGACCCAGAGAGTCGGTCAGTTTGCCCTCCTCCAGGATTTGCAGGAGCATGTTGGTCACGTCGGGGTGGGCCTTTTCGATCTCGTCGAAGAGCACCACGGAATAGGGCTGGCGACGCACCTTTTCGGTCAGCTGACCGCCCTCTTCATAGCCCACATAGCCCGGCGGCGAACCGATCAGACGGCTCACGGTGAACTTCTCCATGTACTCGGACATGTCGAGCTGGATAAGGGCCTGGTTGCTGCCGAACATTTGCTCGGCCAGCGTGCGGGCCAACAGGGTCTTGCCGACGCCGGTTGGACCGAGCAATGCGAAGCAACCAATTGGACGCTTGGGATCCTTGAGGTCGGTACGGGCCCGACGCAAAGCCTTGGCCAAGGCTGCCACGGCATCCTTCTGGCCGACGACCGATTTGGCCAATTCGTCCTCGATGGCCAAGAGTTTCTGCATTTCGGACTGGCCCATCCGCTTGAGAGGAATGCCGGTCCACTTGGCCACCACCTGCAGAATATCGTCCTCCGAGACCACCACCCGCTTCTCGTCCTTGGCGGTTTTCCAATCAGCCATCGTCTTCTCGAGGCGTTCCTTCGCCGATTTCTCATGGTCGCGCAATTGGGCTGCGCCCTCGAAATCCTGATCCTTGATGGCCTGTTCTTTCTTCTGCCGCAGCGTCTCGATCTCAGCCTCGATGTCCTTGATGTTGGGCGGACGCTGCATGGCGCCGATGCGCGCCTTGGAGCCAGCCTCATCGAGTACATCGATGGCCTTGTCGGGCAGGAAACGAGCCGTGATGTAGCGGTCGGATAGCTTCACGCAAGCTTCCACGGCATCGGCGGTGAACTCGGCCTTGTGGTGGTCTTCGTACTTGGACTTGAGACCCGTGAGAATCGCGATGGCGTCTTCGACCGAAGGCGGCTCCACCTTGACCGTTTGGAAACGGCGCTCGAGTGCGGAATCCTTTTCGATGTACTTGCGGTACTCGGACAATGTCGTGGCTCCCACGATCTGGAGCTCACCGCGACTGAGGGCCGGCTTGAAGATGTTGGAGGCATCCATGGTCCCCTCGGCCGAACCCGCTCCCACGATGGTGTGCAGCTCATCGATGAACAGGATGACGTTTTTGGCCTTCTTGATCTCGTCCATCACGGCCTTGATGCGCTCTTCGAATTGGCCGCGGTATTTGGTGCCGGCAACCATCAGCGCGAGGTCCAAAGTAACCACCCGCTTGGCAGCCAAAAGCTCGGGCACGTTGCCCTTGGCGATCTCCTGGGCCAGACCTTCAACAATGGCCGTCTTGCCCACGCCCGCCTCACCCAGCAGCACCGGGTTGTTTTTCGTGCGGCGGCACAGGATCTGGATGACCCGCTCAATTTCATTGCTGCGGCCGATGACCGGATCCATGTCGCCCTTCTTGGCGATCTCGGTGAGGTCGCGACCGAAGGCCTTGAGGGCCGGAGTCTTCTGATCCTTGCCCTTGTCACCCCGCGGCGGCGCCTTGCCGGCCTCGACGGTCTCCGGAGATGGCTCTTTCTCACCGCCCTCTTCCTCACCCGCCTGGAACTGGGGATCCAGCTCCTTTAGGATTTCTTGGCGGCACTGCTCAATGTCGACCTCCAGGTTCCGCAACACCTTGGCCGCCACGCCATCGCCCTCGCGCAGGAGACCCAGCAGAATGTGCTCGGTGCCCACGTAGGTGTGGTTCAGGGCCTTGGCTTCTTTGGCGGCCAGCGCCAGAACCTTCTTCACGCGGGGTGTGTACGGGATATTCCCGCCCGACTTACCCTCACCGCCGCCGCGAACTTCCTTTTCGACCTCTTGACGGACCGTATCGAGGTCCAAACCCATCTTCTGCAACACATTGACCGCAACGCCCTGCCCCAGCTTGATCAAGCCCAGCAACAAGTGCTCGGTGCCGACGAAGTTGTGGTTGAAGCGATCGGCCTCCTTGCGCGCCAGGGCCAGAACCTGCTGGGCGCGAGGGGTGAAGTTGTTGAGGGATTCTTCGCTCATGTTCTCAAATGTACCGGAGCCGTGATGCACCGGACTCACCTAATCTGGTCACCGAAGCCAAGTCCGTCAAAAGTTCTTCAGGAGGAGTCGGTGTTTTCGGAGCCCTTTCCCGCTTTGCGACATCAGGCCCGGGGATGCGCGGCGGCGTAAACCGCTTTCAAACGCTCCACTGTGACATGGGTATACACTTCGGTGGTCTTGAGGTTCTTGTGCCCGAGCAACTCCTGAACGGCCCGCAAGTCAGCCCCGTCTTCGAGGAGGTGGGTGGCGAAACTGTGGCGCAACTTGTGGGGAGTCAGCGCGGGATCCAATCCGGCCAACGCCAGATATCGCTTCAGGCGACTCTGGATCTGCACCGGGCTGAGCGCTACCCCGCCCCGCCCCTGAAAGACCGGATCCGACGGCTTTTGGCCCGCATTCGAAGCACCCCAGTAGGCCTCCAGGGCTTTTAGGGCGGGTTCACCAAAAGGAACCACCCGCTCCTTGCGCCCCTTGCCGACCACCTGAAGGGTGCGAGCGACCAGGTCCACTTGTTCGTTGCGCAACGCACAAACCTCGCTGATCCGGAGGCCTGATGAGTAAATCAATTCCAGGACCGCCGCATCCCGCAAGCATTCGACCGGATCCGGCGCCGGACCGTCCGCGGCGGCCAATCGCAACCGCCGAAGTTCCTCGAGCGGAGCCTGCAACAGTCGTTCCATGTCGGAAATCGGAAGAAACCGGGGCAACCGCCGTTCCTCCTTGGGAACGCGAAGACCGCGAACCGGTTGCTCGCTGACCTCCTTTCGACGCAGCAAGTAGCGATAAAAGTTCCGCAACGCACTCAATCGGAGGCGGACCGAAGCGCGGCCCAACTGCTGTCGCCCCAGCCATCGCAAGTATTGCCGGAAATGATCCCGGGTCAGTCGCGGCCACTCCGGATCCGCCCCGCCAGCGATGCCTCGATGCCACTGGATGAATTCTTCCAGCGCCTGGCGGTAATTGCGGACCGTGTATTCGGAGGCGACCCGCACCGCCCCCAAATCGGCCAAAAAGCCCGATGATAATGAATCTAATGGAGAAATCTCCGCCACGCTGCAAGGCTAAAATTTTTTCCCGGATTCCGAAACGCCAAAAAGATACCTTAACCGAGGATGAGTCGGTGGGCTGTGCAGGGTGATGCTGGGGAGCAAGTCGGGGGAGCTTGAGATTTTCGTCGGGATCCAGCGAGAGGCTCGCGAGGACGGAATGCGTCGGTGGAACGCCGGGTCGGGGGACCCGGCCTACACGGTGACCCCGTAGGTCGGATGGCAAGCCGCAGGCCCGGTGCCCTTACCGGGCGTTCTGCGTCGAAACAATCACCGAGCTGGGTGAGTCCTGGAGTGGAAGCAGACCACTCACCGGCAGCGCGGGGCGTCACCCCGAGTCGCCGAGGTCCCGTGGCGACGACGAACCGCAGTTTCACCCCGAATCATGCGAGACGGCGCATGGGTTGAGGCCAGTCATCCAGCAACTCCAAGACCTCCGTTTTGATCCTTCCAAATACAAATTTTTAGTTATAAAAATCCCTAATCAAATCGAACCAAGCACCTCAGGCGAGGTTTGGATTCGGCGACAAACCTCCGGCCCTACTCGCGATGATTCTCCCATGAGAACGAACGTCACATCATCCCTCGTATCCTCTCCGTTGCGCTCAACGCCTCTGGACCAGGCCATCCTGACCCTCGCCAGGGTTCTGGCCGGACTGAGCCTCGCCGGTGTCGTAGCCATCGGCCCGCTCCTCGGGGCCGATACCGACCAGGTCACGCCCTCCAGCACGGGATCGATCCGCCTGACGGCGGGGCAGGAAAACCTGCCGGAGGTCGGCGTCTCCGTGTCGGCGTCGGTCAACGAGGACTCCGGTCAGGTGGTGAATATCGCCTTCTCCCGCACCGGGTCCACATCGGGGCCCCTGGAGGTCGCCTACACCGTCGGCGGCACCGCCACGCCGGGCATCGACTACACCGGTCTGGCGACAGCGCCTGCGGTCCGCACGATCCGATTCGAGATCGGAGAATTTGACCGCGTGCTAGCCCTGACCCCCGTCGCCGACTCCGAACCGGAGCCAGGCGAAACCATCGTGGTGAGGCTCGCAACGGGATCGGACTACCGCATCAAAACTCCCCAAGCCAGCGCCTTCGGACGGATCCTGAATGACGATCCCTGGCGCAATCCCACTTCGCTCCGGATGATCGAGACCCTGCCGGGATCCGCTCCCAGCAGAGGCTCACCCCTCAGTGGTTACCAACCCGGCTGGCTGACCCCGGCGGGCGACCGGCTGTTCTTTCTGGCACACGCCAGCGGAAATATCGGCGGCTCGGGAGTCGGAGAGAAGGAACTTTGTTGGACCGATGGCATCGTCAACTACCGGACGGGAATCCGGCAACTTGGCGCCACTCCGACCGCGGGCGCGATCTCCTTGCAGGTTCCGAGCTCGGACATCAGGACTCCGCTGCCGAGGCTGGGTGATTCGGTGTTCTTCATGGGCTATGACTCCCGTGGGTGGAATCTTTGGCGGCACGACGGCTCCAACGCGACCCTGTTCCGGGATTTCCTGCCAAATCGGCTCGATCCCGGATTCGGGGGGACGCCGGCTCCCTCTGGTCTGATCGCGGCGGGGGGAAACCTATTCTTTACGGCTCCCATCGTCCGGCTCGTGGATTCGAACGGGGACGGCGTGCTCGACCAGGAGGTCGCAGAAAACCGCCTCTGGCGCAGTGACGGCACCGAATCCGGCACGGTGCCCATGGTACTGGGAGAACTCGCTACGGCATCCGGGAGCGAGCAATTCGCCGTGGGCGATTCCCTTTTCTTCCGAGGATGGACCGCCAGCGGTGTCAACGGCCTCTGGAAATGGGACGGGACGAGTCCCGGCCCGGTCCTCCTAAAAACATCCATCGACTATATTTCGGATGATCGGCAAATCGGCGTCGGCAACCGCTTCTTCTGGCTGGAGGGCTCCAAGCTATGGACCTCGGACGGCTCGCCGGGGGGCACCCTGCTGGTCAAGGATATCAACCCCGGATCCCCTGCGGGTATCGGGAGTTTCTGGGCGGGCTTTTCCGCGATCGGCAACACCATCTACTTCACCGCCGACGATGGGAGCAGCGGGTCGGAGCTTTGGAAATCGGACGGAACCACCGCCGGCACGGTCCGGGTGGCGGACATCACCTCGGGACCCGCAGGAAGTTCGATCAACGAACTGACGGCGGTCGGCACCACGTTGTTCTTTGTCCGCGGAGTCGAGCTCTGGAAAACCGATGGCACCGCCGCCGGCACGTCTCAGGTATGGCCTATGGACGATGGTTCAGGCGAGGGCATCGGATGGTGGCACACCGTGGGCTCATTGAAGGGTTTCGGGAACAACCTCTTCTTTTGGGGCGCCGACGTGCACGGATATGGCATCAATGGAGAACTCTGGAAGTCCGATGGCACCGCCGCAGGCACCGTCCCGGTGACGGACATCTGGCCGGGATCGGGCAGTTCCCGGCCTGAACAACTGACGCCGTGGGGCGACAGCCTCGTCTTCATCGCCGAAGATGGCACCAATGGAGCGGAGTTGTGGGCTGTGGATCCCGCTGCGCCCACGGTGACGCTGTCGGTGACCCAGGCTTCCGTCCCCGAAGACGGCCCAGCCAACCTCGTCTTCACCTTCACCCGCACCGGGAGCGCGTCCAGACCGTTGGTCGTCACCTACTCGGTTGGCGGCACCGCTACGGAAGGCACCGACTACACCGGCCTTCCCGGGACCGGAGCCTCCCGGACGGTCACCATCAACGCCGGCAACGCGTCAGCAAGCCTCACCGTGGACCCCGCCACCGACGCGATCGAGGAAACGTCGGAGACCGTCTCCCTCACTCTGCTGGAAAGCGTCCGTTACCTCGTCGGGACCACTGGACCTGTCATCGGCACACTATCGAACGATGACCAATCCGGATTCACCGTCACGCCCACCAGCGGCCTGACCACCACCGAGGCCGGCGGTTCCGCCACCTTCACCGTGGTGCTCACTTCCCAGCCCACCGCCAACGTCTCTGTCGGCCTGGCCTCCAGCCGGACCACCGAGGGCTTGGCCTCACCGGCTGCCCTCCTGTTCACGCCTGCCACTTGGAACGTTCCGCAAACCGTCACCGTCACCGGCGTCGATGACCCCATCGCCGACGGCGGCCAAGCCTACGCCATCGTCACCGCGCCGGCCGTCTCCACCGACCCGGGCTACAACGGCCTCAACGCCTCCGATGTCCAAGTCTCCAACACCAACAACGATGATCCGCTACCGGTGATCACCCTGGCCGTCTCCCCGGCTTCCGTGCCCGAGGATGGCCCGGCCAACCTCTTCTTCACCTTCACCCGCACCGGCAGCACCGCCAGCGCCCTCAACTTGCTGGTCAATATCGGTGGCACCGCTTTTCTTAGCGGTCCCTTCTTCCTCACCGGTGGCGACTACGTCCTCTCTGGCGACGTGTCCGGGGTCACCGGCACCACCGCCACCGTTACCTTCCCCGCCGGATCGGCCACCGCCACGGTCATCGCCAACCCCACCGCCGACACCAATGTCGAAGCCGATGAAACCGTCGTCCTCACCCTGCCGCCAGGCACCACCTACATCGTTGGCAACCCCAATCCCTCGCCCGTTGGCAACACCTTCGCCTCCGCCACCGGCACCATCACCAACGACGACACCCTCGCCCTACCGGTGATCACCCTGGCCGTCTCCCCGGCTTCCGTGCCCGAGGATGGCCCGGCCAACCTCATCTTCACCTTCACCCGCACCGGCAGCACCGCGGCTCCATTGAGCGTACCCTTCGGCTTCGATGGCATGGCCACCGAAGCTGTCGACTTTACTGGATTGCCCGGCGCCGGAGTCACCTTCCGAACCGTCCTCTTCGCCGCCGGGTCTTCCAGCGCAACGGTTGTCATCGACCCGGTCGCGGACACCGACGTCGAACCCGACGAGACCGTGGCCCTCTTCCTCACCCCCGGAAACAACTACGCCATCGGTACCGCGACGCCCGTGGTGGGCACCATCGCCAACGATGACGCTCCCGCCGCACAGTCCCCGACCATGTCGGAAGCAACCTCCTCAGAATCCATCACGCCGACGTCGGCCGTCCTCGGAGGCGAGGTTGTTTCCGACGGCACCCTGAAAATTCTCGAGCGGGGATTCCTGATCTTACCGGCGGGCACCCCGGGCGAACTCGTCCTGGGCGGCGCCGACGTGGCCCGCGTGCCCATCACCGGCGGCGTCGGCCCGTTTTCCGTGACCACCACCGGGTTGAAACCCGGCACGCAATACCGGTTCCGGGCCTATGCGACCAACCTGGCCGGAACGCGGTACAGCCCGGTGCGCACTTTCCAGACCCTCGAGGGGTCGATACCGGTAGCCAACGGAGCCACTGTCTCCACGGCGACCGACACGAACCTCGAGGTGGTGCTTTCCGGCAGCGATCCCTCGGGCAAGACGCTGAGCTATTCGATTCTGGCCCAACCGACCAACGGCAAGCTGGGGCCGATCTCGGGCAACCGAGTGACTTACTCCCCCAACGCCGGTTTCCGCGGAACCGACCGCTTCACCTTCTGGGTGAACAACGGGGTCGCCGATTCCGCATCGGCCGAGGTTGTCGTGGCCGTTCTGGACCGGCCCGCGCTGGAGGTGAGCCTGAGCAATCCGACGCAACTGACCCTCGGAGTCCGTGCGCCCGTGGGCATGCGGATGGTCCTCGAGTCGCTGCTGCCCCATGCCGACTGGAGGCCGACAGGTCAGGAAGTCACGGGCCAAGGCGAGACCAAGCCGGTGACGGTGGTGTTGCCGATTCCGGCGGACGAGCCGACTCGTCTGTGGCGTACCCGAACGGTCAACCCGATCGACCCGAAATCCAAGCCGACCCCCCTGCCCAAAGTCGATGTCCTCGTGGGCGTGGATGCCTCCAAGGCCATCACCTACACCATCAACGGCAAGCTCTCGCCGGACGGGGAGATCCGGGTCCTCGCGGGAGGCATCGTGAATTTCCTCAGCAAATTCGGTCAACTGACGGTGACCCTGGATGCGGTCCGAGTCCGGAGATCGAAGATCCTGTTCGACGTCGAAGTCATCGGAAGAGGCCGGGAGATCAACATCCGGATCCCGCGGGATGCGGCGGACCAAGACGAGTATAAATACAGCGTCATCGTTGACGATGGGAAGGGCAACGTCATCCACCACGACCCTCCATTGAGGATCTTCAGATGATCCGACTCCAAACACGCCGACCTGAACCAAGACACAGTCCCGCGGTCCGGCTCAAGGATGCGAAGATCGACCCGGAAAAACCATCCTCGGCCGAATGGGCCGCGTCCCCGGCATTCTGCACGCCACAACCGCTGTCCACCCAACCGTCCGTCCCGATGGGCGGTTCGGCTGTTCGACCATCCTGATTGGACTTGCCAAACCGATGGAGTGGCAAAACCTGATTCCTTCAGCCACCCATGAAACCCCAACGACCCACCCCGAACGGCTACGATCCACGGGGATTTTCCGAAAACCCATGAATCCCAACGGGAAGGTCCGCAGGGCGCTGGTCTTGGCTTGGGCTATGGTGATGCTGCTGTCTCCAGCATCGGCCGCAGACGGCGTCGAAGCGCCCAAGACGGGCACAGCTCGGATCACTGGGATGGTCCCAGTGCTGCGCAAGAAGATCCCCTCTGCGATCAAGGAGTACGGGCCGCCACCGGCCTTCAAGGTCGACAAACCCGAGCCTCCAAGGAGCGCCGTATGGGTGGGCTCTGGTGCTTCCCCGACCAACCCGGCGACGACCACCCCGCTCCGAATCCAGCAAAACGGCTACCAGTTTCGTCCGGCACTTGCCGTGGTGAGATCGGGGACACCGGTGGTGTTCCCCAATGAGGATCAACTCTACCACAGCGTCTTCAGCAAGTCGCCGCCCCGTCGGTTCGACCTCGGGCGCTTCCGCAAGGGCGAGGAACCCGCCGCCGTGGTGATGGACTCGCCCGGCCTGGTGCAGCTCTTCTGCGAGGTGCACGAGCACATGCGGGCCAACCTAATAGTGGTCGATACGCCATGGTTCGCGGTCACGGACACAGAGGGGCGCTTCAGCATCGAGGGCATCGTCCCGGGCCGACATGTCGTGAGCATCTGGCTCTCTCCGAAGCAGACCGTGACACACGAAGTGAACCTCGCGCCTGGTCAGACGCTCGAGGTGGACTGGTCGAACCTCGCGCAGGAGCCGACGAAGTGACCTTCGCGAGCCGGATCTCGATCGCGATTTGCGGCGCCGTGCTGTTGGAGATGGCCGTGGTGATGGGAGCCAGCGGGACACGGGTCCGACAAGCTTACCTCGATGCACTGCGCGGGTCCCTCGAGGCGCGGATCGATGCGGTGGCTCAGTCCCAGTTGGAGGCTTCCGCACGGGCCTTGGCGGAAACCGAACGGCTTGTGCGCTCGCCACGCCTGGTCGCCACGTTGCTGTCCGGCGACCGCGAAGACATGCTCCAGACCGCGGCCGACGAGTTGAGGACGGCACTCGAGCAAGCAGGCGAAGGGGCGGGCTTCGTGTTCGTCTCGGACGGTGCCGAACTAGCCCGTTCTCACGGAATCACCCCAGCGGCCGGCGATGCCGCAGCGGCGATCGCACGGACCGTGACGCGCTCGGGCGAAGTCTCCCGCGTGGCGCGCACGGCAGCTGGAGGTCGCCCCGTGGAGATCCTCACTGCGGCCATCGTGGACCGTTCCGAAGACACCGTCGTAGGGGCGCTGGCACTGCTTCGCCCTGTGCGGTTTCCGGAGCCCCTGAGGCTGCCTGACGGGACAGTGCTGGAGGCGGGTCTGGCGATCGAAGGCGTCCTTCATGGCGGCTCACTGCCCAAGGCTGCCCGGGAGCAGGTGGCTGCAGGGATCACACGCGGGGATCCCGAGGTGAGAGTCGATGACCCCGAGTCGCCCAGCCTCGCCGTGCAGCGACCGTTCAGCACGGGTGGCGGTGCCCTGGTGGTGATCGCCTCGCTCGGCCCCATGCGGACGGCCGAACGGCGACTCCTGGCCACGGGCGCCGGTGCCGCCACCCTCGCCCTTGGGGTCGGCGTGGCCTCGGCGGCTCTATTGGGCCGGGGGCTCTCGCGGCCCGTGGCAGCGCTGTCGACCGCGGCCGAGCGCATCGCGGCTGGCGACTTCGCCGTCCGGGTGAACGGGTCGGGCCGGGACGAACTCTCCCGTTTGGGCGACCGCTTCAATGCCATGGCCGAGGGACTCGCACAGCGCGAACGGTTCCGGCGCGTACTCGACGCAGTGACCGACCCAGAGGTCGCCGCAGAACTGGTGGCCGGCCGGCTGGACCTGGGCGGATCCGAGCAGGATGTGGGCGTGCTCTTCTGCGACATTCGGGGTTTCACCTCGCTCACTGAGGGCAAGGAACCCCGCGATGTGATCGCCCTGCTCAACGCCCACATGACACTGCTCACCGACGTGGCCTATGCGCACGGGGGAACGGTCGACAAGTTCGTCGGCGACCTGATCATGGTGACCTTCGGCGCACCGAAAACCGGCATCGACGATGCGGTCCGCATGGCCCGATGTGCCCTGGCCATGGTCGAAGCCCGGGCACGCGCCAACGAGGGCTCGGCTGAGCCCATCCGGATCGGCGTGGGTTGCGCCTACGGCAGGGTGGTCGCCGGCTGCATGGGCAGCGTGCGACGACTCGACTACACCGTGCTCGGCGAGCGGGTGAATCTCGCCTCGCGCCTGTGCTCCAAGGCCCCGCCCATGCGGGTGTGGGTAGATTCCGGCACCCGCGCCGCCGTGGGACGCCACGCCCGGTTTTCCGCGCTTGCGCCCATCGAGGCCAAGGGATTCTCGAAGCCCGTCGAGGCCTTTGAACTTTCATCCCTGGAAGAAAACGCATGAAGAACCGCACCATCCGCGCGGCCACGGCCGCATCCGCAGGCCTGCTGGCCTTCATTCCACCCGCTTCGGGCGACCATCTCGACGATCTCGCCGACACCTTCCGCGAGGCGACCTTTTTCCAGTCGGAGAGCGGCGACCTGACCTTCGACACCGACCTCTACCTCACCAGCGACACGCTCATCACCAGCCGACCGGCACCCGGCATCTACAAGGCAGGCAGCGACGTGCTCGCCAGCCCGCGGGTCAGCGTCCTCGGGCAAGTGGACTACGGCGAGAAACTCACCTTATTTGCCCTGGGCCGCGCCGACCGTGGGTTCGACGCCACCGACGGCGTGGCCAAGGCACGGCCCGACGAATACTACCTGCGCCTGGATCCGCTCGACGGTCCGATGCGCTTCACGGTGGGCAAGTTTGGGACGGCCTACGGCCAGTGGGCGCGCCGATACCTCGAGTGGGACAACCCCATGGTCACCGCGCCGCTGGCCTACGAGTGGGTTACCACCGCCGGCGACGGCCAGACGGCTCCCACGGTTGCGCCGCCTGTGGCGGGCTTCCTCGCTCGCAAGGGTCGTGAAGCCGACCGGACTCGCTGGGCGCCCATCGTGTGGGGTCCATCTTATTGCAGCGGCTTCCGCATCGACGGAACGGTCTCGAAATTCGACTACGCCTTCGAGATCAAGAACAACGCGCTCAGCTCGCGCCCCACCGAGTGGGACCTCTGGGACCGCGGGCTCAACGCCGCCTCGCTGACCTACCAGGGTCGCCTGGGGTTCCGTCCCGTGACCGACTGGAACCTCGGGCTCAGCGCCAGCAGCGGATCCTACCTCACGGCCAAATCACCGGGCCTCCCGGCGGGCACCCGGTGGTACGAACCCACGCAGGACGCCGTGGGCTGCGACCTGTCCTGGGCGCACGGCCCGCTGGAGGTGTGGTCGGAGCTGCACTGGAACCGCTTCGAGATCCCTGGCCCGGTCGGTTCGGTGGCCATGATTTCGTATTTCATCGAGTCGAAGTGGAAGTTCGCCCCAGGATGGTGGCTCTCCGGACGATGGAACCAGCAACTGCCCGAGCAGATCACCAATCCGGCCACCGGGCTTTCCACGACCTGGGACAACAACGTCTGGCGCATCGAAGCCTGCGTGGGCTGGCAGGTGAACCGGACGGCGAGCGTGAAAGCATCCTACAGCTTCGCCGACCAGGCGGGTCCGATCTCCCAGGGAAGGGATCTCGCAGCGTTCCAAGTCATTCTCGGGTACTGAAGGGGTGATTGCACGCGACAAGTCGAGGCGGGGCCTAGGAGCCTCGGGCGAGTCGGAAGTCGGGACAGGTGAGCTCTGCTGCCGAAGCCGGCGCCGGCCCCCTGCCCCGTCGTCCCGTCGTCCCGTCGTCCCGTCGTCCCGTTGGATTAGGAAGCCTTGCCGAGGCTATCCCGCGCGAAATCCGGCGACGCCTCCCCCGGGCGAAATCACCTGGTGACGGGTCTTCGCGTTCGCCGGGACTGCCAGGGGGCGGGATGCATTCGAATTCGGTGCCCCAAGAAAGTGCCCAGAAAGGCGACGGGGCCGGAGGCCTGGGTGAGCCACCCAGTTCCTCCGGCCGTTGCAGGGCGAATCTCGCCCATTTATTCGGATAACCAACCAATCCGACCCCTCACCAAGGGAAGGTCATGTCGAGGGGCTCGGGCGGCAGGATCCGGTACATCCGCATCACTGAGGCGTCGAAGGAGTCGAAGGTAACACGCTCGACGTCGGCACCTTCGAAGCGCCAGTAGGGCCGCCAGGGGCCCGCCGCACCCGTGTCGGAGCACTCCAGCAGCACTTGATAGCCGCGAGCCACCCGGGTCGACAGCATCACGCCGCGCTGGCCGCCCCCGGCGTCATACTGAGAGATGTTCAGCGGCTCGGCCGGACTGGGCGTCTCGTCGTCGGCCAGGGTCAATACCGTGCTCTCAAAGCCCTTCATGAGCTTCAGGCCCCCTTCGGCCGGCTCGAGCGTCAGCGTGACGTCCTGCGTCCCCTGGGCGGTGGTGTCGTTGACGAGCGGGATCTGGACGAAGATCTGGGAATCCCCGGGCTGGAAGGTCGCCGTGCGCCGGGTCTGGCCGCCAAGCACCGCCAAAGCCGCGGCCGGGCCATCCAGCCGGTAGGACACCGTGGCGGCCTGCCGGGTGTTGAGGGTGCGCCACAGGCGGATCTGGGCGTAGCCATTGGTGGATCCCTCGTTGATCTGGAACCGGGTCGAGACAAAGCCCACCTGGCCCGGGTTGGAGTCTTCAAGGAGCGTCGCCTCAATGCGGATCGGCGCGTTGGTGCTGCCGACGATGAACACCTCGAACACGGCCGTCTCATCGCCCTCGTTCACCTCGTCGAGCAGCGTGGGAACCGCAATCCAGGCCATCGTCGTCAGACCACCCTGGGCCAGCAAGGATCGATCCTGTTCGCCGAGTTCGAAGTCCTCGCCCGGGGTGGCCGTGCCGCTGATGAACCGGGCCCGCACCACGACATCATTGGTGCCGGTATAGGTGCCCAGGACCGTGAAGAACAGGGGGATGTAAGCCCGGTTCTCGGCGACCTCGATCTTCGGATTATCGGCCTGGAGCGTGAGCCCCTCGAGGCCGCCGTTGGCGGTGAGGACGGTTTCGGTGGTTGCAGGCTCGGCCGTACGGTCAGACTTGGCCGCAGAGCCCGTCGGATTGCCCAGCGCCCGCGCCTTGGACATGAACAGGGCGGAGTTGGGCGCCATGGCCTCAGGAGTCATCACGATGCCCTCCGACTTCGGGGCGCCGCCCCGGATGAATGCAAGGAACATCCGCTGCACATCGATCAAGGGCGCGATCCCCGACAGACCGATGGAAGTGGAGACATCGCCGGCGATTGCAAAATAGCCGTTCTCGTAGCCCTGGACCTCCAGGTTGGACAGGGCGCTGAACGCCGATCGGAGGGCATCGGTGGTGAGGGGCGATCCATCCGGACGCACGGGCGAGACGGTCGAACTGAAGCGGACCGGCGTATTGGATGCCCACGTTGCCGTATTGACCCCGGACCAGGGATCCAGGAGGCAGATGAGGTTGTCCGGCGAGAGCTCGACGGTCTCGGTCGACGGTCCGGTGTACTGGTAGTTGGCGAAGAGCTTCAGGTCGGACGGCTCGTTCGAAGGGTAGCTCCAGCGGGCGAACGCCTGGAAGCCGTCACCCCCAAGGTAGCGCCACATCCCGGTGACCCGGTTGCCGAAAGGCTGGCGATCCACCCGCACCCGGAGTCCGGTGTCCGTCGCGGGAAGCTTGAGCGCATCGCGCAACTGGCCTTCGACCCGGGTGATGACGTCGGTGACCGTGGCATCATCGGCGAAGGGCGCGGCAGTCTCGATCATCGTGAAGACGTCGTTAACCGGGCTCGGCTGGACCTGCACCGGCTCCGACACGCCGGCATCCACCGGCTCCGGGCCGACGGGCGGGAGCGCCGGTTCAACCGGGGGCTCCGGCTTGATGGCCGGGGGAGTCCCGGCGGACACCTCGGATCGGTCGGCAGGACCCGGGTTGGGGGTCTCTCCTGGAGTGACCGGCTCAGTAGGCTTCTCCGGAGTGACCGGCTCAGTGGGCTTCTCCGGGATGACCGGCTCAGTAGGCTTCTCCGGGATGACCGGCTCAGTAGGCTTCTCCGGGGTGACCGGCTCAGTGGGCTTCTCCGGGGTGACCGGCTCGGTAGGCTTCTCCGGGGTGACAGGCTCGGTGGGTTTTACCGGGCCGGACACTGGGGTGATCTTCCGGGTTCCTTCCTTGGCGATCCTCCGGAGGGTCCGCTGCACGTCGAGGATGGGCTGAAGGCCCGGGAATTCCGGGGAGGTCGTCAAGTCGGCGCTCACCGTGAAATATTTATCTCCGTACGCGTCTCCGTTGACCGAGAGGTTGGTCAAGGGAGCGAACTCGGCCGTGAGGGACTCGACAGTGAAGGTCGATCCGCCCGGAACCTCCCGCGTCAGGAATGTCCAGAAGTTGACCGGACGCCCTGGGGTCCAGCTGGCGGTCTGGCCGCCGACGCCGATATTGGTGTCCTGCACGTAGAGGCGGCTCTCCTCCGAGATGGCGTAGTTGGCAGGATTGAAGAACTCAGCGGAATCGCCGGAATACGGACCTGTGTAATGGTACTGGGCGAAGAGCTTCAACCCCGACGACGTGTTGGTCGGAAGGATCCATCGGGCCCAGACCTGGATGTTGTCGGGACTCAGGTACCGCCAGAGGCCGACGGTGGCACCGAGGAAAGCCCCCTTCTGCACCCGCACCCGAAGACCGGGTTCCGTCGCGGAGATCTTGAGCACCTTGCGCAACTCGGTCTCCACCTGGGCGATGGTGTCGGCCACCGAAGCGTCGGCGACGTATGCCTCGTCACTTCCCGCTCCGAGGAATATGTCATTCGCCTCGGTCAGGGCCTGGCCGCCGGATTGGCCGCCAGTGTCGTCCAGGGTTTCGCCTTCCGGCCGGATCGGCGGTCCCTCCGGCTCCGCCGGTGTCTGGGGCTCGGCGGAGGGCGTCGGCGGCACCGGCCTCTCCGGGGGCGGTTCAACTTGCGGCTGCGGCGGCACCGGGGTGGTATCCGGCATCAGGAAAACCGGCGATGTCCTGACCTGCGCCGTCAGGGAAGCGCTCATCAGGGTGGCGGTGGCGACGACCACGACCCAGAAGGGCCGCACGGCGAGAAGACGTTCGAGGAGCGCCGGTTTTCGGGTTTGTTGGGAGTTCATGGCATGCATGGGTTGTATATTTTTGTTTTTATTTATCCTTATAATTTATTTTTCTAATCAATGAGCGCGCAAGACGCGCGAAAGAAGGTCTCAGGGACCCTAAAAGGTTTACTGGGGATGGCTTAGCCGGAGCACATACCCGATCCAAAGTCGCCTTCGAGGGATTCCATCAGGTGATCCTCGAGTTCGGCGGCGAGGTGGGCGGGCAGCCCGGCTAGATCGGCGGAGAATGGAGAGCGGTTCATGCGAAGTGGCGTGGTGCGTCGGAATTGTCTCGACCGGGGTGGAGGTCAGACCGCAGGAACCGAAACGGTCGAGGCTTGCGCTGCGGAACCTGGGGAGATCTCCATGGCCCACAGTCGATCGAGGATCGCCTGGACGGTCCGCCATTGCCTGCGGTCATCGTTCATCACGGGATGCGCTGCAGCGGTGAGTTGGTAGTACTTGCGCTTGCGACCGGTTTCCGACTGGCCCCAACGGGCGTCGATGAGCCCATCGGCCTGCAGGCGATGAAGGATCGGGTACAGCATCCCATCGGTCCATTCGACTTCCCCGCCGGAGAGTTCACGGACCTTTTGGACGATGGCGTATCCGTAGCTTTCACCGGTCTGAAGGATGCCAAGGACGATGGCGCTGGCGGAGGCAGCGTTGAGGTCTTTGCTAATCTTCATGGAGCTACTATGCATTGCAGATCAATGCATGCAAGACCTTGGTATGATTTTTTGAAAATTTTTTAGAATTGTCGCAAGTCCCCCAAGATCGGCTGCGAAAAAAGGTTCCGGGGGGAACGGAGGAAAGGTGTCAGGAAGCGATTTCCAAATTGGGGTCGATCCTGTCATTTCAATCCATGACCCATGCCTGGACTGGTGCGCATGGAATTCCAAGGGGCCCTTTATCCAGAGATGGCCCGCGGAAACCGGTTCAACCGGACCTTCGCCGGGCCCGACGGAGATTTCCAAAATCGGTATCCCTGCCCCATTTACTGCTACCCGCCCCATTTTTCGCCACCCCGGCGCGTCCAGTCACAAAACCATCGTGCTGATCCCCGCTGGATCGCCCAACCTCAGCGAGGGGCGTTCGAGACCCGAAGCTCGCGGAAATAGGCCTGCAACGCATCCAGCACCTGCGGCTCGAGATCCGTGAACGCCGGCATCTTCGAGGTCGGTTGCACCGACTTCGGTTTGACCACGTACTTCCGGAAATAGTTGGTGTTCGACGCCCAGGTCTTGATGAGGAGCCAGGGCCTTCCGGACAGGGTGCCCCCGAAGTCGGCATGGCCGTGGCAACCGAAACACTCGCGAATGGCGATCTCCTGTCCCTGTCTGGCCAACTTTGAGGCATCTCCCGGCAGGCGGATCCGGTCCAGCGTGGCCGCCGCCGTCCGAAATTCGATGCGCACCACGCTGTACGGGAAATGCAGGGGCTCAGGCCTGCCGAGGACCGTCTGGTCGGCTCGCGGACTGAAGTCCGCGGCGTTGATGTAGTACGGGGCCATCTGGAGGCCGGTCAGTTTGCTCCGGCCCCAGGCCTCCGGGCCGGCACCGTCGATCTCGAGGATCAAGATCGAATGGAACGCCTCCAGATAATCGGCCGGGAACTCCTTCGAGTAGCCGTCGCTGCAAACCGCGAAGAGCGTGTCAGCGCTGGATGCATCCAGACCCACGAGTGATCGGAGTTGCTGGAGCGGGATGCCCCGATACACGGCCGGTGCCTTGCGGGCCAGGTCCATGGAATTGGTGACCACCGTCAGCGGCAATTCCATCAAGCGCTCGCGCGGGATGAACCCATTGGTGCGACCACTCGGAAAAGGTCCAGACACCTCGAGGTCGGTCGACGAGGAACGGGTCGGCCGAATGGATCCGACGAGGCTGGTGCCGTCGGCTGCATCCACCCGCCCGATCGAAGACCAAGCCAGCAACCCTATCAGTACTGCCACCATGGAATCTCTGTTCAGCATGCTCCGGGCTCCCCTGATTTTCCTAAGGGACGATACAACCGCACCGCGAAGTTGCGGGCAACGGGATTCAGAGCCGAATTCAGGACATGCTCGGCTGCGCAGGAAACGAAGCCCCATACCCCCGGGGTTCTTTGGCGAAAACCGACCTGTATTCGGGTTGTTTCAACTTCCATCTCAACGGCGTGGATCCCATGCCGGAGTCTTCCCTAGGCATCTCCCGGACAAGCAAGACGAGTCGAGAATGGCGCGGCTATTGCGGTTTGTGACGCAATTCGATGAGGGTGTTCTCGACGGTAGTGTTGATGGAGCGCACGTAGGGCTTGGAGAAGATCACGCCTTCCGGGCCGCCCGTGGCGAAGCCAGTCATGCGGAACACCGGGCCGACCAGAATTTCTGCATCGATTCCCTCGGGCAAGACAACCTCATCGTTGTGGAGCGTGAGGAAGACCGGCCCGAAGAGGTTCTCCACGGGTTGGACAGGGGCCTTTGGACAAAAGATCCTGCGACCTTCCGCGGGCAGCTTCACCCGATCGGAACGGACATTCAGTTCCAGATCGGGATCGTAGACACCCACAGTTCGGGGTTGGGACTCCCCCGGGATCCACACCTGACGCTGCTTGTAGAGCCTGATCCGGGCGAAGGGGATGTGGAACTGTCCAGAGGCCGGGGTCGAGAGGATCGAACAGTCCGATGAATCGATGCTTTCCACGTTGGTGATCTTCCATTGGCCGGAGCCTTGGAAGACTCGCAGGAGGCGCAGGATATCGTTCATTCCGGGATCCGATTCCCCCAGGCTGAGGGGATGGAGCTTGGCCTTGGCCTTGGTGTGCGTTGTGTAAGTGGTGCCACCGCGGGTCACGATGATTTCGGATTCGATCTCCACCTCAAAAACCATGCATCGGCGCACGCAACCCCAGAATTGGTCCTCATAGTTCAGGCCCAGCAAGTCGGCTAATTTCGTCAGTTCCATCATGCGATAGATCCGGACGATATCGTGACGGATGCAGTCGTCGCACGCTCGGTTGATTCCACCGAGTATCGCTTTCGCCGCAAGATTGCCACATTTGCGGATCTTCTTCTCCAAGTCTCCCATGCCCCCGTTTCCGAAGATTGAAAAGTCGTCTACAAGTCCCAGCAGGCTCAATTCCTTCAGCCACCGCAGCCAGGCGTTGATGGCTTCACCGAGCAGGGCATCATCGGAGGCAGCTTTCTGGAGTTTGGGGATGATCACGGTGTCCGCGATGCGGACATAGAGCCGATAGAGTGACTCATTCTCACTCACCGGCTTGTCACTGCAGGCGGGATCCGCCTTGCAGGCGGCGAGCGTTTTGGCGACTTCCTGTGCCATCGCCGATTCCGGATCCTGCGGTGCATTCTGCGACTGGGCCTCGGCGTCGGCCGCGGTTCCCTGACCGGCTCCCGCCATGCTGAAATGCCAGAGGTGCAAGGAAAGAGTCCGGTTGGTCTGGAAACCCGGCTGCAAGGCGAATTGGCTACCGTCCGGTCGTGACCCAAAGGCCAGGAGATTTTTGGCATCGATTCCGGCTGGAAGGGTGAGGTCCAGCCGAGCCGGCTGATCGAAGACCAGTCCTTCAGGTTCCAGCAGGACCGCTGCCCGCAATCCACCGCTGAGCGGCAGCCCGCCGATCTGCGCAACGTCGGTCATGGTGATGGTTTCGGGACCGGAAAGCGCTCCCGGCGGAATCTCCAGATTGAATCGATAACCGGCACTGTTGGTCAGGCGAAGGATCCCGCCCATCTCATCGAATGCTCCAGAGATTCGCGCGGCCGGGTTGAGGATGGGGTTGACCTTGAACGGACGCGGTTCCGGCAGGCCGGCAATGCCGCCAGTCGCCCGGAAGAAGACGGCTTCGCCGTCCGTCGGCAGATGCAGCGTGATGCGTCCGGTCGTGAGGTTCGTCTTCATCACCCGCGTCCAGCTCTTGAGGTCCGCGGACTTCTCCACCGTGCAGGGGGTGCCGACGGCAGCAACCAGATCCATCCCGATCCCAGAACCGGGAAACAGTTTGAGATTCTCGATGGTCAGCCGGTTTTCCGGGGCCGCTGGAACCGTGGAGACCGAGAGAGATTGAGTCACCGAGCGCCCCAAAAGATCGGTGATCCGCACCTGGGCCACATAGGTGCCGACGGCACCGGGCAGGCCATCGAGCATCCCGCGGCTCCGCAGCTCCAACCCAGGCGGCAGGCTGCCCCCGACCAACTCATAGCGCAGAGGACGCACGCCGTTTCGGGCAAAGAGCGGGTTGAGGAAGGGCTCGCCTGCGGCCACCTCGGTCACGTTGGTGGTGATCAAAGTGGGAGGCGGAGTGGAGCCATCCACGATCCGCAAGGAGAAGAAGGTCGCCCGATGTCGTGCGGCCTGGAGCGTGATCCCCGGAATCGATTGGGTGTCGTTTGTGGCGAACGTGTAGGCCGTGATCCGGATCTCTGCCTCGCCCACCTTGCGGAAGGTCGCCGCGGGAACGGTCACGACGTTGGAGAAGCCCGAGAGAGCCCCGGGCTGGCCGGGCAAGGGTGTTGCAAAGATGACGGCATCGTCCTGACCGATCTGGAGTTGGATGTAATCCACCGCCGATCCGCCTGCAGTCCGGGTCCATCGAAGCGTCCACGGTTCGCCAAGGACGACATGCGGCACACCCTGCCAGTCGCTCACCTGAACGGGCGCTGGAAGGATTCCATCGGTCAGTGGCAAGGAAGCCGTGGCGGACCCGCTCACAGCGAACGCCGTCACGGTGTAGGGCCCCGGCGGATGATTGGTGTCGGATTGGGCCGAGGACTCGGAGTTCTCGCGCCACTCGCGCCATTCGGGCCATCCGGTAGCTTGAGGAATGTGGGTGGCACCCGACACGGGAGCCACCACGCGCACCCCCTGCTCCAGAGCCGCACTCGCAAGGACCAAGAACTCCGGCCCCACCAGTTCGAATTGTTCCGCATCGGGTTGGTCCCACCGCTCGCCGCGCGAGATCAGCACGGTCGAAACGGGGAACACTGGGCCTTCCGCTGCGGTGCCAAACCGCCCTTCCTGAAGCCTCAGAGCCTTCCCGTTGGCGTCATAGCCTTCCAGACTCCATTGGATCGAGCGGTCGGCGGGGAAGGACGATACCGGGACGCAGGTGAGCCGTGTGAGATCGGAGTTCCACGATGGAGTCACCTTCAGAAGGAGGGGCACCGATGCATCCCGGAAGCTGGCTGAGGTCGTGGCAGGATTCATGGGCGTCGAGAAGCGGAACACCACCGACGAATCCGTCGGAACTTCCGTGGCTCCGTCAGCCGGGTTTACCGACAATAGGAGCGGTGCTGCGGAGGAGACGGTGAAGACGCCGTTGGCCGACGAGAGGATCCCGCCATCCAGAGCCACGCCGTTCACGGTCCAGACGTAGGTGTGAGCGTCTAGCCAAAGCGTCGTCGGTGAGCAGTTGAGTTCGGTGTTGCCTGCCCCCCAGATCAGTCCCATCGACAACGGGGTCTGCGGAGATTCGATGTCGTAGAACAGTACCGTCATCGCCGCCGGATTCATCGCCGTGCTGAAACGGAACTTCACCGACGTCGACGAAGCCACCCCGATCGACCCGTTGGCGGGTGTCACCGAGGCGACCGCGGCGCCGCCGCTGCCGGTGGTGAAGACTCCATCGACAACCCCGACAAGGGTGGCACCTGCTGGATCCCTGCCAGACAAGTTCCAGACGATGGGATGGTTCGAGGGAAATGGCGGAACCGGCGTGCAAGTCAGCTGGGTGCCCGCGGTATTCCAGGAAGCCACAGTGCTCAACGGGGAAAGTGGGTTGAGTGGATCTAAACACTCCGCTGCGGTGTGGACCGGGTCCATCGCCACACTGAAATTGAAGACAACGGGACTGGCCGGCGGTACGCCGAGGGCGAGGTTTTCCGGAATGACCTGCACGAGGGATGGCCTCGCTTGAACGAGACCTCCCCATGCGAGGAAAACGATCATGGCCAACTGGAAGGCCCTCGCGGCCATGGCTCCTTCGGTGCGGAAAAGGTAGTTCATAGGTTGCCAACCCCACTGTCTGCTCCGCTCGTGAAGGGGCCAGATGTCCGCTTGCTCAAGCTGCGTCTTTTCTTGCCCTGCTCCAAACGCTTGGCAAGCCGGCGCCCAGCGCTATCCCACCGGCATCACCTGTCCGGGGCTTCCGTGAATTGCGCAATTGCCTCAAGTCGGAGGTAGACTTTCTGCTCATCTCCATCGCCATAGTAAAAGGTCTCCTGCTGTTCGGCGTGGCCGGACTCACCCTCGAGTCAGTCACGCTCGCGATCACCGCAAGACTGATGAAGGAGGGACGACAGCATATGAAACCCGCCGCGCAACCCGTGGGCGATACCAACGCGGTGGCCCGGCTCGACAACGAGGGAAGCGCCCTTGCTCACCTGACAACAGCCCAGCCATGAACTCACCGACCCCCACTGTTGCCCCGCCGGGCGAAGCCTGGCATCACCGCGCGGCGAAAAAGGTGCTCACCCAGCTCGGTTCCGCTCCCACCGGCTTGTCGACGGCCGAAGCGGCCCGGCGATTGGCCCAAGACGGCCCAAACGAGCTCCAGGAAGCCACGCACATCAGCGGCTGGCGCATACTAGCCCGTCAGTTCAAGAGTGTGGTAGTCTGGGTCTTGATCGCTGCAGGCGTGTTGTCCGGTGTCCTCGGCGAGGTTTTGGAAGCCATCGCTATCCTCGCGGTGGTGGTGCTCAACGCGGCCATTGGCTTCTACCAGGAATTCAAAGCCGAGAAATCCATTGCCGCGCTCAAGCTGATGACCGCACCGAAGGCCAAGGTGCTGCGCGACGGCGCACGGGTAGAGATTCGGGCCACCGGCCTCGTGATTGGTGACGTGCTGACCCTGGAAGCCGGCGATCTCGTTGCCGCCGACGCGCGGCTGCTGAAGCTGGCCTCGCTCACCTGCATCGAATCGGCGCTGACTGGCGAATCGGAGGCGGTGACGAAGCGGACGGAGGTCTTGGCAGAAGTGGCCCCCCCGATCGGAGACCGCAAGAACATGGTATTCATGGGCACCAGCGTCGCCGCAGGCACCGGCGAAGCCGTGGTGGTGGCGACCGGCATGAAAACCGAAATCGGCCGAGTTGCCGGTTGGCTGGAGGAAGCCGGCGCCGAAGAACGCACCCCGTTGGAGCGCAACCTGGAGTCCTTCGGCCGCGTGCTCATCTGGACCGCGCTGGGCATCGTAGCCCTGCTTTTCGGGCTCGGACTCCTGCGCGGGACGAAACCGCTGGAACTCCTCATGACGTCCGTGAGCCTGGCCGTCGCCGCCGTTCCGGAAGGTTTGCCGGCGATTGCCACGGTCTCGCTCGCACTGGGTGTTTCGCACATGTCCCGACGCCGTGCGTTGGTGCGGAAGCTGTCTGCCGTCGAGACGCTCGGTTCCACCAATGTCATCTGCACCGACAAAACCGGCACGTTGACGGTGGGTGAGATGACCGTGCAGACGCTCTACGTGGCGGCCGAATCCTTCGAGGTCACCGGTGAAGGCTATGGCCCGGCCGGCGAGGTTCGGCAAGATGGCCGCAAGGTCGCTGCTGAATCCGGGGAAGGATTGCGGGAATTGGCGAACATCCTCGTCGGTTGCAACAACGCGCAGCTCACCCTGGAAGCCGGCCTTTGGAAGACCGTCGGTGATCCCACGGAAGGCGCGCTGCTCGCAGCCGGGCTCAAGGTCGGGGTCCAGCGCGCGGACTTGGAACAGGCTTTCCCGCGCCATCACGAGCTACCCTTCGACTCCGGCCGAAAACGCAGCGCAGTCATCCGCCGCCGGTCCGACGGCCAGCTCCGCGCTTTCGTAAACGGAGCACCGGATAGCCTGCTGGATCGTTGCACGCGGATCTACACTCGGAACGGAGTTCGCCCGCTGACCGACACAGATCGCCAGCACATCCTCGCCCAGACGGCGGTGCTGGCAGAGCGGGCCCTGCGCGTGCTGGCCTCCGCCTATCGCGACGTACCGGACCTACCACCCGCCGAACTGACGGTCGAAGGGGTGGAGCACGACCTGGTGTTCGTCGGCCTGGCCGGCATGCAAGATCCACCACGGCCGGAAGCCAAGGCAGCGGTCGCCCAGTGCCAGGCCGCCGGTATCCGTGTGGTGATGATCACCGGGGACCATCCCCAGACGGCCACCGCGATCGCGCGCGAGCTCGGCATCATTTCCGCCGCGGGCAAGGCCGTCACCGGCCGGGAACTGGACAAACTGGATGAGGCTGCCCTGCGCCGACGTGTTACGGATATCGCCGTCTACGCGCGCGTCAGCCCGGAGCACAAGCTCCGCATCATCCGCGCCTGGAAAGCCGGTAATGCCGTCGTCGCAATGACCGGCGACGGGGTGAACGACGCCCCGGCCCTCAAGGGGGCCGACATAGGCATCGCCATGGGCAAGTCCGGCACCGAAGTGACGCGCCAGGCTGCCGACATGATCATCACCGACGACAATTTCGCGACCATCATCGCCGCCGTGGAGGAAGGGCGCAGAATCTACGACAACATCCAGAAGACGCTCCAATACCTGCTCGCGGGTAGCACTGCCGAGCTGCTCCTCATGGCTATTTGCGTCATCATCGGCCTGCCGACGCCATTGCTGCCGATCCACCTGCTCTGGATCAACCTCGTCACCGACGGTCTCCCTGCGCTGTGCCTGGCGACCGATCCCATTGATCCAGACGTGATGAAGCGAGCGCCGCGCTCCCACCTGGCCGACATTGCCGACCCGAAGTTCCTCCGCACGATGTTCTTCACCGGCAGCCTCACAGCGACCGTCACCTTCGGCGTTTACTTCTACGCCCTGCGCACGCAGACGCACGAGTTGGCCCGTTCGTATGCCTTCGCCACGCTCGTCTTCGCCGAATTGCTTCGCGCATTTGGAGCCCGCAGCAAAACCAAACCCGTCTGGCGCATCCCGCCCTTCGGCAACCGAAAACTCGTGCTGGTGGTGGCGCTGACCTTCGGACTCCAGCTTCTGAGCCAGCACAACACTCTGCTCGGGCAATTCCTGCGAATACCGGCGATCCCGCTGACCGAGGGTTTGTGGCTGATCGCCGCGGGCTTAATCCCGATGCTCGGAATCGAAGCGATGAAGGTGCTGCGGAATCAGACCAGACCGCCTCACGGGCTCGTCGCTTCCCCCTGAAATTGGAATCGGCGCCATCTTGACGTCTGCGTCGGCTGGCTTGTGTCCTCGGACACGGCTGTGCCCACGCCGATCCGGTTCCCTGTTCCGACCACGACTTTCTCTGGCGCACGCACTGCCAGCCGGCGGAGCTAGGGCGCTTCGGCATCTTCAACCGTTCCTACTACGAGAAGGTCCTGATCGCCCGGGTTCATCGGAAGCTCCTCGCCCGGCCGCGGCTGTCGATGGGTCTCGCTGCGGGAGCAGGGCTCTGGCGGGACCGATCTCGTTCCATCACGGAGATCAAGGAGCTCAAGAAGTTCCGGGCAGAACTGGCGAAGTGACACGCCGGTTCCCCAGCTCAGGCCATCGCCGCCAGCAGGTCGGCCAGCGACACGGCGGCAAAGCTGGTAGCGGAATCGCTCATGGCGTAGGGGATGATCAACTGCTCGCCATGCACGAGCGCGCCGCAGGTGTAGACGACGTTGGGCACATAGCCTTCTCGCTCGGATTCGTTGGGACACAGCAGCGGCTCGCGCAGCCGGCCGATGACACGGCTGGGATCGTTCAGATCGAGCAGGAAGGCCCCGAGGCAATACTTCCGCATCGCGCCCACGCCGTGGCTGAGCACGAGCCAGCCGGCAGCGGTTTCGATGGGCGAACCGCAGTTGCCCAGCTTAATGAATTCCCAAGGTTGGTCAGGCACCATCAAGACTTTCGGTGCCTGCCAGTAATGAAGGTTCTCTGAGAACATCAGGAGGATGTTTTCGTCGTCCTGCCGCGAGACCATCGCATAGCGGCCGCCAATCTTGCGCGGGAAAAGGGCCATCCCCTTGTTCTGAACGCCCGGTCCGTTGAGTGTGCTGAACTTGAAGCGCAGGAAGTCGGGCGTCTCCAGCAACTGCGGAAGGATGATCTTCCCGTCGTAGGCCGTGTAGGTGGCGTAGTAGGTCAGGCTGCCGTCGTCCTGCCGGAACCGGACGAAGCGGGCATCCTCGATGCCGTTGCTCTGACTCGGCGCGGACGGGAAAAGGACCCGCTGCGACAACTGGCTGGAAGCCGGAAAGCTGACCTCGAAGTTGGACTCAGCGAGCAGCAGCAGTCCGCGAGCAGCCCAGATCGCCGCGGCGTCGGAAGTCTCGGTCAGGCCCGACGCGATCAGGACCTGGTGCAACTCCTTGAGCGTGAAATCCTCATGCAACTTGTCCAGCACCCGGCGGCAGAACTCATTCTGAACGCCCGCCTGCTCCAGTCGGTGGGTAAACAATTCCTTGGTGAAGGCAATATTGCTCACCCGCTCCGGCTCCAGCACAAACGGCACGGTCGACGACAGCGTGATGCGGTGGTCGCGGTTGATGATCCCGGTGCGGAATGTAATGGATGATATGTGTCCCTCGCCGGTGGCCCGCAGGCTGAGGATGAACCGCGACGAGCCGTCCGGCAGGCCGGTTTGGTCGGGGTGCGGCACGATCGACGGATTGAACAAGGCAGCGGACTCGATGGCGTACTCGTTGGTGAAGTAGGCGCCGATCAGGAGCTGCCTTGCCACCGAAGGTTTTGCCTCCGGTTCGAGGTAAATCTTCACCTGGTCAAAGCGGTGGCGAAAGTTCACCTCCACATCCAGATGGCGGTCGGCGAAACCGCCGAGCACGCGGTTCAACGATTCCACCACAGTCTCTTCGGAAAGGGCCATGACCCGCGCAACGATCCGCCGGGAAATGTCGTCGGTGGACGGGCGGAAGGGGCGCATCAGCACCCGGTTTCGGTCGGGCAACAGCGTGGGGCCAATGCGTTTGGCATAGAGCAGCGATTGGGGAGAAGCAGTCATGGGAAGGGCAAAGCGGAACCTACCGAGCGGAAGCTCACCGGTCGGCGGGCTCCTTGAAGCTGGTGAGCGAGTTTTGCAGCGCTTTCATCTCGGCCAGAGCGATGTGGAAGGCCAGCGTGGACTCCGCCCCCTGGTTCTGGCTGAGCCGATCCATGTGCAGGCCGTCGCGACAGCCGCCCGTGGTGGAGTCATAGACGGCGAGCCCCAGATCGTTGCGCCCGAGGAACCATTCAAAGGCCCGCCAGGCCTCGGTCACCCAGAAGGAGTCGCCCGTCGCGCGGTACGCCTCGATGCAGGCGGACACGGTGACTTGGGCCTCGATGGGTTGTTGGTCAAACTGCGCCCGTTCCTGCCCGCGCCGGTAAAAGCCGTTCGACCCAACGGGCCGGAAGGAGCCGGCGTCGGACGTCTGCACGCCGATCAGCCAACGCAGGGTCTTCAGGCCGAGTTCCAGCATGGGTCCGTTCCCGAGGCTGCGCCCGTTCAAGATCATCGCCTGCGGCAGCCGGGCATTGGCATAGGACACACTTTCCTCGAACCAGAACCATTCACCTGTCGCAGCGTCGGCGTAACGTTGCTGGAGCTTGGCAGTAAGCATCTCCCGGATCTGGCCCGCGCGTCGGTCTCCGCCGAACCGGCGCAGGTATTCGTCGATGCCGATCAGCGTGAACGCCCAGGCGCGAGGTGAGGCGAAATCGGCAGCGACCGGCAGCGCCCGTTCGAACAGTTCCGCCGCCAGCATTTGGAAGCTGCCGTGACCGGCTTGGGACACACACAATCCGAGCGCCCAAATGGCGTGGCCCTGGCAGTCTTCCGAGCCAACTTCCTCCAGCCAATCCCGGCCGAAGCTCATGAAGTTGCGGAAGCGGCCCCGCTCCCGGTCAAAGGCGTGGTTCAAGAACGCCATGTAGGTCGCAGCGTGGGCATTCAGTTGCGGCGAGTTGTGTCCGAGTCGCTGCAACATCAGCGCCAGCACCAACGCGCGAGCATTGTCGTCGGTGCAATAACCGTGCGAGAAGTTCGGCACCGTGAAGCTCGCGTGCTGGAAGATGCCGGTGGAGTCGCTGAGGCGGAAAAGATGCTCGAGCTTCAGCGCAGGCAACTGGCCGGGCGTTTCATCGAGCGTCTTGATGGGCGACGACCGGCGGCCGATAAAACTGTGGTCTAGCCGCGCCTGCTCGAACGAGCGGCCGTAAAGCTGCGCGACATGGCTCCAAATCATGTCACGGCCCTGCAAATAGGCCTGCTTGCGGAGGGAATGCCGGGTCTGTTCGTCTCGCAGCAGTTCCACCACTGCGGCGGTGATGGCGGCCGAATCACGGAACGGCACCAGGCGCCCGCGGTCACCGGCCAGGAGTTCCTTCGCGTGCCAGTAGGGCGTCGAGACCACAGCGTTGCCTGCACCAAACGCATACGCGAGCGTGCCGGACGTGATCTGTGCCTCGGTCAGGTAAGGCGTGAGGTAGATGTCGGTGGCGCCAATGAACCGCATGAGCTCCTCCAGCTCGACGAAGCGGTTGAAGAAGACGACGTGCCGCTGCACGCCGAGGTCCTTGGCGAGGCGTTCCAGGTTCAGGCGGTAGGCTTCGCCCTCTTCCCGCAGCAGGTTGGGATGGGTCTGGCCAAGGACGATGTATACGACGTTGGGAAACTGGCGGATGATTTCCGGCAACGCCCGCAGGGCAAACTCGATACCCTTGTTGGGTGACAACAAGCCAAAGGTGAGCAGCACCTGCTTGCCCACCACACCGAACTCGTCTTTGAAGTAGTTGGGGTCGGAAAACGGCATGTCGGGAATGCCGTGGGCAATCAGGTCGATCTTGGCCAGCGGCACCTCGTAGATGTCCCGTAGGAACTCCACGCCGCGTTCGGTCATCACCACCAACCGGGTCGAGAGTCGGATGAGCTCGCGCATGACTCGGCGCTGATCGGGATTAGGTTCGCGCAACACCGTATGCAGTGTGGTGATGATCGGCATCTGCAACTCGCGGAGCAGCGCCAGCAGGTGACTGCCGGCCGGTCCGCCATAGATGCCGAATTCGTGCTGCACGCAGACGGCATCCACGTCGGTGATGTTGAGGAAATCCGCTGCCCGCAGGTAGGCCGGCAGGTCCTGCTCGGCGATCTCAAAACGGACCTCCGGGGGGTAGTCGTAGCCGGCGGCGAGGTCGTCAACCGGCACCACCGGGCAGTGCATCTCCGGAAATGCCTTGGCGACCGAGCAGCGCAGGTCCGTGGTGAACGTCGCGATGCCGCACTTCCGCGGCAGGTAATCGCCGAGAAAGGCGACCCGGTGGAGGGCGGAGGCGGAAGACATGGAGAAAAGAATCTTGGGCGAAGGGACTTTACGACGGATCACTAGATTCCTCCCTGCGGGGGTGACCACCAAGGACCAACTGCGTTTGCCGCACTAAAAGTACTGCCGGCGTCCCGCCGAAAGAACCTTGGGAATTCAGGGACCTTGAAAGTTCCCTGAGCCCGGATACGAGGGCAGTTCGCTGAGTTCGAGGCCTTCACCCTGAACCAGGAACTCGACGATTTGTTGCGGCACTAGGCCGAGAGTGTGGGCACCCGGCAGGCAGGCGCAGTCCCAAGCCCCACAGTGGTATACAGTCCATCGCGCTAATCTGCGCCCGACCTCCAGTCCAAGGGCGCGCAAACTCGGTCACCTTCACGTGGGTCCGGACCTCTTCGAGGAGTCGAGTGTGGTTCGGGATCATACGAGAAAAAGGGGTGGAGTAGGGTCAGCTCTGCCGGAAGCCCCGGAGCGTGAGGGTCAGGCCGGCGACGGTGATGACGGTCCCGCAAAGCGGCTAGCAAACCGCTTTGTGGGAGGGGAAGCCGGATCAGTCTTTGGCCACGGGCACGCCAACGGTCATGTTGTTGACTACGCTGATGACGCCGTTGATGTCCGAAACCAGCTTGGTCACGAGGCTCTTCTCGGCCTCGTTCTTGGCAGAACCGCTCAAGGTCACCACGCCGTCCAGAGTCTGAACCTTGGTCTTCAGGGCACTGGTCGAACGGTGCGAAAGGAGCGACGCCTTGACCTGCGCCGTGATGGACGCGTCGTCGATCCGATCGACCTGCGGTTCGGTCTGGATCGTCGGCGTCCGTGCGAGGGTCATCTCGTTCTTCACCTCTTTCACGCCCTCGACGTCCTTGGCGTATTCCTCGGTAAGTTCCTTTTGGGCCAGGTTCACGGCCTCGCCGCGAAGGCTGACCACGCCGTTCTGCACGAACACGTCCGTCTTGGAAGCGCTCACGTTGCGGTGGAAGAGCAGCGTGGTCTTCACCTTGGTGCTCAGCCAGCCGTCGGAATGTTCAGCGGGAGCATCGCCCTTGAGCTTGATCCGGTTGTCCACGCGGGTGACGCCAGGGAGATTCTCAACGGTCGTTTCGGCCATGGCCCGGTGGTCGGCGTCGGCAACCGTGCCGGTCAGGGTCACGACACCGTCCTTGGCCTCGGTCTTGACCGAGTCGTGCTTGAGGTAGGTCTTGAAGACATACGACTTCTTGGCGGCGGACTCGATGCGGTCGTCCGTGTCCGCTGCAAACAGCGAAACGCTTGAAAGCAGCAAAGTGGCGGTAGCGAGGGCTGAGGGGATGGAGGATTTGAATTTCATGAGGGAGGTTTTTTTGGCAGGCAGCGAGGCCACCTGCTGTGGATCCAAGTTGGCGGAGCGACTACCCGCTTCGCCATAGGGCAAAACCCTTACGGACAGTAAAGGTAGCTGTGCGTCAGGCCGGAAACGGCAGATCCCCTCATAAAGCCTCTGGCTGGGGAGCAGGTTGGCGACGCTGCTTGCTCTCTTGCGTCCCAAACTCCACTCGCCATGGCCACAAAGCTTGGCACTGATCGCCGCTGATCGTGGAGCCTCAAAAAGTCCCACCCACCCATCACGAATAGCGCGCCAAGCCCACCACGCCCGCGACGGCCAGCACGCCTCCGACGAGAGATCGGCGCGTCGGCCGTTCCTGTTCCAACCAATAGGCCAGCGGAATGACGGCCAGAGGCACCATGGCGACCACCGGCAGCACCTGGGAAACCGGGTGCCGGGCCAACGCCCACTGGTAGCACACCACACCCAGCGTCGGACCGGCCAAGGCGTTGGCCAGAAGCCATCCGCGTCCCTCCGAAAGCGCCGGGCCCAATGGAACCGTACCAGAACGGAGACGGGCCGCTCCGTACCAAAGTCCGCCCACGACCAAACCAGCCAAGGCCCGCTGGAGGCTCACCGTCATGGGGTGTGCCTGCTCTCCGGCCAGCCTTGCCAATTCGAACCCCTGTCGGCTCAAGACCGCCCCACCGGATTGTCCGAGTGCAGCCAAGAGTCCAAACCACACACCGGATTTCCACTCCACTCCCGCCCAGGCAGAACCGCGCTGTGGCGCCAATGCCAAGAAGACACCCGACAATATGGTGAAACCGGCCACGATTTGCACACCGGTTGGCACCTGCCCGCGCCAGGCCCATTCCAGAAGCGCCCCAATGGGAGCCGCGAGGCATTGAGTCATGAGGGACGTCAGTCGGGAACCCAACCGAGGCAGTGCCAGAAAAACCCCGGCATCCCCGAGGCCATAGCCCACCACGCCACTCCACAAGAACCACGACAGAGACGGACCGGAGAATCCGGAGCCCATCACGAGAACAAATGCCACCAACAGCAGGACGGCTAATATTTGCCGGAAAAAATTCGCCGCCGCTGGCCCGAAAATGCCCACCGATCGACGGGCGCTCACCGATGAAACGGCGAACAGCACCATGGCCAAGAGGGAGGGAATCATTTCAGAGAAGGAGGATAACTGCACCGGATCCAAACTCAGGACCCACACCGGCCCCTAAGACCGAGCCCGGACACCGAAGTCAAATACCGGCCAAGGATTCAGGTCTTCCACCGATTCAGAGCAATTCTTGGGCGGCCGGAATCAACCGCTCCCGCAAGCGCTGAACCGCCTGCCCCATGTTGCGTTTGCCAAAGAGATGCGTGCCGGCCACGAAGACATTCGCACCCGCCCGGGCACATTCACGACCCGTGATGTCGTTGATGCCGCCATCCACCTGAATGCGGAACTTCAACCCCATCTCACGACGCCAGGCCTCGAGCCGCTGGATCTTGGGCACGCATTCTTCGATGAACGATTGCCCGCCAAATCCCGGATTGACCGTCATCACCAGCACCAGGTCCACCTGGGCCAAATACGGGCGAACCGACGCAATGTTCGTCGGTGGATTCACCGCCAACCCCACCTGCTTGCCCATCGACCGGATGCGCCACAGGAGCGGGTTGACCAAGTCGCCCAACTCCACGTGGATGGTCATGGAATCCGCCCCGGCCTTCACGAACGGCTCGAGCAAAATTTCCGGCTTCGAGCACATCAGGTGAACATCGAGATGCCGCCGAAACACTTTGCGCACCGACTTGGCCACCTCCGGCCCGAAGGAGATGTTCGGGACGAAGTGCCCATCCATGATGTCCAAATGCAACCACTCCGCACTCGAACGCTGGACGCGCGCCGCCTCATGGGCGAAGCGACCGAAATCCGAGGCCAGTAGAGAGGGGGCGATGATCATCGATTTGGCACGTTGGAACAGGTCCGGATCGGAGCCACGCTCAGGTCTAGGCAACTCTGAGCCGCTTCCGATCCCGGGGCTCAGAGCAGGTCTGCCTCGGTCAAGGTCTTGCGAATCAATTCGCGCGTGGCCGTCGACGACGGCACCAGCGGCAGGCGCACTTCTTCGCCCATCATCCCCTTCAACGCCAACGCGGTCTTGCACGGCGAGGGATTGGTCTCGACGAAGAGATTCTTGAAGAGCGGGTACAAGCGGGTGTGCAACTTCAGCGCCCCCTTGGCATCACCCGCGGCAAACGCGCGCACCATCTTGGACACCTCGCGCGGCGCCACATTGGAGGCCACGCTGATGACGCCTTGGGCACCGACGCTCATGAAGGGCAGCGTCAGCGAATCATCGCCGCTGACGATCTCAAACTTCGGTCCGCAAGCCGCCCGCAATTGGCTGACGCGGTCGCATGAACCCCCAGCCTCCTTGATGCCGACGATATTCTTGAACTCCGACGCCAGTCGCTTGACGGTGTCGATCCCGATCTCGATGCCACAGCGACCCGGAATGCTGTAAAGCAAGATGGGCAACCGGGTGGACCGGGCGATGGCCGCGAAGTGCTGATACACGCCTTCCTGCGTGGGCTTGTTGTAGTACGGGGCTACCTGAAGCGAACCATCCGCCCCGAGCTTCTCGGCCTCTTGGGTCAGGAAAATGGCCTCTTGCGTGGAATTGCCACCCGTGCCCGCCAACACCGGCAACTTGCCGCCCGAAAACTTCACGGCCAACTCGATCACCTTCAGGTGTTCGTCGTAATCGAGTGTCGGAGACTCACCGGTGGTTCCCATGGGCACGATCCCATCCACCCCGCCCTTGATTTGGGAACGTACCAATTTCTCAAAGGCCGCTTCGTCCAGTTCTCCATCGCGAAACGGGGTGACCAATGCCGTGAAAGTGCCAGTAAACATAGCCAAGGACGGAAAAATGCGGGAAACAGGGGCGTTTTGGAAGGGTGTTTTCGGCCGGAAGCGATTCCTGCCTGAGAATGCTTCCGAAAAACCCAAGACCGTTCCGTCAGGTGGGGCGACCCGGAAACTGCTTCTCGAAGAGCGCATCCGTCCGCCGGGCCTTCCGTAATAATTTTGGCAAGAGGGATCTCCAATGAGCAGCCAGCCAACGGGGATGCTCCAGGCTTTCCAAGGCGTACTTGCCGGTGGCATCCGCCATTTTCAAATCGGCGATCAAGGTGGCTTCGTCTTGGTTGTTGGCGATTCGAAGCACTTTGCCACTGGGATGAACAATCTTCGAGTCACCGGCGGACCATTTTCCCGGACCTTGCGGGCCCACCGAATTGGCAAAGACATAGAACACCGCATTCTCGAAGGCGCGGACCGCCATGCCATCCCGCCCCCCACGCTTCTTGCGAGAAACCGACAACGAATCCATCCCGGCATTCGGATGGAACAAGATGCGGGCACCGGCCATCGCGGAGATCCGGGGCAATTCGGGGTACCGCCGCTCGTGGCAAATGAAGGTGGAGGCCGGGATGCCATCGAGTTCGAAGAGCGAAATATCCTCACCGGCTGAAAACCACTGACGGTCTGCCGGCGTCAACTGGCACTTGGAATACGCATGCACCAACCGGCCGGATCGATTGAACACCAACAAGGCATTGTAAAGCCGTCCGCTGCGAAAGACCGGGCTCCCCACGAGCAACTGCACCTGCAAA
>CAMCYJ010000027.1 GCA_945883815.1 Akkermansia muciniphila | reverse complement strand
GGGTTGCCCGAGGCGGGTTTGATATCTCGGCCCGCGGTGGCGACATCAGTGGAACGACCGACTCGGCCGGCTTTGCCGCACAGTCGCTGACTGGAAATTTTGATCTTCGGGTTCGCGTGGACGGGTTGACCGTCACCGATCCTTACATGACGGCCGGATTGGTCGTCCGCTCCGGAATCGAGGCCAATGCGCCCTTCGCCGGAGCCTTTGCCGGATCGCCCTCCGTGGGTTGCTTCTTTCGCAATCGCCCGTTCAGCGGTGCCAACGCCCCGATGACCGCCCCGCGAGGTGGGTATCCGGTGAATTACCCCCAGACATGGCTGCGACTGCGACGCGACGGGGCTTCGCTCTCCGGATTTGGTTCCTTCGACGGCACCAACTGGACCGCGCTGGGGTCCACGACCCTTTCCATGCCCAGTTCGGTGCAGGTGGGTCTGACCGTCGCGGGACGCGATACCAATGCCGTGGCGGTGGTGCGGTTCCGCGACTACGGTACGGTTTCCGGAGCCAATGAGGTGACGTATCAGCCTCAACGGGAAGGGTTGGGACTTTCCAGTCGGCGCACGCGGATCGTCTTCAGCGAAATCCAGTACCACCCGCAGACCCTTCCCGGGACCCCGGGGTTGGAGTTCGTGGAACTGTACAATGCGGGGGATGTGTTCGAGGACCTTTCCCGCTGGAAGATTGAAGGGACGGTCCGCTTCCAGTTTCCGGAGGGATTCCGACTGGGGGCCGGTCAGTTTGTGGTCGTGGCCAAAGATCCGGCCGCCTTGATGGAACGCTATGGGATTCGGGATGTTTTGGGCCCTTATTCGGGCAGCTTCAATGGATCGGGAGGGCCGCTCGAGTTGCGGGATGAAATGGGCGCTCAGAAGTTGGTGACCGATTTCGGAACCCGCGATCCCTGGCCCACCGCCGCCGATGGTTCAGGTCACTCCTTGGTCTTGGCCAACCCCAGTTATGGCGAGGCCGATCCTCGCGCGTGGACGATCAGCGCCGTACGCGGTGGAAATCCCGGTCAGATGGACGCTCTGCCGCCATTGGATCCCGCTGCGAAAGTGTTGATCAATGAAGTGTTGGCCCACACCGACCTGCCTCAACTCGACACTCTGGAACTGTACAATGGCAGCACCCAACCGGCGGACTTGTCGGGTTGTGTGTTGACCGATGATGTTCAGACCAATCGGTTCCGGATCCCGGCCGGTACGGTGTTGGCACCGGGTGGTTTCTTGGTGTTGGACGAGAATGCTCTCGGTTTTCGGTTGAGCTCCGCTGGCGAGACCGTTTGGTTCATCAGTTCCAATGGAGTGAGGGTACTCGATGCTGTTCGCTTTGGGGCTCAGGAAAATGGGGTGGCTTCGGGGCGCACGCCGGACGGGGCTTCGGGTTGGAGGCGTCTGGAATCTTTCACCCCCGGAAAGGCCAATGCAGCGCGCCGGGTCGAGGAGGTGGTGCTCAATGAGATCATGTACCATCCGATCTCGGACGATGACGCGGATGAATTTGTTGAATTGCACAATCGATCTTCCCAACCGGTGAATTTGGCCGGTTGGCGTTTGGCGCAAGGTGTCTCGTACACCTTTCCGGCGGGAGCTTCGATTCCGGGCGGGGGGTATGTGGTTGTCGGTCGGAATGTGGAACGCCTCCGGGCCAACCACGCTCAATTAACCGCAGCCAACTCCTTCGGCAACTGGTCGGGTTCGCTGCGGAATTCCGGGGAGCGTTTGTCCCTGTCCAAGCCAGACCTAATCCTGAGCACCAACTCGCTGGGCCAGGTGTCCAGCGACACGATCCACATCGAAGTTTCCTCGGTGGATTATCGGGATGCGGGTCGATGGGGGCAATGGTCTGGCGGCGGTGGTTCCTCCATGGAATTGGTGGATGCCCGTGCCGATCCCCTTCGGGCTTCCAGTTGGGCGGATTCGGATGAAACGGCCAAGGGCGAGTGGCAGCAGTTCACCCTGACCGACACCCTCCGCTTCAGTACCCAGCCTGCCACGCGTTTGCAGTTGGGCATGTTGGGGGCCGGGGAATGCCTTCTGGACCAGTTGGAGGTCCTCAATGCCGCCGGGACCGTGATCGTCACCAATGGTGGATTCGAGGTGGGCTCGGGCACCGCCGCCAATGGGTGGTCGTTCTTGGGACATCACCGCCGCTCACGGATCGAATCGACGGGAGCCTTTGAGGGCAGTCGTGTTTTACGCGTCATTGCGCCGGGCGACCTGGATGCCGGCCGGAATTGCATCCGCGCTCCGATGTCCGGTGGTCTGAATGATGGATCCCGAATGACCCTGCGGGTGCGAGCTCGCTGGAAGGCAGGTTGGCCCGAGGTACTCTTCCGGACCCGCGGCGGCGGATTCGAAATGACGGCCCGCCTGCAAGTGCCCCGCAATCTGGGCACACCGGGTTTGCCCAATAGCCGCAAGATCAACAATGCCGGTCCTTCCATTGATTTGGTCCGTCACACGCCGGCAGTCCCCGCAGCCGGGCAACCCGTGGTCGTCACGGCTCGGGTCTCCGATCCGGACGGGTTGAGTTCGGTGAGTTTGCGTTTTCGCACCGTCGAGACGGCCGCTTTCTCGTCGGTGGCCATGCGCGACGACGGTGCCGGTGGTGATGCTCTCGCGGGCGACGGCATCTGGTCGGGGACCTTGAATGGTCGGGGTTCGGGTGAGTTGGTGCAGTTCATTGTCGAGGCCTTCGACAACGCCTCTTCGACGGCTTCGAGCATTTTCCCGACAGGAACGGTTTACGCCGGGTTGCCTGCTGTCAGTGGAGCCAACATCCGCTGGGGAGATCCAGTGCCCACGGGCACGTTCAACCATGTCCACGCCTGGTTGACCGCTTCCCAGAACACCTGGCTCAGCAATGGTCAGGATTCGTCGCTGGTGGGTGGTCTCGACAACACCTTCCGCGATTGCACCCTCGTCCATGGTAATCTCCGCGTGATTTACAACGCCGGCATCCGCCGCAAGGGAAGTCCCTTCACTGGACAGGCCGATTACTCCCTGACGGTCCCTGGTGACGACCTGCTATTGGGAACCCGGGACCGGGTCTTCGGCTTGACCGGCAATGGTGGCGAAGAGGAGACCCGGATGCGCAACCAAATCGCCAACTGGATCGCCCGGAAGATGGGGTTGCCCTACCTGAACACCGCCTATATGCAGTTTTACCGCAACGGATCTCCGTACGGCAGCGTGTCCGAGGATTTGGAACAGCCCTCCAATGATTACGCCGAAGCCTGGTACCCGGAGGGCGGCTCTGGTGACTTGCGCAAGGTGGCCTTCGCCTTCGAATTCGATGATTTCGGAGGGTTTGAAGCGACGGGTGCTGATCTGGGCGTCTACCGGAATCCCAATGGCCAGTACAATCTCTCGAGGTACCGCTACACCTGGCAGGGGCGGCCCACCGGCACGACAGCCAACGACTTCACCAACTTCTTCGCGATGGTCACCGCGGCCAATGATCGCACCGCAAACTTCGTCCCGAACCTGCTCAATATCGCCGACATCAATCAATGGATGCGAAGCTTCGCCCTCGATGGGTGCCTGGGGAACTGGGACACTTGGGGAACGGGCAATTCGCAGAACAAGTACATTTATTTCCAGCCGGGAGGTCGTTGGCGAATCCTGCCCTGGGACATGGACTGGGTTCTGGGAGTTGGAGACCCGACCAATCGACGTCTCTTTGGAGGCAATGATGGCGCGGTCAACGTGATGTTCGATACGCCCATCTTCCAGCGCATGGCGTGGCGGGCTTATCAAGATGCCGTCTCGGGTCCCTTGACCTCCGCCCAATACCAACCGCAGTTCACCGCGCGAAGTGCGGCGTTGGCATTCAATGGGGTCACGGGCATTTCCTCGCCCTCCGTCATCGGCAGCTATCTGAATGGACGCCGGACTTATATCAATACCCAGATCACGGCCTCTGACGCCAAGGCCTTTGCCATCACCAGCAATGGGGGGAACAATTTCACCTCCGCGACTCCGGTGGCGGTCATCGATGGCACGGCGCCGTTTGCGACTGCAGCCATCGAGGTCAACGGCACTCCCATGCCGCTGGAGTGGACCTCCCCTCAGGTCTTCCGCATTCGTGTGCCACTGGTCGGTGTCACCAATGTGCTGAATCTGGTGGCGGTCCGGGCCGATGGCACGCCACTGCCGGGGATGACCAAATCGGTGACGGTTCGATACACGGGAGTGATTCAGCAGGCGGCCGATTATGTGGGGATCAACGAGATCCACTACAATCCGCTGGAGCCGGGTGCATCTTTTGTTGAGATCTTCAACCGATCGCTTTCCACCTCGTTTGATCTTTCGGGATGCCGCCTCAACGGGGTGGATTACACCTTCCCGGACGGTTCCGTCATTCCCCCGGCCAACTATTGGGTGTTGGTTCGAGATCGGGCGGCATTTGTCCTCGCCTATGGTTCAGGGGTTCGAGTCTTGGATGAATTCGCCGGCTCTTTGGACAACGGGGGAGAACGTTTGTCGTTGGTCCGGGGCTCCGGTACCAACGAAGTGGTCATTAGCGAAGTGCGCTATGACGATGCGCCGCCCTGGCCGTCAGTGGCGGACGGTCGAGGCTCATCGCTGCAACGCATCGATGCCTCCCAATCTTCCTGGAGGGTCGCCAATTGGATGGCTGCCGAGACCAACGCCGTCAATCGAGTGACGCCGGGTCGTGCCAACGCGGCTGCCGGTGCGTTGGTGGCCTTTCCACCGGTTTGGATCAATGAGGTGCTTCCCGCCAATGTTTCCGGTCCCAAGGACAATGCCGGTGATCGGGATCCGTACCTCGAGGTTTTCAATACGGGGAGCAACGATCTGGACTTGGGCGGCTACTACCTGACCGACAACTGGACGAATCGATTGGCTTGGGCCTTTCCGTTCGGATCGGTGGTTCCGGCGGGAGGGTTTCTCACCATCTGGGCCGATGGGGAACCGGGCGAGTCTGCCTCCGGGATCCCGCACACCTCGTTCCGCTTGTCGCCCACCAATGGGGTTGTGGCCTTGGTGCGAGACGATGGAGGAGTAGCAGGTGCCACGGTCTTGGATCATTTGTCCTGGCGCTCGTTGCCGGCAGACCGACCTCTGGGCCTGATTCCGGACGGTTTGGCCCGGAGTGTTCGGACTCTGTTCTATCCCACACCCGGAGCCACCAATGATGCGTCGTTCCCGGATTTTCGGGTCACGATCAATGAAATCATGGCCCAGAACAGGGTGACCGTGGTGGATCCTGCCGATGGGGACTACGATGATTGGTTTGAACTTCACAATGGTGGAACGAACACGGTGGATTTGAGCGGGTTTTACCTGACCGACCGTCTGACCAATTCCGTTGGGTCGATGTTCCGGATTCCATCAGGTTATCCGATTCCGGCCGGCGGATTCATTCGCATCTGGGCGGACAATGAAACCGGGCAGAACCAACCCGGCACCGCCGATCTCCACGTCAACTTCTCGCTGGCTCGGGAGGGGGAACAGGTTGGTTTGTTCGACCCTCGGGGTGTCCTGGTGGATGGGATTACCTTCGGCGCCCAGACCAACGATGTCTCCTTGGGCCGGTTCCCAGACGGGGCACCCGCACCGTTGTACTCGATGGAAGTGCCCACTCCGGGATTGCCCAACGCATTGGTGGGCGGCAACCGGCCTCCCGTGTTTGCGCCTCTAGCCCCCATGAGTTCTCCGGAAGCGGTGTTGATCACCTTCACCGTCGGCGCGGTTGATCCGGATCAGGGGCAAACGGTGACCTATGCATTGGGAGCCGATGGTCCTCCAGGTGCCGTGATTGATCCTAACAGTGGCCGATTCCAATGGCTTCCTTCAGAGAACGAGGGACCGGGGGTCTACAGTTTTCTGGTTCGCGCCTCGGACAATGGCTCGCCGGTCCGGACCAGCCTGCTGCGGGGCCAATTGACTGTCACGGAGGTCAATGTGGCGCCCATTCTTCCTGCCGCGGTGACCCTGGAGGCCAAGGAGGGGGTCGAGTTTCTCGCCCGATTGGAGGCGTCCGATGCCGATCGTCCAGTTCAGGCCCTGACCTTCGAACTGGACGGGATTGCGCCGTTGGGCCTGACGCTCTCGCCCAATGGGCACATTGCTTGGACGCCCGATGAAAGTTTCGGTGGCACAGTTCAAACCGTGGCGTATCGGGTCCGGGATGACGGAGTGCCCTCCCTATCCGTTTCCGGCGTTGTTCAGATTCGAGTTGTGGAAATCGACAATCCGCCGCGGTTCGAGCCACTGGCACCTCAGCAGTTGACCGAGGGCAAGGCATGGTCTGTGAACTTGGTTGCGACGGATCCGGAAGGAACTTCGGTTCGGTTCCAGGTGGATGGTCCCGCTCCGAAAGGTCTGGTTCTTGAACCGCAGAGTGGTGTCGTTTTCTGGACTCCCTCCGAATCCCAAGGGCCTGCCACCGTGGTCGTCCTGATTCGGGCGATTGACGGATCCCCGGATGCCCAGTCGGTTGTTCGTGAACTCCTGATGGAAGTCGCCGAGGACAACCAACCGCCGTCGATAGCTTCGATCGCCCCGATCACGGTGGAGGAGGGACAACTGGTAAGTTTCGTGGCCCAGGCTTCGGATCCGGATTTGCCCGCGCAAAGTTTGCGCTTCTCGCTGGAAGCCGGTGCTCCGGCCGGAGCCAGCATCGATCCGATCAGTGGTTTGTTCCAGTGGACCCCGAATGACGATGCCGGGGCCTCCACCCAGACGGTCTCCGTCCGTGTGACCGATGATGGTCCGGGCAACCTCAGCGCCACGCAACGCGTCGAGATCTCCGTGCGTCCGCGCTTCAAGGTGGTCTTCTCGGAAATCCTGCGGCGGTCTTCGCCGGTCGGCGGTGAGTTCATCGAGATGTTCAACCGCTCATCCCAGACGACGTGGGACCTTTCCGGACTTCGGCTGACCGGCAGCAATTTGAGTTTCACCTTCCCAGTTGGAAGTTCGATGGCTCCGGGAGCTCGAGTGCTGGTCGTCGCCAGTCGGAACGTCATTACTGGGGTTTTTGGCGTGTTTCCGGGAATTCTCGGCGAGTGGACGGGAACTCTCGGCCCCGTGGCCGATTCCTTGAGGCTGGTCCGCCCTGCCGCTGCAGGTTCTCCAGAATCAGAGTTGGACCGGGTGGATTACGATGGGTTGGCCCCTTGGCCCAGTGGCTCCCAGGGACCCAATCGTTCGCTGCAGCTCATCGATGCCCGCCAGGATCGCAATCGGCTCGGAAATTGGACGGAAGCCTCCGCGTTTCAGGGCAGTCGGGCGGTCCTGAGTTTCAGGGATGTCTGGAAGTACTATCAGGATGGAGCGCCAGCTGGCGGCACCAATTGGGTGACTCCAGGCTTCAACGACACGACCTGGTCCAGCGGTGGTGGGCTCCACTTTGTGGAATCTGCGGCCGTGGCAACCAACAAAACGACTGCGCTGACGCTGGGGCAGTCGGCCTACTATTTCCGCCGGAAGGTCACGATCCCGACCCTGACGGCCGGCGTTTCGGTCCGATTCCGGGTGATGCTGGACGATGGCTATGTGCTTTGGGTCAATGGCCGCAAGGCGCATTTCCTCGGCATGGATGATGTCGTGGTAACCCATGAGACATTGGCCAACCGCACCGTCGCCGATGCAGCCATCGAGGGGCCGTTCACTCTGCCCTCCCAGTTTCTCATCCCCGGCGAAAACACCTTCGCGGTCGAGGTGCATCAATCCAATCTCGGAAGCTCCGACATCGTGTTCGGCTTGGAGATGACCCTCGAGGGTGGTGACAGTGCGACCGTAACGCCGGGTGCCCCGAACAACGTGGCGGCCGTACTTCCGGAGTTTCCAACGCTGCGCATCAATGAAGTGCTGCCACGGAATACTCGGGGACTCGTGGATGCCAGCGGCAAGTTCGAGCCTTGGCTGGAGTTGGTCAACACGGGCTCATCACCCGTCTCTCTGGAAGGGCTTTTCTTGGCCGAGAACGCACAAGGAACCAATCGATGGGTATTCCCTTCTTCGGGAGTCCTCGAGCCCGGTGGTTTCCGCGTGGTCTTCGCCGACGGCGAGCCGGCCCAGTCTTCGGCCTCGGAATGGCATGCCTCGTTCCGGTTGCCAGCCATTGAGGGGGCCGGTTTCTTGGTGATGCTCGGTCGTGACCTCGGGGGCGTTCCCCAGGTGGTGGACCTCTTCCGATCCGTTGTGGGATCGGCCGATGATCGTTCCTGGGCACGCCAGCCAGATGGGGACCCGGCCTCTTTGGTCCAGACCAACCCAACGCCCGGCGCCGCCAATCAAGGTTTTTTGGCTCCCCGCTTGGAGCTCCTGGAATTCCTCCCGGATGGATCCTTACGGCTGCTGGTTCGAGGGGCTGTGGGTCGGCGCTATCGGTTGGACCGTGGGGATGTTTTGGGTGTCTGGAGTCCTTCCCGGGATTGGTCGGCTGCGGAGACGGTCACAGTCCTCAACGAACCCGGATTCGATGCCAACGCCACGCGGTTCTACCGAGTCCTGGACGTGACTCCGCAATGACCGGTTCTGGACACCGCAGGGCCCTGTCTCGATTCCATGGGGTGATTCTCGGAATGGCTCTTGGCATGGCGGGGATTTCGGCTGCGTGGTGGGCCTGGGAATCCCTATGGGATTCCCGATTCTTTGCCCCAATGGCCGACACCACGGCGAAGAACCTGAGTGCTCAGCAGGCGTGGGAGTTCCTTTCGGGACACCCCGACCTTCAGGTGTTGGATGTCCGGACTCCGGGTGAGACCGCCCGGGGAATGTTGCCGGGTGCCCGACGCATCAGTTGGGGAGATCCAGCCTTCGAGCTGGAGTTGAGTCGGTGGGACCGCTCGCGTCCCGTTCTGGTGTATTGCCAGGGCGGGTATCGCAGCCGGAAGGCCGTCGAGGTGCTGCGGTCCTTGGGCTTCAACTCGGTGCTTCATTTGCATCGGGGAATGATGGCTTGGCGTTGGGCGGGTAAAGCAGTGACCGACGGCGAATCCGGAACAAACCCATCGCAATGATCTCCGGAAGTGGAGAGCGATGGGGTTATTTCCCCAACGACACTGCGGAGGGGGATCGACTAGGTTTTGGTATGAAGTTTTCCAGCATGAGAGGAGCGCTACTTTTCCTGGGTCTCTGGATTGTGTTGGGCCTTCCAGCATTCGGATCAGATCGCTTGCTGCCGGTTCTGGTGAGCGAGCCCATTTTCGCTCCGGAAGCTCGACACAATCACGCTTCCTGCATGGTCGAAGCTCCGGATGGCACTGTGTTTGTCGCGTGGTTCAATGGGTCTGGGGAACGCCAGGCCAATGACGTGAAACTTCAGGCATCTCGTCGCCGCCCCGGGGCTCGGTCTTGGGAGCCTCGATTCACTTTGTGGGATACTCCGGGCTTTCCGGACTGCAATCCGTCGCTCCATGTGGATCAGCAAGGTCGGTTGTGGCTGTTCCATGCGGCCATCTTGGCCAACACATGGGAATCCACCTTGTTGCAGTCTCGGGTCAGTTCCCAGTGGCGGAACCGAGGGCCGGTTCGTTGGGATGCCATGCAGCCGGTGCTGTTGGCTCCGGGTGAGGACTTTCTTCAGGCCATTCAGGCTTATCTGCCTCGGTTGCTCGTGGAGCAGGCACGACCAGATCTGACCGCGCAGCAACGAAAGGAAGTCTCCGAATTCATCGACGGGATTCACCTCGGAGCCACCAATCATCTCTACAGTCGTCTGGGTTGGATGCCCCGTGCTCATCTCACGACGGTTGCGGGTCGTTGGATGCTGCCCTTGTACCACGACGGGTACTCCATTTCGATGGTGGCCCTTTCCGATGATCAGGGACGGTCGTGGCGCCCATCCGCGCCCATCGTGGGTTTGGGGAATGTCCAACCGAGCCTGACCGTTCGCCGGGATGGTTCGGTGGTGGCTTGGATGCGGGACAATGGTCCACCTCCGCAGCGATTGCTGCGCGCCGAATCCTGGGATCGCGGAGAGACGTGGACTCCGGCGGAGGATTCTGAAATCCCCAATCCGGGCTCCGGAGCCGAGGTGAGGGTGCTCCGATCGGGTGAATGGATCTTTATCGGCAACGATTTGGAATCCGGGCGTCATTCATTGGCAGTCTGGATCAGCCACGACGAGGGGTTCACCTGGCCGATTCGGAGGCAATTGGCCGGTGCTTTGCCGGGGCAGGGCTCGTTTTCCTATCCATCCTTGATCGAAACGCGGGACGGTTGGTTGCACGCGACTTGGAGTGAAGTGCTCGGTGGCCGGGAAACCATACGCCATGCGCGGTTCAACCGAGCCTGGGTCCGATCTTCGGAGTTTTGAGAAACGTTCTATTGCACGCACCCCAGCCGGGAGGAGACCCCTTGGATCTTCAATAGTTCTCTGGCGAGTCTCGGTTTTTTTGGGTGTCTCAGAGCCTGGGCGACTGGCTTGCGAACTTGTGGGATGACTCTGACAGCGCCTCCTTGGGTTCGCTCTTGTGTTTGCAGCCTTGATCTCAATCATCTCAGAAAATTTATGAGCCTGCAGATTCAGCCCAAGCCCGAAGAGCAACAGCCCTCGGCGGACCTGACATTGTCTGTCCTGACCTGGTTGGAGGAGAATAAGAAGATTCTGGCCATCGGCTGTGCTGTGGTTTCCGCGGCGGCAGTGACTCTGATCATCCAGAAGAACGTGCAAGCCTCTGCCGAGGCCGAAGCCAATCAGGCCCTCTTGTCCACCCTGAGTGCCGCCGCCAAGACCGGCGGACCGAGCGCCGCGGACTTGTCCAAAGTCGCTTCCCAGCATTCCGGAACAGCTGCTGCCGAGCGTTCGGAATTCCTGGCTGCTACCAAACTGTTCGAAGACGGCAAGTATGCCGAGGCTCAGAAGGCGTTGGAGGCTTTCAATCAGGCTCACGCAGACAGTCTGTTGGGTGGTGCCGCGACCTACGGAGTGGCCAGCGCCCTCGACGCCCAGAACAAAACAGTCGAGGCCATCGCTGCCTATGCTCGGTTCATCTCGGGCTTTGCCACCGATCCGTTGGTGGCTCAGGCCCGGTTGTCCAAAGCGCTGATTCACGAATCGCAAAAGCAGTATTCGGAGGCGGTCGCCTTGTATGATGAGGTATCGAAAGACACCACCAGCATGACGGCCCAAGATGCATCGGCCCGCAAGGCGGCTTTGCTCCAGGCTCATCCCGAATTGACCCCGGTGGTCACCAATGCTCCCGCCGCCAAGGCCGCGGTGAAGCCCGCCCCCTGAAGCTCTTTCGAAGGCCCTGCCTGAAACTCGCTTCGACTGCTCACTGAACAGTTTGTTTTGGCAATAGTACCATCCTGAATGAATCTTTCGATCATCGGTACCGGTTATGTGGGACTGGTTACCGGAGCCTGTTTTGCCGACGTCGGACACCGGGTAATTTGCGTCGATTCGGACCGCGAAAAGGTCCGGCGTTTGCAGGGCGGGGAGATTCCCATTTTCGAACCGGGCCTTGAAGCCTTGGTGCACCGGACGGTGGCGGCGGGTCGGTTGAGTTTCACCGCGTCCACGGCCGAGGGGGTCGGTGGTTCCGAGGCGGTGTTTATCGCGGTTCCCACGCCGCCTCAGCCGGATGGTTCGGTGGATTTGAGTTTCATCGAGGGCGTGGCCCGGGAAATTGCCGGCTGTCTTTCGGGTTACCGGGTCATCGTCGACAAGAGCACGGTTCCGGTGAAAACCGCCGAAAAGGTGGCCGAGACGATCAAGCGCTACCGGAAGACCGATGCCGATTTCGATGTGGTGAGCAATCCGGAGTTCTTGCGGGAAGGTTTCGCCATCGACGACCTCATGAAGCCCGATCGGGTGGTGATTGGGACCTCCAGTGAACGGGCAGCCGCCAAGATGCGGGAGATTTACGAACCCTTCCGCGCGCCGATGATCGTGACCGACGCCAACTCGGCTGAACTCATCAAGCACGCGGCCAATTCCTTCCTGGCGCTGAAGATCAGCTACGCCAATGCGCTGTCCGTGATTTGCGAGGCCAGTGGCGCCAATGTCCAGGAGGTCACCCGAGGCATGGGCCTCGATGCACGTATCGGCACTCGATTCCTTCAGGCGGGTCTCGGTTTCGGGGGGTCCTGCTTCCCGAAGGATCTCAGCGCCTTCATCAAGATCAGCGAGCAGTTGGGGTATGATTTTCGGCTGCTCAAAGAGGTTCAGCGGATCAATTGTGCTCAGATGGAGCGCTTCCATCAGAAGATCACCGACACGCTTTGGGTGCTCAAAGAAAAGCATATCGGGGTGTTGGGTCTGACCTTCAAGCAGAACACCGATGACGTGCGCAATTCGCCGTCGATCGATCTCTGTCACCGGATGTTGGCCGATGGCGCGCGATTGCGGGTCCATGACCCCAAGGGCATGGAGAAGGCTCGGTCGTTTTTCGCAGCCGGTTCGGCGGTGGAGTACGTCTCCGAGGCCGAAGCAGTAGCGGCCGGGTGCGATGCACTGGTCATTGCCACCGAGTGGTCCGAGTTCGGTCGACTCGATTGGTCCAGGATCAAAGCCGCCATGGCCACCCCGATTGTCTTTGATGGTCGGAATTTGCTGGATCCGGCTGAAATGAAGGAATTGGGTTTCCTGTATCGCAGCGTCGGGCGCTGAATCGTATCGCAGCGCCGACCTTTGGGCGTTGTTCGGTGAGCCTTTGGAATCAGGACGGACTTGTTTATGAAAATCCTCGTCACCGGCGCGGCCGGTTTCATCGGTTTCCACACCTGCGAGATGCTTCTCGGTCGGGGCGACGAGGTGATCGGGCTCGACAACCTCAACGACTACTACGATGTCAGCCTCAAGGAAGCCCGTTTGGCCCGACTCAGCGGGCGTCCGGGATTCCGCTTCCATCAGTTGGACCTGTCCGACCGCGCCGGCATGGAGGCGCTATTTGCTCAAGAAAAGCCGCAGCGGGTGATCCACTTGGCCGCTCAGGCTGGCGTGCGGTATTCCATCCAAAATCCCCACGCCTACGTGGATTCAAACCTCGTGGGCTTCATCAACATCCTGGAGGGATGTCGCCATCATGGCGTGGAGCACCTGGTGTACGCTTCCTCCTCGTCGGTGTACGGAGCCAACACGACCATGCCCTTCAGTGTCCACCACACGGTGGATCACCCGTTGAGCTTGTATGCCGCCACCAAGAAGGCCAATGAGCTGATGGCGCACACCTACAGCCACCTGTACCGCCTGCCGACCACGGGGTTGCGATTCTTCACGGTGTATGGGCCCTGGGGACGCCCGGACATGGCTATGTTCCTCTTCACGAAGGCGATCCTGGCCGGCCAGCCCATCGACGTGTTCAACCACGGCAAGATGCGGCGTGATTTCACTTACATCGATGACATCGTCCAGGGCGTGGTCCGCACCTGCGACTGCGTGGCTTCGGTCAACCCCGACTGGAACGGGGCTGTGCCAGATCCGGGAACCAGTTCGGCTCCCTACCGCATCTACAACATCGGCAACAACCAACCTGCCGAGTTGATGCACGTCATCGATTGTCTGGAAAAGACCATCGGAAAGACCGTGGAGAAGCGTTCACTACCCATGCAGGCGGGCGACGTTCCCGCAACCTATGCCGACGTGGATGACCTCACCGAGGCCGTGGGCTTCAAGCCGGCGACTCCCATCGAGGTGGGCATCGAGCGGTTCGTCGCTTGGTACCGGGAATACTACCGCATCGGCTGCTGAATTCGTCATGCCCTCCGGTGTCATCGACGTCGCTGCAGGCCTGGTGGAGCGCAATGGGTTGATCCTCATCACCCAGCGAAAACAGGGTTCTCATCTGGCCGGGCTCTGGGAATTCCCCGGCGGCAAGCGCGAGCCGTCCGAGACCTGGCAAGACTGCCTGATCCGCGAGTTGCAGGAGGAATTGGCGATCACCGTCACCGTGGGGGAACTGCGGTATGAGACGATCCATCACTACCCGGAGAAATCCGTCCAACTCCGCTTCTACGCCGCAGCGCTGATTTCGGGTGAGCCCCAGCCCATCGACTGCGCGGCCGTGGCCTGGGTTTGTCCGAAGAACCTCGCAGATTACTCGTTTCCCGAGGCCGATCGGGAATTGGTGGCCTTGCTGGCTCGCTGATAGGACTTCCTGTTTTTGACCCCTTCCTGGGCACGCCCAAAAGAGACGGCCGGACCGTTTGCCCGAGAATCAAAGCGGGACCATCCTCAGGCCGTGGCAAAGGAACTGAAAAACTCTCCCGTGGCGTCGGATGTCATCCGGATCCAGGGGGCGCGGGAGCACAATCTGCGCAATGTCACTGTGGACATTCCGCGGGGAAAATTTGTGGTGGTGACCGGGGTCAGTGGCTCCGGCAAGAGCACTCTGGCCTTCGATATCCTGTTCGCTGAAGGCCAGCGTCGGTTTCTGGATTCGATGAGTGCCTACGCCCGCCAGTTTGCAGATCCGATGTCCCGGCCGGATGTGGATCTCATCACGGGGTTGCCACCGTCGGTCAGCATCGAGCAGGGAACCACCCGAGGTGGCGGCAAGAGCACAGTGGCCACCGTGACCGAGGTGTATCACTTCATCCGCCTGCTTTACGCCCGATTGGGGATTTTGCAGTGCCCCGACTGCGCTGTTCCCGTCGAGGCACAGACCCGCGAAGAGTTGTTGGCCACCTTGGATGAGGCGGTCCGCAAGCGCGGGCCGCTGACGCTGCTGGCTCCGGTGATCCGGAACCGCAAGGGTTTCCACAGCGAGGTGTCCGAATGGGCCCGTCAGCGGGGCTATCACGAATTGCGCGCCGATGGTCAGTTGGTTCCTGCCGATGAGAACTTCCGACTCGATCGGTTCAAGGAACACGATGTTGAAGTCGTCACAGGTGTTTTTCAGGCCAGCGACTCTTCCGAGGTGCGTGTCCGACGCATCGAGGAAGCCCTCGAAGTGGGCAAACGCACCCTCTTTGCTCTGGATCGCAAGGGACACCTGACAGTGCATTCCGATGAACGTGGTTGCCCCAAATGCAGGCGGTCGTTCCCCCCATTGGATCCCAAGAATTTCAGCTACAACTCCAGTCAGGGGTGGTGCCTGCAATGCCGCGGTTTCGGCGAGTTGTTTCACCTGCCCGATGTGGAGCGCGGGGCCAATGCCGACGCGGTGGAGGAATCGTGGTTCAGTTGGGCGGAATCCCGGGAGACCTGTCCTTCGTGCCAAGGAGCCCGTCTGAATCCAGTGGCGCGGTCCGTTCGCTTGCCTCTGGGCGCAGCCCCGTCGGAACGGCCCACCGTCGAGGAGATGGGGCGTTGGTCGGTTGAAGTGGCTTACGCTTGGTTTGACGCCCTGCGCCCCGAGGGTCGGGCGGCGGAGATCTCCCGGGATATCCTGCCGGAGATCCGTGAACGACTGAAGTTCATGGGCGAGGTCGGTCTGGGTTATCTGCAACTCAGTCGCAGCGTGACCACCTTGAGCGGTGGTGAAGGCCAACGCATCCGGCTCGCGGCCCAGTTGGGTTCGAATCTCAGTGGCGTCCTGTATGTGCTCGATGAGCCCACCATCGGGCTCCATGCCCGAGACAACCAACACTTGCTGGACGCCCTGGAGAAACTGCGCGCACGGGGCAATTCCCTCGTGGTGGTGGAGCACGATGAAGACACCATGCGCCGTGCCGATTGGATTCTGGATTTGGGTCCCGGTGCGGGTGTGCGTGGGGGAGAGGTCGTTGCCGAGGGCACATTGCAGGATTTGCTCCGCCACCCGGATTCGGTGACCGGTCGCTGCCTTCGAGAACCGCTGCCGCGACCGGCCCGGGGCGAGCGGCGCCCCGTCGAAGTGACTGGAGTGCGCAAGCCGCGGGGGAAATCCGCAAAGGCGAACGCATCGGCGATCTCCGTCGAGTGGTTGACCGTGCACCGTGCGCGGTTGAACAACCTGAAGGATGTCACTGCATCCTTCCCCTTGGGACGCTTGGTGGTGGTGACGGGGGTCAGCGGGTCGGGCAAGAGCACCTTGGTCAAAGAGTGTCTGGTGCCGGGGGTTCGGGCGGTGCTGGCCGGCGAGAACGAAAAGAAGCTCCGAGGATTGGCGGGCGGGGTCAGCGGCTTGGGTAATTTGCGCGCCGTCCACGAGGTGGACCAGACCCCCATCGGACGCACTCCGCGCTCCACACCGGCCACCTATGTGGGTTTCTTCGACGAAATCCGAGCCTTGTTCGCCCAGGTGCCCGAGGCCCGGATGCGCGGCTATGGACCCGGACGCTTCAGTTTCAATTCACCCCAGGGACGGTGTCCACACTGCGAAGGGGCGGGGGTGGTGAAGATGGAGATGAACTTTCTCCCGACCGCCTCGGTGGGTTGCGAGGCCTGCGGCGGCCAACGCTTCAACTCGGGGACGTTGGAGATTCGCTACCAGAGCAAGTCCATAGCGGAGGTGCTGCAGCTCTCCGTGGCTGAAGGCATCGAGTTTTTCGCCCACCAAACGCGCTTGCGTCGCCCTCTGGAAGCCTTGAGGGACACCGGTCTCGAATACCTTCAGTTGGGCCAGACCAGCCCGACCCTGAGCGGGGGCGAGGCCCAGCGGATCAAGCTGGTGACCCACCTTCTGGGTGGACTCAAATCTGCCGCGATCGAGCGGGAAAACGCCGATCTGACCGCACGAAAGGCTCCCGGCCGACCGCTGCCTCGGGACCTCTTTGTGCTCGAAGAGCCGACCCTCGGACTGCACATCCAGGATGTTCGACGGCTGGTTGCCGTCCTGCAGCGGTTGGTCGATGCAGGGCACTCGGTCATCGTGATCGAGCACAACCTCGACCTCATCGCCGAAGCCGATTGGATCCTGGATCTGGGTCCCGAGGGCGGCTCGGGTGGCGGGCAAGTTGTGGCCGAGGGGACACCGGAACAAATCGCCGCCGACCCCATCTCCCACACGGGTCGGCACCTGCGACGGACTCTCGATCAGCAGCCCGCTTGAGAGGCTGTCAGGAACGCTGCTATGCCGGGAACCCTCTATCCATTACCGCGTACCAGAGGGCGCAATCAGGCCAGCGGGGACAGCTCACGATGCCAGGGAGTGCTTTGCTCGTAGGCGTGGGCGATGCGGAACAAGGTGGATTCGCCGAAGGGCTTGCCGAGGAGCTGGAGTCCGATCGGCAGTTTCGGATCGGAGGCAAATCCGCAGGGTAGGCTCAGTCCGCAAATGCCCGCCAGATTGCAGGAGATGGTGAACACGTCGCAGAGGTACATCTGCAGCGGGTCGTTGGATTTTTCTCCCACCTTGAACGCTGGTGCCGGCGTGGTCGGCGTGACCAGAGCATCGACCGTCTGGAAGACATTCAGGAAGTCGTTGCGGATCAGGGTGCGGACCTTCTGCGCCCTGATATAATAGGCATCGTAGTAGCCGCTGCTGAGCACATAGGTGCCGAGCATGATGCGGCGCTTCACTTCGGGCCCGAAACCCTGACCACGGGTGCGGCTGTTGAGCTCCATGGGCGTGGCACCATCCACTCGGGCACCATAGCGGACACCGTCGAAGCGAGCCAGATTGGCCGAAGCCTCGGCCGGAGCGATGATGTAGTAGGTGGCGGCCGCGTATTCGGTGTGAGGCAGGGAGACCTCGACGATCTCGGCCCCGAGCGATTCCAGTTGGCGGACGGCCGCGCGCACCGATGACTCCACCTCGGGGTGCATGCCGCCGATCATGTATTCTTTGGGCAGGCCGATCCGCAGCCCCTTCAATGAACCGGAGAATGCAGCCCTATAATCGGGGACCGGTTCCTGCATGGAGGTAGAATCCAGAGGGTCATGTCCACTGAGGACCTGGGTCATCAGTGCCGCATCCGTGACATCCTTGGTGAAGGGGCCGATCTGGTCGAGCGAGCTGGCGAAGGCTGTCAGACCGTAGCGGGACACGCGCCCGTAGGTGGGTTTCATGCCGACCACGCCGCACAAGGCCGCGGGTTGTCGGATGGATCCTCCGGTGTCCGATCCGACACTGGCGAAGCACTCGTGGGCCGCGACGCTGGCGGCGCAACCGCCGGAGGAGCCTCCCGGAATTCGGGTGGTGTCCCAGGGGTTGAGCGTGGTGAAGAAGGCCGAGTTCTCCGTGGAACTGCCCATGGCGAACTCATCCAAGTTGAGCCGCCCGAAGACCACCGCGCCCGCCCGCTTCAGGCGTTGCACGACCGTGGCGTCGTAGGGCGACACGAAGTTTCCGAGAATGCGTGAACCGCAGGTCATGGGCTGTCCCTTCTGCGCGATGACATCCTTGAGGCTGATGGGCACCCCCAGGAGCGGCTTCTCGGAAGGGGTCGCCGAACCCGACGTGCGCAATTGGTCGGCGGCATCGGCCTGTGCCAGCGCGTCGGCCGCATCGTAGTTCAGGTAGGCCTTGACCTGGCCGTCCACCCGACCGATTTGGTCGAGGCAGGCCTGGGTGGCTTCGCGGGAGGACACCTCTCCTTGTTGGATCCGGTGGGCGAGTTCAGAAACGGTGATTCGGTGAAGCATCGTCGGTTCGGAATGGAACAAGCGATCGGCCCCGTGCGAAAGCGCAAAGGAACACCAAGACTGAAAGAAAGCGGGGTCGCGCGCCGAATCAGTTGGGAGAAACTTGGAGTAAATTCCCAATGGAAACCCTCGAGGCCCTGGTGGCCCTAAATCTGATCTCGGGCGTCGGTTCGATCCGCATCCGCAATTTGCTCGATCATTTTGGAGGCGATCCCGCGGCTGTGCTCAGCGCCTCGCAAGGCGAGTTGGATCGAGTGCCAGGCATTGGTGGGCAATTGTCATCTTGCATTGCTGGTTGGCAATCCGGTGTCGATTTGTCCGGTGAGTTGCGCCGCATTCAAGAAGCCGGAGTCACGGTGCTGGGCTTCACCGATGCAGAGTATCCGGCCCTCTTGAAGCAAATCTACGACCCACCACCGGTGCTCTATGTGAAGGGGCGCCTGACCGCGGAGGACGGCCAGGGGGTCGCCGTGGTGGGCTCCCGGTTGACGACCTCCTACGGCATGGATGTGGCACGGAAGCTGGGTTACCAACTGGCCTACACCGGGGTCAGTGTCATCAGCGGAGGAGCCCGAGGGGCCGACACCGCAGCCCATCAGGGGGCCTTGAGCGCCCAAGGCCGGACCATCGCCGTGTTGGGCACGGGGATTGATCGGGTATACCCCTCCGAAAATGGCGATTTGTTCGAACGAATCGCCGAGCGCGGAGCTCTGGTGACGCAGTTTCCCTTCGGACGTTCCGCCGACCGCGGTACCTTTCCCGCCCGAAACCGCATCGTTGCCGGCATGAGTCTGGGGACGGTAGTTATCGAAGCCAGTCTTTCGAGTGGAGCGCTCATCACCGCCAATCTGGCCAACGATTACGGCCGCCAAGTCTTCGCGGTGCCGGGTCGAATCGACAGCCCGCGCAGCAAGGGTTGTCATGATTTGATTAAGAAAGGCGCCAAGTTGTGCGAGGGTATCGAAGACGTTCTCAGCGAGTTCGAATACCGCTTCCCGGCATCCAATCGCCCGGAGCTTGCATCTGGGCAGCAGGAGTTCCCGTCGATCACCCTGACCCCGTCGGAGCAGACCGTATGGGATGCCCTGGGTCGCGAGACCTTGGAGGTGGATCCGATTATCCGAGGGTCTGGGCTGCCTCCCAGTGCGGTCCAGGTCGCCCTGTTCAGTCTCGAGCTCAAACGATTGGTTCGCCAGTTGCCGGGGCGGCGGTTTGAGCGGGTTTCATCGGAGAATTGACCTGGGTTTTACAATGGACCCAAGTCGTCACCTCGTTGACGAGCGGATCGTCTGACTGGTATCAACCCTGCGCCGATGAAGAAACCTGCTGTAGCATCCCAACCGCGTTACCGCCGAATCCTCCTGAAACTCAGCGGTGAGGCACTCGGAGGCGGAGAGGGGCAGGGCATCAATCCGGAAGCGGTGCACGACATGGCTTGCCAGGTCGCCGAGGTTCAGAAACTGGGTGTTGAAGTCGTCATCGTGGTCGGCGGAGGCAACATTTTCAGAGGCCTTCAGGGCAGCGAGAAGGGGATCGAGCGGGCCACCGGTGACTACATGGGCATGCTGGCCACGGTCATCAACGCCTTGGCCCTGCAAGATGCGCTGGAAAAGCAGGGCATTCCCACCCGCGTCCAAAGCGCCATCAACATGACCCAGATTGCCGAACCTTTCATCCGGCGCCGGGCTGTGCGCCACCTTGAGAAAGGGCGCGTGGTCATCTTTGCGGCCGGGACTGGCAACCCTTACTTTTCGACCGACACGGCCGCTGCGTTGCGGGCCAATGAAATCGGAGCCGAAGTGGTGTTGAAGGCCACCAAGGTCGATGGCATCTACGACAAAGATCCCAAGAAGCATGCTGATGCAAAACGCTACGAGCAGGTCAGCTACTCCACGGCCCTTGAGAAACAGTTGAAGGTCATGGATGCCGCGGCCTTCGCCCTGTGCATGGACAACAAGATGCCCATCGTCGTGTTTGATTTCTTCAAGCCTCACAATCTGCGCAATGTGGTGTTGGGCAAGAAGGTGGGCACCCAGGTGGTGGCCTGAACAACTCGCTGCCACATTTTCCAAACACGACCCAACCCCAAAGACAATCGCCATGACCATCGATGAAGTGATTTTCGACACCGAGGAGAAGATGCTCAAGACCGAGGAACACGTCCTGAACCAGTTCGCCGGGGTTCGTACCGGCAAGGCGAGCCCTTCGCTCATTGAGAATGTGATGGTGGAAGCCTATGGCTCCAACATGCGACTGAAGGAGTTGGCCACGATTACGGCGCCCGAGGCCCGAATGCTGATGGTGCAACCCTTCGACCAGTCCACCATGAAGGCCGTCGAAAAGGGAATCCAAGCCTCGGGTCTGGGGCTCAATCCTGCTTCACAGGGTCGATTCATTCGCATCGTCCTGCCGGATTTGAGTTCTGAGCGTCGTCAGGAGTTCGTCAAGATTTGCAAGCGTATCGCCGAGGAAGGGCGCGTCGCCGTCCGGAATGAACGTCGTCAGGCCATCGAGGCGCTGAAGAAGACCAAGAACGACGGCGGGGTCTCGGAAGATGCGATCAAAACCGCTGAGGCCGATGTCCAGAAACTCACCGATTCCTTCATCACCAAGATAGATCAGCACTTGGCGCTCAAGGAGAAGGAAATCCTGACGGTTTGAATTGGTCTGGGGGTTTGTTTTTCGGACATCAGGGTTGCAGTTCCTGGTGGGTCAGACCTCGGCTTACCTTTCGGATAAAGTTCAGTAAAACTCCGATTGACATCAGACCGCTAGGGCTTTAACCCAAAAAGGCAAATCCCGGTACCTTTAGTTTCTACCGATGGAGCCGTCATGCCGTTGCCCCGCATCTCAGAAACGGAATGGGAGATCATGCGGATTGTCTGGAAACGACATCCGGTGATCTCTGCGGATGTCCTCAACCAACTCCAGGTAGAGGATCCCACTTGGAGGGCGGTCACAGTCAAGACCTTGCTCAATCGACTGGTTCGCAAAGGGGCCTTGAGCTACGAAGCCATCGGGCGGATTTATCACTACAGTGCCAAGGTGTCCGAGGCGGAGTGTGTCTCGGCGGCGACACGCTCGTTTTTGGACCGCGTTTTCGGCGGATCCCTCACCGGAATGATGGCTCACTACGTCGAGAGTCGAAAACTCTCCAAGTCTCAATTGAGTGAGTTGCGTCGGATTCTGGAATCGGAAACTTCCAAGTAGACGGAGGCAGGCAAGCAACTTGCTGTGCCGGTCAGACACGTTCTGACATGAGTCCGGAGGTTATTCGCAATTTAGGGTGGGATTTGATGAGCGGCTCCGCCAATGCGGCAGTGCTGGGAATTCTGGTGCTCGGAGCACGGTGGTTGCTGCGAAGGCATTTGTCTCCGGACTGGCGGTTGATACTGAGTGGTCTGGTGCTGGTGCGTTTGGTGTGGCCCTGGGAGATTCCTTCCCCGGTCAGTCTATTCAATTTCACCGCTCCGCTGTTGCCACCGATCAATTCTGGATCCTTCCCCGTCGACGGGTGGCGTTGGTGCCTGGCGGCATGGGCTGCAGGCGTGGTGGTCCGATTCGCTTGGGTGATTGCAGATTGGAGGCAACTTCAACAGCGGATCGTTCGCTCGCGACCAGCGCAATCCGGTTTGGCAGCCCTCTGGAACGAAGCCATCCAGGGAGAGTCGGAGTTCTTGCGCCGGGTTCCGATCCTCCAATCCTCGGAGGTGAGTGGCCCGTGTCTGGCGGGATTGATTCAACCGTGCTTGCTGGTGCCTCCCGATCTGAGCGAGCAGTTTTCCAAGAAGGAAATCCGTCTGATTTTCCTCCATGAGATGGCGCATCTCCGGCGGCGAGACTTGTGGCTCAACGTGCTCTTGGAAGCCGTGCGAACCGTGCACTGGTTCAACCCCGTGGTGGGCTGGGTACTACGGCGTTGGCGTGAAGATCGCGAAGAGGCGTGTGATGTTCACGCATTGTCGGCGGACCGGGGTGTCAGCAAGGTGTTGTACGGTCAGGTCCTTCTCAAGTGCCTGGAAAGCGCGGCGGGTTTGAAGGCGGATCGAGTCGGTGTGGCGTGGCAAGGAGACCCCTCGTCAGCCCCGCCATCCTTGGTTCATCGCATTCAAGCCATCGCTCGGTTTCGGTCCGGGCGGCGGACCTGGGTGGTCGGAGCTTGTACGCTGACAGCCGTCGCTCTGTTGGGATTGACCGATCAGGAACCGTTGCCCCCGCGACGTGTCTGGTTGCTGAAGAAAGAGTCCATTCTGGGACTGTTGCCCCCCTTGCCCGGGTTTCCGACGGTCTGAGCCGGGAAGGTCTTGAGCTCTCAAACTGGCGTGCCCGATTCTTTGGACGGTGCGAGGGGCAGGCGGTTTTCCGGGGCTTGCCTCAGTGAGGTGTCGAGGGTGCGGATTTCCGGAAGTGTTCGGCTCTCCACCCCCCCGCCCAGTCGGGCCAGGCGTTCACCACTGGGCCGGACCATCCGCTCATAGCTGCCCACGGCGTCATCGTAAGCCTTGGTGGCCTTGCCCAATCCATCCCGGATCCGCTCGAAATGCTCCACGAAGCGGTTGACCCGCTCGTAGAGCGTCTGCGCAGCTTCGGCGATTTGCTGGGCGTTCTGGGACTGTTCGTGCACCTGCCAGCTCACCGCTACGCTCCGCAGCAGGGCGATGAGAGAAGCGGGTGTGGCCAGGAGGATGTGGCGTTCGGCGGCCCAGACAATAAGATCCCGATCTCCCTCGAGTGCGGCGCTGAAGAGGGATTCGGCCGGGACGAAGAGCACCACATGGTCCAGCGCGTTGTTGAATTGGGCCGGATAATCCCGGTCGGCCAACGCCTTGATGGTGGATTTCATCTTGGCAGCATGCTCAGCCAGTCCTGCGCTGCGACGTCCCTCCTCTTCCGAATCGATGGCGGCGAGAAACTCCAGATCCGGGACCTTGGAATCCACAATGATCACCCGCTCGCCCGGGAGTCGGACAACCAGATCCGGTTTGGAATCTCCCTCGCGCACCTGTTCTACGAAATCACAGTGGGCACTCATGCCAGAGGCTTCCACGACGCGGCGCAGGGTTTCTTCTCCCCAACGACCCCGGGCCTGATTGGAGGAGAGCACCGCCCGGAGACGGTGGGTTTCACTGGAAAGGGTCTGGCTGTGGGTCGACAGCTGTTCAACCTGCCGTCGGACCTCTCCGAGAGCGGTGGATTGGAGTGACTCGCTCTGTTGCAGACGGGTCTGATAGGCCTTGAGCTGATCTTCCAACGGTTTGACCAGCGATTCGATGCGCTGTTCGCGCAAGGACAGGTCCCCCTTGGCCGATTCTTGGAAGCGGGTGAACGTTTCGTTGGCCAGACGCAGGAATTCGGGTCCGTTCTGCTTGAGAGCCTCCGCGCTCAGGCCGGCGAAGCTTTCCTTGAGATCGGTCAGGGCTTTCTCCTGCGAAGTCCGTAGTTCCGCCACCCATTGCGCATGAGTCTCCTTCAAACTGCGCTCGGACTCTTCATGGACCCGCTGCTGTTCGATGAGGCTGTTTCGGGCCGCAGAGCTCTCGGCCGTGGCCGTGGCCAAGCGACTCTGGATCTGGGCTAATTCATGACGCAACGAGTTGGCCTCAGAGTCCTTTTCACGATGCGCCTCGATGGCTTGTGAGGCCTCCCGGCGCGCGCCATCCCGAGCGGCCTCCGCGGCGGCGGCCGCAGCCTGCGCGTTGGCCGACCGGGTCTGCCACTCGTGGGCCTCAGCCTCTCGCCGGAGAGCCTGCTGGCGCAGTTCCCCCTCCAAGGCCGAGGAAGCCGTCGAGGATTCTCGACGCAGACCTTTGAGGATCCAGCCGATCGCCAGGCCCAGCAGCAGTCCTACAATCAGGGTCACGAAGCGTTCGACCATATTCACTCCGCCAGTGACCCAAAACCCAAGGGCCAAACGCAACGTCTTTCTGGGAGCTTGTGCGGTCTATCACGGAAGCGGGTCGTGGACGGGAACCGCGCTTGGAGAGGGGCTCTTTTATTGGAAACTGGCGCAAGGGCAACTGTGCAAGATCCTGTATGTCGGCTGGGAGGATTTCGTACCCGGTATCCGTTTCTTCCCTAGTTCGATTGCTGTCTCGTACCAATGGCGACCGTTGGAATACGCGAACATGTTAGGTGAAGACGGTAGGGACTCTCCAGTGACGGTGACGTCTCCCGGTTCGCCAAACCATGAAACAGCACAGCCCTTCTTTCTTGCCCCCGATTTGGAGTGTGCCCCCCCACTCCGAGGGTGATTTGAAACCGGTTCCCGTTCGATTCCCTTTGGGGGACGGAATTCGGTGCTGACCGTGACGGTGCCCCACAATGGATCGCCCCCTTCGTCTTCATACTCCAGAAAATGAACCCTGGAGTTTCAACCCTCCGAACCCACGAAAAATAAATTATCATGGATAGAACCACACAGGAGTTTGCGCAGGACCTCGGTCGATTGGCCGATGACGCTCGGGCGCTCATCGCTGCAACTGCGGACGTCGCCGGCGATCGCGTGGGTGAAGCCCGCAAACGCCTCACACGAGCCTTGGAAAACGGTGAAGAAATCTATCACCGAGCCCGGGATCGAGCGATTGCGGGAGCCAAGGTTACGGATGCAGCCATCCATCAGCACCCTTACCCAGCCATCGTTGTTGGCGTCGGCGTCGGCGCGCTCTTGGGCTATTGGATCGCTCGCAAGTCCGACCGCAATGGCGGGTGAACCGTTATGGAGCAACTCAACGCAACGGGTTCAGATTGGGGCTCTTGGGGAGACAAACTCCTTCAAAGGGCAAGCCTTCGTCCACCGTATGGCTCAGTTGGAAACGCGCCCGCAGCGGCTCCTCATCATGAGTCCGGTTGGTCCCGTTCGTATTGATTGAGCACCCTTTTTGCCCTCTTTCAGCCCTTTCTACCCACTCACCCCCAAACAACATTCAAAAACAAAATCCCATGAAAACCGAACCACTGTACAACACTCCTCGTCCCCCCCACGCCGTTGAGAAGCCGCCTGAGCCGAAGCCGAAGTCCAAAGCAACAACCCGGCCCAAGGTGGGGTCTCGGGATCTCCGCGAGGATCGCGGCACACGGCAGATCAAGAACACGCCTCGTTCACCGGGGACCCTGCAGCATCCCTGAATCGAAGGTCGCGGTTTCCATGGCTCACACGAGGTGGGCATGGTCACCGCGGCGTGAACGGCACCACTTCGATTTCCCCAGTGGAACACCATTTCGAGTGGGGTGCTGATATGAGCTTGGCGTTTGGTCGAGAATGGGTCTACCGTTTCACCGTAGTTGTCACCCCCCCCGTTCATGAAATTTGATGCGTGTTCTTTGCGTACCTCGGGCCGTCGGTTGAGCAATTCCGGCTTCACCCTCATTGAGTTGCTGGTCGTCATTGCCATCATCGCGATTTTGGCGGGCATGCTCTTGCCAGCCTTGGCCAAGGCAAAATCCAAAGCCACGGGAGCCGCCTGCGCCAGCAACCAGAAGCAGTTGGTTCTGGCCTGGCAGATGTACTCAATGGACAACAACGACTCTTTGGCTCCGACCGACGGTTGGAGGAACAAAGCCGGTGCCGTGGTGGCGCTCACGGGTGGTGGGTATTGGCAGGGCCCTGTCCCGGACATCGCCAATGGCATCACCTTGGAAGAAGCCCTCAGGCGGGTTCAACGGGGCATGACCAACTCTCCGATGTGGGAGTACTGCACGGCCTTTGGCGCCTATCATTGTCCGGGAGATTTGCGTTCTAAACGGCGTCCCGGGGCCGGATGGGCTTACGACAGTTACTCCAAGGCCAACGGCATGAACGGCATCCTTGGATGGGAAGCCTCGCAGCCTCCGTACCTCAAGGCTTCTGAGGTCAATTCTCCGTCCCAGTCCTTCGTCTTTATCGAGGAATCCGATCCGCGCAATTCCAACCTGGGCACCTGGGTTCTGAGCACCGATTCTCGGGGATGGATCGATCCCTTCGCCATTTTCCACGGCAACTTCAGCACCTTCTCCTTCCAGGACGGCCACTACGAGGGGCACCGATGGATCGAAGCCAGAACCATCAAGGCCGCCAAGGATTCCGCCGTGGGCATCTCCAGCTTCAATTGGGCTGGTGGTGGTCCCAACAACCCGGACTTCCGTTGGGTTTGGAACAACTACCGTCACCGCAGTTGGCGGGAGCTCTGATTCTCCGCAGAATCTGCACGGTATGGCTTTCGGGTGGCCTAGGGCATCCGGCATCAATCAGGGAACTCACTGGAGTTCCCTGATTTGTTTCGTGCGCACGGCAGGGCCCACCCTCCAGCGGGTCCATGAAAGGCTCCGAAGGTCGGAGTACTTTGATCGGGCGCAGAGCCCCGGGGGCTGAGGGATCCGGATCGACGGTAGGGGTGCCTTGACCTGAATGTTTTGCCTGTGGGGCATTTCCATCATGAGTGACTTTGATTTTCGCTTTGGAGGGATCGCCCGTCTGTATGGCACGGCGGCGTTGACCCGTTTTCGTGCCGCCCACGTGATGGTGGTGGGCATCGGGGGCGTGGGGTCTTGGGTGGTGGAGGCCTTGGCCCGCTCCGGGGTGGGGCGTCTGAGTCTGGTGGATTTGGACGACGTCTGCGTCAGCAACATCAACCGCCAACTGCACGCCCTGGATTCCACCGTGGGCCAGTCCAAGGTTCAGGTCATGGCCGAGCGAGTTCGAGCCATCTCCCCAGAGACTCGGGTGGAGCCCCGGGTGGAATTTTTCACGGCCGAGACGGGCCCGCGCCTGCTCGGACTGGCCGAGGAATCAGGCCTCGCCGAGCGCCCCGACTTTGTGGTGGATGCGATCGATGCCATGGCCAACAAGGTCCGACTCATCGCATGGTGCCACGGGGCGGGGATTCCCTTGGTGGTGTGTGGCGGGGCCGGCGGACGGCGTGATCCGACGGCCGTCCGCGTGGCCGACCTGGCGACCGTCACGCACGACCGCTTGCTGAGCGAGGTGCGCAAGCGTCTCCGACGCGAGCACGGGTTCTCCAGGACCGCCAAGAAACTGCGGGTCGAATGCATTCACTCGGCGGAGGCTCCGGTGTTTCCGGACCGGGAAGGGAATGTCTGCGCTGCGCGAGCTTCAGACGACGAAACCCCGCTGCGACTCAACTGCGAATCGGGCTTCGGTTCGGCTACCCAGGTGACCGGGACCTTTGGCTTCGCCGCCGCCGCCCGCGTGCTGGCTCGCCTGGCCGTTGCGGTGCCGAGCGCGCCCGCCGAGCAGCCCGACCGTGAGATGCAGGGGTCATCGGTCGGATAGCGTTGCGACAACCGGAAAACGGGTTCCACAGCGCCAGATCAAGACGCACTCCTTTTTTCCCGCAGGCGTGTTTCCCTCCCGGCGTCGGTTCTCGGCCCCCCTCGAATCGAGATCGGGCGGGGTTGCATTCTCAAGATCCGGGGAAACCCACTCGGAGTTATTGGCGTCTCCGGAATTGATTCGCGCGGATTTGAAGCTTTTGATCCGTCTTATGCCTCCGTGGTCCCGAAGCCTTAGACCAATCCTGATAGCCTTCTTGCTTCAGTGCGCCTCGGTCATCCGGGCCCGCGCCGAGAACCGGGTCGACTACCGCTACGAAGATTACATCGAGGACAACGACCGGATTCACATCCGGACCCACGCCGTCTACGCCGAGCAGGCTTTGAATGCCCAGGCGGTGGTGAAGGGAAACTTTGTCTATGACGGCATTTCGGGGGCGACTCCGACCGGTGCGGCCGCTCCTGCAGGCAGCGATCGGTTGCCGATCCAGAACTTCCAGGATATCCGCCGGGCTGGATCGGTGGAGCTCGATTGGACCGCAGGCCGGTTCATCTCGCGGCCCCAGATTTCATACAGCGAAGAAAGTGATTACCGATCGGTGGGGCTGTCTTGGAATCAGAGCATCGAGTTCAACCAAAAGAACACGATCCTGAATCTGGGAGTGTCGCGCAATTTTGACCAGGTGACCGGATTTTGGCTGAGCAACCAGACCATTTGGAAAGACAAGGACACCTGGGATGGCCTCATCGGCGTCACACAACTGCTGGGGCCCAACACCTACGTGACGGCCAACTTCACGGTCGGGGTGGCCGATGGCTACCTCACCGATCCCTACAAGGGAGTGCATTTTCGCTACGACTTTCCGGTGGATGGTTACAACGCCGATCCCTCGGCCGCGGTCGGTGAGAATCGCCCGAACCAGCGCATCAAGCAGGTCGGGTATCTGGGGATCACCCACTTCGTGAGCCCCTTGAACGGGAGCGTCGATGCCAACTATCGTCTCCACCACGATGACTGGGGAATCTGGGCCAACACGGCCACTGTCCAATGGAACCAGAAGCTCGGCGAGAAGCTGCTGATCTCCCCGTTGGTGCGTTACCATGTCCAATCGTCGGCCGACTTCTATGCGCCGGTCTTCAATGGGACACTGGTGGATCCCAATGGGGTGAATGCGGCCCTTCAATCGGATGGAAGCCTCCTCTTCGAAGGGGAGGCGGGCTTTCCGGGTGATGGCCGAGCCTTCTCGGTGCCTGCATGGCCTCAGTACTATTCGGCGGATTATCGCCTGAGCCACCTGGAGACCTGGACGCTCGGAGTCGGCATTCACTGGCAAGTGCACGAGCACGTTTCCGTGGACCTGGCCTACAAGCGCTACCTGATGCAAGGACTCGACGGTGTGACCTTGTCGTCGGCTTATCCGCAGGCGAATGTCTTCACGATGGGTATTGGTTTCCAATGGTGAATGCTCCGGTCCAATCGAGCGAACCGGCCTCCGCGGCCGTGGTCCGGGGGAATGCTTCGGCGGTCCTTCGCCGGATTCGGGAATCTTGTCACGAGTCGCGAACCGATGGCGGTCGGGAGTTGCGATGCATGGCTCTCGGTACCACGTGTCGTTGGGTCACGGTGGGTTCCCCAGCAGCCCAGCGCCGGTTCGATACCGAGGCCCTGGGATGGCTCGCGGCCTTCGAGGCCAAGTATTCGCGATTCTTGCCCGACAGTTGGATCTCTGTTCTCAACGCATCCGCAGGCGGTGCCGCCGTGGCCTCCGATCCGGAGATCGACCGCATTCTGGCTCTATGCCACGAGATGCATTTCCTCACCCGCGGTGTGTTTGATCCCACGGCATTGCCGCTCATTCGATTGTGGGATTGGCGCAAGGCGCAGATGCCCACCGACGCGGAGATCGAATCGGCCCGCCAGCGTGTCGGCTGGCGCAAGGTCCAGCGCCGACCGGGTTCGGTGCGCCTGAGTGAGCCCGGGATGTGTCTGGATTTGGGCGGCATGGGCAAGGAGTACGCGGTCGATCAAGTCGCCCTCTTGGCCCGTCAGTGCGGTTTGACTGGGGCGCTGGTGGACTTCGGGGCTGACATCCGGGTGATGGGATTGCCAGCCGATGGTCGCCCGGGTTGGCACCTCGGGCTCGAAAATCCCGACCAACCGGGAAAGGCGTGGTGCGGTCTGGCTGTCCGGGATGCGGCCGTGGCCACCTCGGGGGATTACCATCGGGGCTTCACCGCCGGGGGGCGGCGTTGGGGACACATCTTGGACCCGCGCACAGGGCGGCCCGTACAAAATGGGTGCCGGGCTGTGCATGTCTTGGCTCCGAGTTGCACCTTGGCGGGAATGCTGAGCACCGCTGCCTTGGTGCTAGGGCTTGATGAAGGACTTCGCCTGATCGAATCTCAACCTGGAGCCGAAGGTTTGCTCCACGGGCCTCAATCCAAACTGAGTAGTCGCCGATTCTATGAACATGTCGCCTCTTGAACTCTCCCTGCCACGCCGCCGATTCCTGCAGGCCTCGGCCGCCTGGCTGTCGTTGTCGTTGGCGACGCCATGGGCCTGGGCCGCGGGGCTTCAGCCAGGTGATACCCTTCCGGACCTCAAGAGCCTGCAACTCGAGGGCGCTCTGCCAGATTTGTCCGGCAAGGTGGTTCACCTGGATTTTTGGGCCTCCTGGTGTGTGCCGTGCCGTCAGTCGTTCCCCGTGTTGGAGGCACTGCACAAGACCTACGGATCCAAGGGGTATGTGCTCATAGGTGTTTCCATGGACGAGCGACAGCCCGACATGGATCGCTTCCTCAAGAAGAACCCCGTGAGCTTCACCACCGTCCGTGACGCCCAAGAAAAACTGGCATCGAAGGTGCGGCCGCCAGGAATGCCGACTTCCTATTTCTTTGGCACCGATGGCCGCCTCGATTCGGTGCACCCCAAGTACGAAGGGGATGCCACCCGCAAGAAGTACGTTGAAATCATTGAGCGCCTCCTGAAATCGGTCAAAGCCTGAACATTATTGATAGGATCGACATGAACTCGAGAAATACACTCCCCCTCCAACCAGCCTGTTCTTCCCGTCTGGGTGGGATGGCGTTGGTAGTCTTGGCGGTGATCATTGCCTTGGGAACGGGTTGCACCACGGTCGAGCCGTGGCAACGTCGAACACTGTCTGATGCCACCATGCGCGGCGATCGGGATCCAGCGGGGCTGTTGTTGGCTGAGCACATGTGGTTCAGCCGCGAGGCGGCCGCCGGCGGGCGCGGGGTGGGAGGTGGAGGCTGCGGTTGCAACTGAAGGCTCCGTCACAACCGTCCGGCAAAACAACGTTTCGAAACTTCGATTTCTCTCCATGAAACGCATTCTGATTCATTCCCATATCCTGGCGGCTTTCCTCCAATTGGCACCGCTGGTGCGGGTGGCCCAGACGGCCCCCGGGGTGATCGCCGCTCCCACGCTCTTCATCCTTCGATGGGTCTTCGGTACTGCGGCCGTTGCGGGCAGCATGCATGGGCTGTCGGGAGCCACCGGCGTGGTGCCTGCTGCCGTTCGGGCTACCAACGGTGTTCGCACGTCGGTGACATTTTCGATCACCAGTCCTTCCCACGGCACGGCCAGATCTTATTCCGCCCTCTCTGGGTTGCCGCCGGGCACAACGCTCTCCACACGTGGAACGCTCACGGGAACCCCCACCGCCAGTGGGCCATTCACCTTGAGGATCCGTGGTTGGCAGACTACCAGCTTGGGCGGCAATTGGTCTGATCTCAACGTGGCGCTCACAGTGGTCGGTGCCAATCCGCCCGTGGTCACGTCCCAGCCGGCCAGCCTCACCGTGGCCCCGGGCCAACCGGCGAGTCTGACGGTTGCCTATTCGGGGGATCAACCCGTGGCGCTGCGGTGGTTCAAGGAGGATCTGGAAGTCAAGAATGCCACCAACGCGACCCTGACCTTGCCCAGCGCCCAAGCTGCCGATTCCGGCCGGTATCGCCTGAGGCTGATCAACGATTTGGGGACCGTCTTCAGCGACTGGGCAACCCTCACCGTGCAGGCGACGGTGGCCAAGCCAGTGATTTCGGTTCAACCGGTGGGTCGCCGACTGCACGTCGGAGAGGCCTTCGCGCTTCAAGTCTCGGCCAGCGGTACCGACCTGACCTACGCCTGGACCCGGGATGGCGTTGTTGTGGGCGACTCGGGCTCCACTCTGAGCCTGACCAATGCCACGGTTTCTCTGGCTGGGGTTTATCGAGTCCGAGTCACCAATCCGGGAGGCTCTGTGGACAGTGACGCGGTGAGCGTCAGTGTCGTCGGACCCGTGTTGTGGGATCCGCCGACCCAGATTTCAGACTCCCTCAGGCTGACCTTCAATGGACTGGAGGGGCGTCGCTATGCCGTCGAATCGGCAGGTAACCTCTCAGGTCCGTTCACGCCGCTGGCGGAGATGATGGGGCAGGCCGGGGTGACCGTTCTGTTTGATCCGATCACCAGCACGAACCGGTTGTACCGAGCACGCCCCTTGCTTTGAGCGGTTGACCGGTCGAATCAGCCAATCCCCACCGGCTGCCCATCTAGGGCTTCGGGGTGGTTTGGACCGGGAAGGTTTCGATCAACTTGGAGCGGATCGGGGTAAGCGGGGTCTGCGGGTTTTGAGCCCAGGCACCGGCCATCCCGGAGGCGTAGGCGGCCGACACGGAGGTGCCTTGGACCACCCAGGACTGGCCGTCCATTTGCACCACGGTGGAACCCGGCACCCCCAGATCGACGAAGCCTCCCCGGTTGGCGTAGGGCGTCAATTGTCCGGAGCGTCCGGTGGCGGTCACTGCCAGGGCGGCGTCATAGGCTGCCGGGTAGAACGGGTCGGCACTTCCGTTGTTGCCCGCTGCGGCGATGACCAAAGCTCCCTGATCGCTGACCTGCTGGATGACATCGCGCAGGTAAGGGCTGTCTTGGGCGCTTCCGAGCGACAGGTTGATGATGGTGGAACCGTCTTGAGCCGCCTGCGTGATGCCACGAGCGACATCCCAGGTCGAGGCGGCCTCCTGAGCACCATAGACATTGTAAGGTTGAATACGGGTGCTGGTCTCGGCGGTTCCCGCACTGAGCCCGCGAACCATCGCTTCGGCCATGGAGGTTCCGTGAGACGGGTTGCCCGAAGCGGAAGTTCCAGCGACCACATCCACGGTGGGCAAGAGAAACGACTGAAAGGCCGGAGCCAAGGGTTGCGGTGCCGAGTCGATGAGCGCGATGACCCGTCGGGTTCCATCCGGCCGGACGGTGGCCGTCAATCGCAGGGGCGGGGCAGTGAGCCCGGCGACTGGGATAGGAGCATCCGGAGCCTCCAGCCGTTGGTTGTTCTCGACGGCGAGGTCTTCGGACTCCGCGCTCAGCGTCCGCTTGGCATCTTCCGCCTGAAGGTCCGAATCGAAACGCACCCGATAGGCCCCCGACACCCCATTGGTGCCCACGAGGGTTGCGCCCTTCAGATCAGCCAATCGTTGGGCATCCAGTTTGGAACCCGATTTGGAACGAACAATCAGCTCGTTGGCGATCACCCCTTCGCCCTCATCGGCCATGATTTCGTGGGTGCTGGAACGGGCTTGGGTGGCGAAAACCTTGAGTTCCCTGCGGCCAGTGCTGGAGGTGGTCAGTGAATAATTCAATCCACCCAAGATCCGGGGCAAGGCCTCCCGGGCCGGCAAATTGCGGAACTGGGCCCGAATTTGAGGGCGGGCTTGGGTTTCGATGCCGTCTTCAATCCAAACCCGCCAACCAGTTTGAGCGCTCAGGCGTGCCAACACCCGTTGAAGAGGCCATCCCGGGATTGAAGCTGTGTAGCGATCGGTCGCGGCATTCCACAGCAAGCCTTTCCGTGCGGCTGCGGTGGACGGGGGAATGGGAGAGTTTGTGGCAGCGTTGGTTTTGGGAGCCGGAAGAGGGGTAGCTAATGGCGCGGCCGGATTCGTTTGGCCGGTGAGAACCAAACCCACCCAAAGGCAGGTCAGTGGCAACAGGCGGCTCCGCATGGGGTTAAGTCTAACGAATTCCGGGCCAGACGCCAAAGTTTGGACCTCGATAATTCAGGGGAACTCGAAATCCCCGACTTCGTCTGCTTGGAAACCTTGAGTTCAATGCAAACAGGGTTAAATTCACCCGCAAGTTTAGCCGTCCAAAGCCCCATCGCTATGAGCCTTTTTCAAAATCAGCCGCGGAGAACCTTCCTCCGGGGTTTGGGAACTGCCGTCGCCCTCCCGTTTTTGGCGTCGGCCCCAGCCGTCCGGGCCTTGGGTGCATCAGCGGCTACGGCGGCGGGCAAGCCCCCCTTGAGAATGGCCTTCGTGTACATTCCGAACGGGGCCCTCATGAAGCACTGGACCCCCGAACAAACCGGTCCGGCGTTCGAGTTGCCCCGGATTCTCCAGCCGCTGGCTCCGGTTCGCGACCAGATATCGGTGCTCAGCGGTTTGGCCCACGACAAGGCCCGCCCCAATGGCGATGGAGCCGGCGATCATGCCCGGGCCTCCGCGACCTTTTTGACCGCGTGTCAGGCCCGCAAGACTCAGGGAGCCGATATTCGAGTGGGTGTTTCGGTGGATCAATGGGCGGCCCAGAAAGTCGGCAACCACACCCGATTTCCCAGCCTCGAATTGGGCACCGATCGCGGCCAACTCTCCGGCCAGTGCGACTCCGGCTACAGTTGCGCCTACTCGTTCAACGTGTCTTGGCGTTCGGCCTCCACGCCCATGCCTCCGGAGGTGGATCCCAAGTTGGCCTTCGACCGGTTGTTTACACAGGGAGACACTGGCGAATCCGCCGAGGTGCGTGCTCGGCGGCAGGCGAGGCGTTCCAGTGTTCTCGATTTCGTGATGGAGGATGCCAAGCGACTCCATGGTCAGTTGGGTCGCAACGATCAGCACAAGCTCGACGAATACATGAGCGCGGTGCGCGATGTGGAACGCCGCATCGCCATGGCCGACAAGGTTGGGGTCGAGTTGCCCGATCACACCCGCCCGCAAGGGGTTCCTGCGAAGTTCGAGGACCATGTGAAGTTGATGTTCGACATCATGACGCTGGCCTTCCGCACCGACAGCACGCGCATCGGTACGTTCATCATGGCGCACGATGGCAGCAACCGGCCCTATCCGCTCATCGGGGTGAAAGAAGGACATCACGACCTGTCCCATCACGAGAGCAAGGAGGACAAGAAGGAGAAGATCGCCAAGATCAACGTTTTCCACATGCAACTCTTCGCCGCGTGGCTGAAGCAACTTCAGGACACCCGTGAGTCCGATGGCAGCAGCTTGCTGGACAATTCGATGATCGTGTACGGCAGTGCCATCGAGGATGGCATGTCGCACGCGCACCATGACTTGCCGGTCCTGCTCGCGGGGCGGGGCGGTGGCACCATCAAACCGGGACGCCATGTCCGGTATGCCAAGAACACCCCAATGGGCAACCTGTTCTTGTCGATGCTCGACCGGATGGGCGCACCGGCGGAGCGCTTCGGCGACAGCACGGGACGATTGGATCAGTTGAGCTGAATCTCAGGGCTCATACCCTCCGAGGTAAATACCTTGTCCCCTGAATCCCGGGCATCAGGCCCGGTTTCTCGGACGGAATCGGCCGAATGCGGCGGTTCAGGTGCATTTTCGGCGGAAGGTTGTCCCATGCCGAGGATTGTCCTTCGGTCGCGGTTGAGTTGAAGACCGCGGCTCGGATCACCCTTTGGCCCACGGTCGCCGCCTTCTCTGCGATCGTCTCGTTTCTGGGTAAATCGATGATTCTTCGAAAGCTCCGATCGTGGCCGAGCGAAAGCTGGGGAGATGGCCGAACCGATCAATCATGACAGCCCCTGGAAAGAAACCCTCGACCGCTTCCTGCGTCCCTTCCTTGAGCTCACCTTCCCGTCGATCTCCCGGCACATCGATTGGTCGGTCACACCGATTTCACTGGAACAGGAATTCCGGGAGATCGCGCCCGACGCCGAGTTGGGGCCCCTGCGAGCCGACAAGCTGATCAAGGTTCGGCTGCTCAATGGCACCGAAGAGTGGTTGCTCATCCATATCGAGGTGCAGATGCAGTATGACCCCAAATTACCCCGACGGGTCTTCGACTACTGCTGCCGCATCCACAGCCGGTACAAGATGTCTGTCGTGCCCTTGGTCATCCTCGGCGATACCCGTCGTAACTGGCGGCCGACCACCTACTCGGGTGGCTTTGCCAACCTAGGCCTGCGCATCCGCTTCGCCATCTGCAAGGTCGACGACTTCAAGAACCGCATTGAAGCCCCCCTCCACCGCGACAACCTGACGATCTTCATCATCGCCGCCTACCTCGGCACCCAGAAGCACCGCAAGGATCCCGCAAACCTGTCCGAATGCCGGTTGGAACTCACCCAGAGGCTCTACGCCAGGGGCTATACCCAGGAAGATCTCCGATCTTTGCTCTTCGTCATCGACTGGTTGATGCCGCTGCCGGCAGAGCATAAAGTGCAGTTCAGAAAGAGGCTTCAACAACTTCAGAAGGAGAAACCCATGCCCCACGTTACCCTGTTCGAAGAACTCAGCCGTGAAGAAGGCCGCCAGGAAGGCCGCCAAGAAGGCTGCCAAGGCTGCATCTTGGATCTGCTCGAAACCCGCTTCGGCGAAGTGCCTGTCGCCATCCGCGACCGTGTTCAGGGCCTTTACGACGAGGCAGGGCTCAAGGAGATGCTCCGCCGAGCGGCCGTGATTCCCCGCCTCGAGGAGTTCTGAGGCGTGGCCGTTCCCGTGGCTTCGGCCATTTCGCTGGATCTGCTCATCGGCATCCTGCGGTAGGGCCGGATCTCCGAGCCGATCGGTTCCGCCTCGCCTGACCGCTTCTCTGCCCGAAGCGATTCGCCGACAGCGTGAGCCTAAGCCGGAACGATTCAATTGGATCGGTCGTGCTGGCTGCGTCTTCTTCCGCAAGAGCTTCGTTGTTCACTCGTTACGGGCCTTCAATCGGCCCGCGCCTCGCTCTCGCCTTGTCGTGCGAAAGAATCCGCGACGCCATCCCTTTCCTCCCAACTGAATCGTTCCGGCCGAGCCGGAACGATGCGATGGGATCGGTC
>CAMCYJ010000026.1 GCA_945883815.1 Akkermansia muciniphila | reverse complement strand
TCCGGCAGGCTGGGTCCCTGTCTGGTGGGCTTGACGTTTTGCCTGGACGATCAGCTCGCGGTCCGTGGTGACGGTCACTCGATGCTTCATGTCTCTACCTTACCGAAACCCATGCGAACTCGCTACCCCACTTCGACCTGTTGCTCGTCCTTTCCTGCCAAACAGTGCGCCAAACAGTGCGTTGACCGCCTGGAAACTGGGGCGGTAGCTTGCGCGGGCCGTCTGAATAGGCGGTGATTGGGAGCTTGGATTTCGTCAGCAAATCCTCTGCGTTTCAATCGTTTGAACCCTGATCGATATCTTCTGAATTTTGCCATGAGCCACCCCCGTTGGACCGGTGTTTTCCCTGCTGCTATCACCCACTTGAACGCCGATCAGTCCATCGACTTTGCGGCGACGGCGCGTCACTTCGAAGTGTTGATTCAATCCGGGGTGGCTGGGTTGGTGGTCTGCGGTTCGTTGGGTGAAAATCAATGCCTGCAGCCGGACGAGAAGCGGGCCGTGGTGCGCTGTGCGTTGGAGACGGCGAAGGGTCGGGTGCCGGTCTTGAGCGGGGTCGCCGAGATGAGTTTGCAATCGGCCGCCACCTACATGCGCGATTGCGCGGCCCTGGGCATCTCCGGGTTCATGGTCATGCCTCCGATGGTGTACAAGGCCGATCCGGCCGAGTTGCTGCATTGGTTCCGCTCGCTGGCCGCGGTGACGCCGCTGCCGTGGATGCTCTACAACAACCCGGTGGGCTATCACGCCGATGTGACCCCAGAGATGTTCGCCCAGTTGACCGATGTGGCCAATTTGGTGGCCATCAAGGAGAGCAGCGCTAACACGCGTCGCATCACCGAGTTGCGCAATCAAGTGGGTGATCGGTACCAGATTTTCACGGGTGTGGATGACTTGTTCCTGGAGTCGGCCATTCTGGGGATCGACGGTTGGGTCGCCGGCAGCGGCATCGCTTTCCCGAAGGAAAACCAGCAGTTGTGGGACTTGGCCAAGGCCGGTCAATGGGATGCGGCACGCGCGCTGTATCGTTGGTCGCAGCCGCTGATGAAGCTCGATACCCACGTGCATTTCGTGCAGTACATCAAGCTGCTGTGCCAGGAAACCGGCCTGGGCACGGAGTGGGTGCGCGAGCCGCGTTTGCCCATCTCCGGTGCTGAGCGCGAGTCGGTGCTGAAGATCATTCGTACGGCATTGGCTCAGCGGCCTCAGTAGTTTTCCGAAGTGCTGGAAGGAGATCGAGTCGGCCGGATCCGTCCACCCCGGCTCGCGTGAGATTGCGAGCTGCAAACCTCTCTGGAAAAACGGGGCGGCGGTCGGTAATCTCCAACCAATTCCATGAACTCATTCCGTCCTTTGCAGGCCGTGGCCTTGTCGTCGTTGTGCTGCTCTCTCGCGGTTTCTGCTGCGGATTGGGCGTGTTGGCGCGGGACCGATGGCTTGGGGATCAGCATGGAAAAGTCGGCCCCAGTGTCGTGGTCCAAGGAGAAGAACCTCGTCTGGAAAGTCTCGCTGCCGGGCCGTGGTGCGTCTTCGCCGATTATCGTCGGCAAACGCATTTACCTGACAAGCCAAACTCCCGACCAAGGCCTGCATTTGCTGGCCCTGGATCGCGAGACTGGAGCCCAGGCTTGGGACACCGAGATCGCGCGCGGCAAACTGCACGCGCACGAGTTGCACAACATGGCCACTCCCACCGCCGTTTCGGACGGTCGGCACGTATGGGTGCTTTTTGGGACCGGTGATCTGGCCTGCGTGAGCGCCGAGGGTCGCATCGCGTGGCAACGGAATCTGGTGAAGGAATTCGGCCCGTTGAAGACCAACCACGGCTACGGATCGTCGCCCATGCTCGATGGCAACCGGCTCTTCGTCGTGCGCATGCATCAGGGAGCCGACTCCTACGTGATGGCGGTGGACGCCAAGACCGGCAAGGACTTGTGGAAGAAGGATCGATCGAATGCGGCCCGGGAGGAAGGCAAGGACTCCTACTCCTCGCCCGTTTTCCATCGGCACGGTGGTAAAATGGAAGTCGTGGTGGCCGGAGCCGAGGTACTCAACGCCTACAACCCGTCCAATGGTGATGTGGTTTGGAGTGTGAGTGGCTTGGATGTCCCGCATCCCTACGGTCGAACCATTGCGGGTCCGACCGTGGGTGAAGGCGTCGTGGTGGCCGTGGCCTCGGGCTTCCAGAACCGCGGTTATACCGTTGGTTTCAAGGCCGGTGGCCGGGGCGACATCACCACGACCCACCAACTCTGGAAATCTACCCGCTACTCGGCGGATTGCCCGACTCCGGTGATTGTCGGTGGTCATTTGTTTTCCATTCGCGATGACGGCATGGCCTCCTGCCTGAATTTGAAGACCGGCGAAGCCCTGTGGCAGGAGCGGCTCTTCACCGAGAACGTCAAGGTGTCGCCCGTGGTGGCGGCGGGGCGGGTTTACTTCACCAGCGGCCGGGGCAATACGGCGGTGGTGGCGGCGACTCCCAAGTTCGAGTTGCTCTCACGCAATGAGCTCAACGAAGACACGCTGGCCACTCCGGCGGTCTCGGGCGGCCGGGTCTACCTGCGCACCGAGGGTGGGCTGTATTGCTTCAACGGTCGTTAACAGGCTCTAAGAAAATCCTCGCCCGTGGTGGTGTATGGCGCATGGTTTTTACATGCCCATGAGATCCACTTCCCGCTTGGCTGCGCTCGTCCTTGGCCTTCAGTTCGGCCTGGTTTCCGCCTTGGCCCATTCCGCCATCGAACCGGCACCCCGCACCGACAAGGGGTGGGTGGATCGTCAGGCCAGCTTCAATGCCACGGTCGCTGCCGATGGGGGCAAGGCGCAGTTGATCTTCATCGGTGACTCCATCACGCAAGGTTGGGAAGGGGAGGGCAAGGAGGTCTGGGCCAAGCACTACGCCCACCGCAACGCCATCAACCTGGGCATCGGCGGCGATCGCACCCAGCACGTCCTCTGGCGTCTCGATAACGGCAACCTCGCGGGTCTCAAGCCCAAGGCGGCCGTGGTGATGATCGGGACCAACAATTCCAACGGCGAAGACAATTCCCCGGAGCAAATCGTGGATGGTGTCCGCGCCATCGTGGACAAGCTCCGCACGAAACTACCGGGAACCAAGGTCTTGTTGGTGGCCATCTTCCCGCGTGCCGAGAACTTCAATGCCCAACGGGGCAAGCTGGCTCAAATCAATCAGGTGCTGCGTCGCATCGCCGATGACAAGACCGTGTTCTGGGCCGACTTCGGTCACAAGTTCCTGAACGACGACGGCACCATGCCTCGCGAGTTGATGCCCGATTACTTGCACCTCTCCAAGTCGGGCTACCAGATTTGGGCCGATTCCATCGAAACCCAATTGTCCCAGTTGCTCGGAGAAGCGCCGGTGCAGGCCGGAGTCGCTTCGGGGAGCGATGTCTCCGGTGAGTGGGTTCTGACCATTCCGGGACCGGACGACCAACCCGTGGACCTGCCGATGACCTTGAAGCAGGAGGGGACTCGGCTCACGGGGCAAATGATCCGCGGTCAGCAGGCGGGCAAGTTCCTCGAGGTGACCGACGGCAAGGTTCAGGGCGATTCGCTGACCTGGACGATGCGGCGCGATCGCCCCGATGGCAGCACCATGGTGTATTCCATGTCCGGCAAGCTCGTGAACGGGAAGATCGAAGGAAAGACCGAGACCACGATGGACGGCAACGTCGTCAGCCGAGCCTGGACCGCCCGCCGGAAGTGAAAGTCCCAACGCCGCCCGTTCAGCGAACGGTGGGCAGGTTGAAGCGACGGGCGTTGTAGAGTTCGTCGGCCACCTGGAAGAGGGCGATGCCGTCGCTGCTGAGGTTCAGTGCGTCGGCATCTGGTTCGGGTTCGGGTTCGGGTTCGGGTTCGGGTTCGGGTTCGGGTTCGGGTTCGGGTTCGGGTTCGGGTTCGGGTTGGTGCGACATGGTTCCGGAGCCCGGTTCACTCGACCTGTGTTCGATGGCCTTGTTGAGTCCGAAGACTACCTGGTGTCGATCTCGGTGCACGGCGATCGCGGGTCCGAGCCGTACATCGAGGCTGGAAAATCGTTCAACCGAAGCATCTGCACCTTGAGGGGATGTGCCGATTGAGTTCACAGTCCCGTCATGTTCGACTTCCTCGCAGAATCTCCCCAGGACCGGGTGCGCCTCTGTGGACCGGGCGTTTCGCGCAGAGAGTTCCTTCAGGTGGGTTCGCTGGCGGCGGTGGGGCTGTCGTTGCCGCAGTACTTGCAGGCCAAAGAGGCAGGGATCGTGAAGCCCGCGGACGACCGGCGTTCGTGCATCATGATCTTCAACCTCGGCGGGCCCAGCCACATCGACTTGTGGGACATGAAGCCGGATGCACCCTCCGAGATTCGCGGGCCATTCAAACCCATCCGCACCAAGTCCAACGCCTTCGAAATTTCCGAATTGCTGCCGCGCCATGCGGCCAATGCCGACAAGTTTTCGCTGGTGCGGTCTTGCCACCACGATGGGGCGGCAGTGCATGACGCCGGTTGGCAGATGATGCAAACCGGTCGGCGATTCACCGGAGGCATCCAGACGCCGCACGCGGGGGCCGTTCTGTCCCACCTCAAGGGGCGTCGCACCGACTTGCCGCCCTTCGTGGTGCTGCCTCAGTTGATGGGGCGCGGTGGCGGGAATTTGCCCAACGGGCAGGCCGGTGGGTTCTTGGGCAAGGCCCATGATCCCTTCGCGTTGATGGCCGATCCGTCGCAGAAGAACTTCAAGGTCCCGGACTTGCTGCCGCCCGACCAAATTGGGGCCCATCGCCTCGAACGTCGGCGCAAGATGCGGGAGATCGTCGAGTCTTCCGTGGCCCAGTTCGAGGCCAGCGAAGATGCCCGACTGATGGATGAGAATTTCCACGCGGCCTTCCGCATCATGACGAGTGAGAAAGCTCGCGAGGCCTTTGACCTGACCCGCGAGCCCCTGAAGGTCCGAGAACGCTACGGCATGAACCGCTTCGGTCAGTGCTGCCTGCTGGCGCGGCGATTGGTGGAGAGCGGGGTGCGCTTCGTGACCATCAACACCTTCCTCACCGTGTTCGACGAAATCACCTGGGACATCCACGGATCCAAGCCGTTCACGTCCATCGCCGGCATGAAGGACATCGTGTGCCCCATGTACGATCAGGCCTACAGCGCGCTCATCGAAGACTTGAGCGAGCGGGGAATGCTCGACGACACGCTGGTGGCCAATCTTTCCGAGTTCGGTCGCACCCCGAAGATCAATCCGGCGGGAGGCCGCGACCACTGGCCCCAGTGCTTCACGGCCTACTTCGCAGGAGGCGGCGTGAAGGGAGGTCGCGTGGTCGGGGCCAGTGATCCCATCGGCGGATTTCCCGCAGAACGTCCGGTGAAACCCGGCGACATCGTGGCCACGATCTTCCATTCGTTGGGCCTCAATCATGCCTCCCATTTGCCGGGCCCGGGTGGCCGCCCCTTCTCACTGACAGACCTCGGCACCGAACCCATCCGCGAATTGTTCACATGAGAGCCCCGATGAAGTTTATGTCGCTGCTGGCGCACGGCGGTCTTTGTCGCAGCGCTTGCCTGCTGGGGATGATCACATCGCTGGCCGCGCGACTGCTGGCCGGTTCGGTCTCCGAGGCACCGGTGTCCTTCCGCAACGACATCGTGCCCATCCTCTCCAAGGCCAACTGCAACAGCGGCGGGTGTCATGGAGCCATGGCGGGCAAGGGTGGTTTCCGCCTGTCGTTGTTTGGTTACAACCCGGAGGCAGACCATCTGGCCATCACCCGGGAGGCGCAGGGACGCCGCGTCGAAGTATCCCAACCGGGCTTGAGTTTGCTGCTGACCAAGCCGACGACCACCGTCCGGCACAAGGGGGGCAAGCGATTCGAGGTGGATTCGGACGACTACCGCACGCTGGCCCGTTGGATTGCCCAGGGAGCGCCCGGTCCCCAAGCCGGCGAGGCCGAGTTGCGCACGTTGGTCATCGATCCCGGGGAGCGCTCGGTGCGAGTCGGGGAGACCCTGGCACTGAGGGTCAAGGCCCGGTTCAGCGATGGCCGTGAGCGGGACGTCACCCGATGGGCGAAGTTCACCTCCACCGATGAGACCGTGGCCTCGGTGGACGGCACCGGGAAGGTCACAGTGATCGGTCCCGGGGAAGGGGCCATCTCGGCCTGGTATTCGTCGCGGATTGTCATCGCGCGCATCACGTCCCCGTATGCCGCCGAAATTCCCGATGCCGTCTATGCCGCCGCTCCGCGCACGAGTGCTTTCGACTCCCTGGTGCTGGACCAATTGAAGCGCCTGCACTTGCAGCCCTCGCCGCCGGCCGACGACGCCACCTTCATCCGCCGGGCGTCGCTCGACACGCTGGGCCGCCTGCCGACACCGGCCGAGGTGCGGGCATTCGTCGAGGATGCGCGGGCCGACAAGCACGCCCGTTTGGCCGATCGGCTCTTGAGCGCTCCGGAGTATGTGGACTTCTGGGCCTACAAGTGGTCGGACGTGCTGCTCGTCAGCGGGGCCCGATTGCGGCCAGCGGCCGTGAAATCGTACTACGGATGGATTCGCAATCAGGTGGCCGACAATACGCCGTGGGACCGGTTCGTGCGTCAGGTGGTCACGGCCAAGGGGTCTTCGGTCGATGAAGGGGAGTCGAACTTCTTCGCCGTTCATCAAGATCCGGAATCCATGGCCGAGAATGTGAGCCAGGCGTTCCTGTCGCTCTCCATCAACTGCGCCCGTTGCCACAATCATCCGCTCGAGAAGTGGACCAACGACCAGTACTTCCAGTTTGCTAACTTGTTTTCGCGGGTCCGAGCCAAGGGGTGGGGCGGGGATCCGCGCAATGGTGACGGGCAACGGCAATTGTACGTCGAAGCTTCCGGAGACCTCATTCAGCCCCGGACGGGAAAGCCCCAGCCACCGGCACCCTTGGATGCCCCCGCCATGGCGATGACCGATACCCGCGATCGTCGCGAGGTCTTGGCCGACTGGCTGACCGCACCCTCCAATCCGTACTTCGCCCGGGCCATCGCCAACCGCATTTGGGCGCATTACTTGGGCGTGGGTTTGGTGGAGTCGGTGGATGATTTGCGCGCCTCCAATCCGGCATCCAACGAGCGACTCCTATCCGCTTTGGCCGATCACTTGGTGAGCCATCGGTTTGATTTGAAGTCGTTGATGCGGGAGATCCTGGTTTCTCAGACGTATCGGCGTTCCTCCGAAATTCTGCCGACCAACCGGGAAGACCGGCGGCATTATTCGCGGTGTTTTCCACGACGTTTGAGTGCCGAAGTGATGCAAGATGCCATCGCCGATGTCACCGGCGTCCGGGAGCAGTTCACGGAACTGACCCTGAGCGATGGCTCCACCGAAAAGACCTCGTTCTACACCAACAGTCCGCGATCGGTTCAGTTGTTCGACGCCTCGGTGACGTCCTACTTCCTCAAGACCTTCGGCCGCAACCAGCGCGAGATCACCTGCGAGTGTGAGCGGTCGAATCAGCCCAGCTTGGTGCAGGCATTGCACTTGTCGAACGGTTCGACGGTGAACGACAAACTTTCGGCCCAGGCAGGGCGTTTGAACCGCCTCTTGCGTGAGGGAGTTGATGCCGATCGTCTCGTCACCGAGGCCTATTCCGTGGCGCTGTCCCGGGCTCCGCGAGAGTCTGAGCGGGCTGCGTTTCTTCGGATGTTCCAAGAAGCCGGTCCCGACCAACGGGCGTCGGTGGCTGAAGACCTCTTCTGGTCCATCCTCACTAGCCGCGAATTCCTCTTCCAGCACTGACCATGAGACGCCTCAACCTCTGCGGGATTGTTCGTCAGTCGGCCCGACTCCGGTGGCTCATCGCTTGCCTGCTTTCGGTCTCTGCGGCCTCAGCCGCGACCCGCGGTTGGCTGTATGAACGCGACATCGCGCCCATCCTCCGCACGCATTGTGCGGGTTGTCACAACGATGCTGATCGCGAAGGCGAATTTTCGGTGGAGACCTTCTCCAGCCTGAACCAGGGGGGCGACAAGGGGGCGACTTTGAAACCGGGTGATCCGGAAGGCTCACTGCTGGTGAAACTCATCGAAGGCCGGGCCAAGCCGGTGATGCCGCCGAAGGACGAGCCACGGGTTTCTACGGCGGAGTTGGCACTGTTGCGCCAGTGGATCGCCGACGGCGCTCCGGGACCTCAGCGGGACGAGTCCATTCTCAAACACTTGGTGGTGCCCGAGGTGGCGGTTTCGGGCCGGGTGGCGCTGCCTTGGACCGCGGCTGAGTATTCGCCGGATGGCAAGATCCTGGCGCTGGGAACGGCGGGTCGGGTGGAGTTTCGAAACCCCACAGGTCGCCGCGCCCAGCGGGTCATCGACGGCATTCCGGGCAAGGTGAATGCGCTGCATTTTTCGGCCGACGGCGCGACATTGGTCGTTGCGGCGGGGATCACGGGGTTGGATGGAATGGCCGAACTCTTTTCGGTGCCAACCGGTCAACGGTTGGCCCGCTTCGAGGGTCACCGGGACGCCGTTCAGGATGCCGAGTTGTCGCCGGATGGTCGTTGGTTTGCCACCGCGGGCTATGATCGGTCCATTCGGTTGTGGAAGGTGGCAGACCATTCTTTGGTGTGGTCCAACTCCGTCCACAATGGGGCGGTTTTCGACCTCGCCTTCGATCCGTCCGGAGCCGTGTTGGCTTCGGCCAGCGCCGATCAGACCGTGAAGCTCTGGCGCGTCCGAGATGGGTTGCGCCTAGACACACTCAATCAGCCCCAGGGTGACTTGAACCGGGTGTTGTTCACCCCGGATGGGCAGCACGTGTTGGCCGTCGGGGCCGATCGCCGGATCCACCAATGGCGGTTTGTCTCAAGAGAGACGCCGGCCTTGAACCCGGTGGTCACGGCGCGCTTCGCCCATGATGCCGGGATCGTGTCCATGGCTCTGTCGCGCGACGGACGGCATCTCGTCACCGCGGCCATCGACCGGTCCCTCAAGCAATGGCGTCTGCCCGAACTGCAGGAAGTGGCCTCCTGGACCGGGCAACCGGATGTGGCCGCGGCCTTGGCGATGAATGTTGCGGGCGATTCCGTGCTGGCGGCGCGAATGGATGGCTCTGTGGAAACCCTCGCGCTCAAAGGCGATGCGGCCGTGGGTTCAACCGGGATTGAGGCCACCCCTCGCGATGCGAAAAAACCGTTTCCGTCGGGCCGTTCTTCCGCTTCCAGCCCCGCGCAGTCGCTGCGTTCGCCCGTCCATCAGGCGGAGTTGGAGCCCAACGACGGGATTCGGCGGGCGCAGACGGTGGCCATACCGTCGGAGACCTACGGTCGTATGGGGAGCCCGGGCGATGTGGATCATTTTTCCTTCCAGGCCCGCGCTGGCGAGGCGTTGACCTTGGAGGTGCGTGCTGCGCGCGATGGTTCTGCGATGGACTCCCGTCTGGAGGTCTTGACGTTGGCCGGCCAGCCGGTGGAGCAGGCGGTGCTTCAGGCCGTTCGCGATTCGTGGTTCACCTTCCGGGGCAAGGACTCCGACACCGTCGATGACTTTCGACTCCAGAACTGGGCCGAAATGGAATTGGACGAATACCTGTATGCCAATGGCGAGGTGGTGCGCTTGTGGCTCTATCCGCGTGGGCCGGATTCTGGGTTCAAAGTGTATCCCGGGGAAGGGCGTCGTCAGTCCGTCTTTGGAACCACGCCGTTGTCGCATGCGCTCAATGAGCCGGCCTACCTCGTGAAGGCGTATCCGGCGGGCAGTCGGCCCATTCCCAATGGTTTGCCCGTGTTTCGATTGAACTACCAGAACGACGACGATCCCAGCCGTCAGTCGGGGATGGATTCGATGCTGCTGTTCACCGCACCCACGACCGCTCGGTACTTGGTTCGCGTGACCGACACCCGCGGATTTGGCGGCGGAACCAATCACGCCTACCGGCTCTCGGTCCGTCCGCAGCAGCCGGATTTCACCGTGCGCGTCGAAGGATTGAACCCGAAGGTCAGTCCGGGCAGTGGTCGTGAAATTCGCTTCGTGGCCACCCGTCGTGAAGGGTTCGAGGGCCCCATTCGCATGAATCTCGATCGGTTGCCGGCCGGATTCACCGCGAGCACTCCCGTGGAAATTGAAGCCGGGCAAATCCGTGCCGTGGCGGCGCTGTACGCTGCGGTCGGTGCGGCCGAACCTCAGGACGCGGCCGACCGGGCGGTCCGAGTGAGCGCCAGCGCTAAAATCCAGGGCAGGGAGGTCATCCGCGAATTGGGCGATCTGGGGAATGTGCAACTGGACGCGGCCCCGAAAGTGACCGTGGAAATCTTGCCCGGCCCCGACCGTTCGGTGGTGCGCCAAGAGTCCGGACGCCCGATGGAATTGCTCATCCGACCGGGTCAAACCATCACAGCCCGGGTCCGGGCCGACCGCCGGGATTTTAAGTCACGCATTGAGTTGGGTGGAGAAGACTGTGGGCGCAACCTGCCGCACGGTGTCTACGTGGACAATATCGGCCTCAATGGCCTGTTGATTGTCGAAGACCAGACCGAGCGGGAGTTCTTCATCACCGCCGCGCGCAAGGCTCGTCCGGGGACTCGCCTCTTTCATTTGCGGGCCAATGGCGATGGCGGCCAGTGTTCCCAACCCGTCCTGTTGCGCATTCTGGAAGGTTCGCCGGGGCAGTGATTCCATTCACGCGCTCGACTTCGCCGGGTTCCGACGTAGCGTCCGCTCACTTAACGGTATGCTGACGCTCACACTTGGCCACTCGCCGGATCCGGACGATGCCTTCATGTTTTATGGCTTGGCGCGGGAATTGATTCCCTCACCCGGCCTGCGCTTCAAACACATCCTTCAAGACATCCAGACCCTCAACGAACGGGCGACCCGCGGTGAGTTGGACATCTCGGCCATTAGTATCCATGCCTACGCGCATGTCTGCGGCCAGTACGCCTTGTTGCCCAGCGGCGCGAGCATGGGCGACGGTTATGGTCCGATGCTGGTGTCCAAGCAGCCCTACACGCGGGACGAAGTGCTGCGTCGGCGCATCGCCATTCCGGGGCGGATGACCAGCGCCTTCTTGGCTCTCCAGTTGTGGGCGGGTCGTCTCGGGGCCGAGTTGGACCTGGTGGTGGTGCCGTTCGACGAGATTTTCCAGGCCGTGAAGTCGGGTGTGGCCGATGTCGGACTCATCATCCACGAAGGCCAGTTGACCTACGCCAACGAAGGCCTGGTGGTGTGCGAAGACCTCGGAGTGTGGTGGGGCCGCGAGAATGACGGCCTGCCGCTGCCCTTGGGTGGCAATGTCATTCACAAGCGGCACGAGCCCGCGCTACGCAAGCGCGTCAGCGACGTCTTGACCGCCAGTATCCAGTACAGCCTCGACCACCGGCCCGAGGCGGTGGCGCATTCGCTGCAATGGGCCCGCGACATGGGGCATGACTTGGCCGACCGCTTTGTGGGCATGTACGTGAACCACTGGACCCTCGACTACGGCGAGCGCGGCCGCGAGAGCATTCGCCGCTTCCTCGACCGGGGTCAGGCCATGGGAGCCATCCCCAAGGCACCGCCGCTGGAGTTCGTGGTTTAGTTAGCTGCCGCGTGAACCCTTGCCGGGCCATTGGATGGCCGAGGGTTCGGCCGGTGGTTCGGTGGGTGATGAGACCGCTGCCTCGAGTTGCTCGAATCCGAGCCGTCACGACGTCTTCGAAACCAAGTCGTCACTTGTCTAAAACGGCACCGGGTCGCCAGCATGACAGTTGATGAAGCGATTCTGGATGCCGTGTTTGGCCGGTCTGGCGTTGGTTGCGGGTTGTCTGACGCACCAACAATCCAGCCCTTCAGCCTCACCTGAAGCGGGAAACTGGCCGGGCAGCCGCCCGGATGGAACGGTTCGATTGCCCAATCAGTGGCTGCTGGATCCGGTGGGCAAGCAAGTCTCTCTCGGAGATTTTCCGGTGAACATGGCCGTCGATCCATCGGGGCGTTTCGCGGCGGTGCTCCACTCCGGCTTTGGCCCCCACGAGATCATCTTGGTGGACGTTCCGAGTGCCAAAATTCTTTCCAGAACCGTTCTCCCGGAAGCCTTTCACGGAATTGCCTTCACGCCGGATGGCAAGCGGATCGTCGCGAGTGGTGCGGGAAAAGAAGTCATCCATCTCTTTGATTTCCAAAAAGGCAGCCTCGCCAATGGCAACACCGTGGCGCTGCGGCCTGCGTCTGAAAGGGGGATTCCCGCGGGCATTGCCGTGAGTCCGGATGGTCGGAAGCTTTGGGTCGCCAACGTGCTGGGGCAGTCTGTGACCGAGGTTGCTCTTCAGGGGGGCACGAATGCGGGGACAGTGGTTCGCGACATCCAGTTGGGCGAGCGCACGGCGCCGTCGGTCGCCGGAGAAAAAGACCCGTGGCACGATCTCGACGAAGAATCCATCACCAAGCGTGCTCGCGCCCTTTTGGAAGTGCTGAACACGGAGGCTCCGTATCCGTTCGCGTGTCTGCCGGATGTGGCCCGCGACCGACTTTACATCAGTCATTGGGGGCGCGCTGAGGTGGGGGTTTTGGAGCTGAGTTCTGGGCGCAAGCTGGCTCGATGGCCCGTGCAAGAGCACCCGAATGAAATGGTCCTCAACCGGGCGGGAAAATTCCTGTTCGTCGCCAACGCCAACCGCAACACCATTAGTGTTCTCGAAACCGCTGGCGGCAGTTGCGTGGAGACCCTCGCTGCCGAACTGGAGCCGGATTCGCCCCCGGGCTCAACGCCCAACAGTGTGGCCCTCAGCCCCGACGAATCCTTGCTCTTCGTGTCGAACGCCAACATCAACGCGATTGCTGTTTTTGATGTTCGGCAGCCCGGTCGCAGCCGATCGATGGGGTTCATTCCCACCGGATGGTATCCCACTTCGGTCCGCGTCACTCCGGATGGTCGTCGGCTGTTGGTGACCAATGGCAAGGGGTTGGCGTCGAGGTCCAATCGCATGGGGCCTCAACCCGGCCGCGAAGCGCCGGCAACCATTCGTGAATACATTGGCGGACTCTTGCCGGGATCGTTGTCCATCATCGAACTGCCCAAGGATCGCGAAGACCTTGAGAAGCAATTGAAGCGGTACACCGCGCGAACCTTGGCGTGCCGCCCGCCGGCACCGCCTGCAACGCTGGAGCCGGGACACCCCGTGCCGTTGATCACCGGCAACCCCTCTCCCATCCGTCATTGCATTTACATCATCAAAGAAAACCGCACCTACGATCAGGTTCTGGGCGACATGCCGCAGGGGAAGGGCGATCCCACCCTGTGTCTGTTTCCCGAATCCGTGACCCCGAACCATCATCGACTCGCTCGCGAGTTCGTGCTGCTCGACAATTTCTACGTCGAGAGCGAAGTGAGTGCCGATGGCCACGAATGGACCATGGGTGCTTACGCGACGGACTTCGTCGAGCGTATCTGGCCGATGAGTTACGGCCACAATCAGGACCGTAAATACGCCTATCCGAGTGAGGGGCGGTTCAAGATCGCGCAGCCCGCCGGCGGTTATCTTTGGGACCGGGCCAAAGCGGCCAAGGTGACCTACCGAAGCTACGGCGAATTCGTCAACAATGGTGCGACCACCAATGACCCGTGTTCCACCTTGGTTCCGACGCTCCAGGGACATTTTGATCCGCATTTCCGGAGTTTCGACATGGATTACAGCGACTTGGCCCGGGCTGACCGATTCATCTCCGAATTGCATCGATTTGAGCGCGAGGGAGAAATGCCTCGCCTGCAAATTGTGCGGCTTCCGAACGATCACACGGCCGGAACTTCGACAGGCAAGCCGACTCCGACCGCGTACATGGCTGAAAATGATCTGGCCCTGGGTCGCGTGGTCGAGGCCGTGAGCCGATCGAAATTCTGGGCCTCCACCGCGATTTTTGTCGTGGAGGACGACGCACAAAATGGCCCCGACCACATTGATGCCCATAGAACCATTGCCTATGCCATCAGCCCGTACGTGCGACGCAAGACGGTCGATTCCACCCTGTACTCGACGTGTTCGATGCTGCGGACCATGGAACTCATCCTCGGGATGAAGCCGATGACCCAGTTTGATGCGGCCGCGATGCCCATGCATGCCTGCTTTGGATCCAAGCCCGATCTCAAGCCCTACACAGCCATCACGCCTCAAGCTCGGCTCGACGAAAAGAATCTCGCGGATGCCTGGGGCCGCGAACGTTCGGACAAGATGGACTTGAGCCGCGAAGATGCGGCCGATGATTTGGAACTCAACGAGATCATCTGGCGTTCAGTCCGGGGTGCCCAGTCCTCCATGCCCTCGCCAGTGCGCGCTGGCTTCGTTTTGGCGGAAGGGATGGACGACGAAGATGAAGACGATCAACCCAAAGTGAAACGCCCCTGAGTCGCCCAATCCATGGGTTTTTATTGAGGTCTGAGTTTTGGCTTTCGACGTTGGGGTGGGGAACCTTCCGGATGATTCAGTCTCCGTCCCTCGGCTGATGGCAGAGGGTGGGTGAACTTGCAGCGGTTCGCTGTTTCGAACGGATGGCCAACGAGCGACGGGGCAGGAGGGCAACCGCCGCCTTGCCGCTCCCGCCGCCTGTCGCTAACTATTCACAGGATGGCTCTGGTGCCCGAACAATCCAACGATGGAGCGACCGCAGTGGCCGCACCTCCGGCACTCATCGAGAGGGCCAGCGAATTGGTTCGCGCTCACCCGGAGTGCTTTTGGTTCCGACATCCCGAGGCCCGCATCCGCCATCTGGAGGACATTCGGCTGGTGGTGGAGCATTTGCGGTAATACGGCGATCGCCGCGCCTGGTGGGCGGCCCAGGAGTTGCACAAATGCCTCTCACCGCTCTTCAAAAAGACGTCCTAGCCAGTTTGCTTCTGGAGCTTTGGGAGCCTTGATGGGCTGCCCATCCGACTCTCAAATCTGCCAATCGATGGCGGCGACGGTGCGGTCTTTCTTGGCGGTGACCTTCAGGCGGTGGTCGTCCATGAGCACCAGTGACTCAGGCGGCACGCTTTGCATGAGGAAGACATTGGCTCCGATGGTGCTGCCGGCGCCGATCACCGTGTCGCCGCCCACGATCGTGGCGTTGGCATAGATGGTCACCCGGTCTTCGATGGTCGGGTGGCGCTTTTGTCCGCGGAGGGCTTGGCCTGCGGCCAGGGATCGGGCCACGAGGCCCACGCCTTGGTAGAGCTTCACGCGGTTGCCGATGACGGCGGTCTCGCCGATCACCGCGCCGGTACAATGGTCGACGAAGAAATGGTCTCCGATGCGGGCGCCTGGGTGGATGTCCATGCCGGTCCGGCTGTGGGACCACTCGGCCATGATGCGCGGCAGGAAGGGCACATGGCGCAGGTACAAGGCGTGGGCCAATCGATGCACCGCAACGGCCTCGACAAACGGGTAGGCCACGATGATTTCTTCGCGGTTGGCCGCGGCCGGATCGCCCGAGAAAGCGGCCTCGACATCGGTGGTCAGGATTTCCCGGATGGCCGGGAGTTCGCGCAAGAACTCGCTGACCAGGTGATGGGCCATGGGCCGCGGGTCGGACTTGGTCGATGAGGTGCCATCGGTGCGATCGGCGCAACGCAGGGCCTTGTAGAGTTCGTCCTCCAATCGGCCAGCGATACTGTCGAGCAGCAGCGCCGTCTCGGCCTTCAACTCCGAGCTGTGGATGATGTGGTCGTCGAAGAAGCCCGGGAACACCAGTCGGAGCAGGTCGCGGGTGATGTCGGCGACGGAGGCCTTGGAGGGCAGGTTGATCCCGTCCAGATGGTTGATGCCCCCGTGGCGCGAATAGCTCGCGAGCAAGGCGTCGGTGATCTCGGTGATCGGGAACTGCACGGCGCAATCATGGCTGAGATCCCGCAACTTGGCCAGCCGAGGGAAAACACGAGGAAAAACCCGGGTCGACCTGGGGTCTTCCCGGACCGGGGCGATGGTCGATGGACTCGGGACGGGATGGGACGAATTCGGGTCGATGGCGAGGAGTCCGCTGAGGCTGTGGACCTTTGTCAGGGTTCCGCTGGTTCGTCTGATTTGGGGATGAATTCGGGCGGGATCAGGTGGTGCAGGTGTTCCGGGAGCTTCTGCCGGATATCAGGAAAACAGCAGTCACGGCTGGTTTCGGAGTCACCTTGTTGGTCGGCCACCATGAACAGGCCGTTGGGGATGCGGACAAACGAAAGGGTTCTGGCTCCGAGTGGTTGTTTTCCGAAGAGTTTCGACAACCCGTCCGTGATGGCTCCGTTGAAGAGTTCCATACGTTGTACTCCCAAGTGTTCCGTCAGAACGGCCTCGGCCTCGGTTCTGAGGCCCATTGAGACTTCCGTCACGGGGTCGATGCGCAAGGTGAACTTAGGGCCTGGATCGTTGGCGATCTCCGGTAGGTGTTCCTGCACCACCCGACTGCGAGAGGCCTCCAGGCGCTTATGTTCGATGACGAGTCGCTTCAAGGATTCACTCAATGGGTTCGCCTCACCCGGTTGCAGTGCCAGAAATTCTAACCCGGGCGGCGAGAGGGATCCATCCAGTCCGAAAACGACAAATGACAGCCCTTTCAACAGCGGTTTCTCCAACCAGATGTAGGGGGACTCTGGATTCCAGGTGGGCAGCTTGTTTGGAAGCGGTGTGGAGGTGACAACCGCCTCGGCCGAGGCCTGTGACCGACGACGAGCGACTTGGGCGAGTTCAGCGACCATGGATTCGCTTTCCGCCGTCTCCCGCGCGAGGTCTTGGCGTCGGGAGTCGACACTGGAAAGAACGGCGGCCAGTTGGTTCGATGCGGCGAGAACTTGCCCCTCTAACGGGAGCGAATTTTCGCGAAGGCGACTGGATTCGATGCCCGTCCGCCGCAAGACGAGGCAACCCATCAAGAGAGCTGCGGTGATCAGCAGAATCCGTTTCATGGATTGGTGGGCGCGCCTGTTGCGGGAGCTGAAACCCTTGCCTTCTGGTCCACGGCATCGAGCCATGACTGAATGAGTGGACGTGCATAGCGGGGGAAATTGTTTAAAGATCGTCTGGTTGTAGATAATCGGCCGTCGGGAGTCTCAACTCGGAAAGTCACCATGGGTTCGGCCCCGTTGGGTGATGATGGGTCGAACTGGTAGACGGTGAGCCGATGGTCCGGTTCGCCCCAGAAGGCACCGTATCTGTCGAGGAGTCTTAGTCGTTCGGTGTCCAGCGTTCCTTCTAGTTGGGTTAAGAAATCCCTGCGAAGGCTAAGGGCGGGTTTGGAGAGTCCCTGAAATTCAAAGGTCCTAACCTGATCGCGTGACCAGCCGTCCAATTCTTCAGGGGTGGGTGCGACCGGGCGGGCAACCTTCAAGATTAGCGTCTGGTAGGCGGCCCAGAAACGGTCAATTGCAGATTCGACCTCGCGGGCTTCAGCTTCCGTGATTTGAAGAACGCTCCGGATTTCCGGGGACAGTTCACCCGATGCGTTTGCCTTTTCTTGGAATTGGAAGGCAGGAAGCAATCGCTTTGGCAGGCGCACCAAAGGAGCATTGTCGTCCCAGCGATAAGTGTTTGTGGCCGTGGAATCCGTGGCCGGTTTTGGAAGGCCGCCTTTGATGCTGGCCAACTGAGCACGGGCGGCGGCCGTTTCGTTTCGGACTCGGAGCAGGGTGCGGTCGAGTTGGGCCAGTTCTTGTTCGGCGTCCGCAACCTGTCCATTGAACCGTGCCCGATCCCGCTCGAGCGAAGCGACCTCCCGTTGGGCATGGGCCAGGGAGGCCGATTGCCAGGCGAGGGGCGCGAGCACGAGGAGTCCGCAGAGCAGGGCGGTCTGGGTTTTGGTGAGGCTCATGACGGAAAGGAGCAACAGACCGAGGCCCGAGGCAGGGCCACTGGCGGCCAAGCCAGCCGCGGCGGCGCTCGAGGCAAGCCCGGCTGGAACGGCCTGGGCAGCCTGGGTGGCTTGGCCGAGCAGGGTTGCTGCACCAGCCGAGGGCAGGGCGAACCCGCGATTCCTGAAGAACTCCGTCACCCGCGCCAGGGCCCGGCTCACCCGCTTGCGGGCCGCGTCTTCGTCGATGCCCAGCGCGTTGCCCACTTCGCGCAAACTGCGTTCCTCCAGGAATCGGAGGACCAGCGCGAGGCGGTCGGCTTCCCGGAGTTGGAGCAGCGCCTCATCGAGCAGCGGAGTGAGATCCTCGGAGGGGTCGCGTCCGTGGAGCTCTGTCTGGGCCAAGGCGGCGGCGACCTCTTCGCGACGGCGGCGACGCACCTCGGAGCGGAAACGCGCCTTGGACTCCAGGATGGCCGACCGATGGAGCCATCCCGCAATGGTTTCGTGTCCGGCGAGCGAGGGAGCCTTGCGGGCGAGGTGGACGAAGACGTTCTGGGTGATTTCCTCGGCGAGACCCGCGTCACCGACTTGCCGATAGGCGGTGGCGAAGACCAAACCCACATGCCGACCGACCAGGGCGCGAAACGCCGTCTCCGATCCTTCCGAAGCGTAGGATCGCACCAGATCGCGGTCGGGCGTCGTGGTCGCGGCGTTCATCTCACTGCAAGACTGCCGCATCCCGCTCAAACCGGACAGAGTCGTTTGGAATCGGCAAAATGGTGGATCTGGCGGTCCGGGCCGAAGGTTCCCGACGAGACCGCTGACCGTGCACGAGGCGGTAGCCGGTCAGCCCAACAAAAAAGCGCGCATTGGTGAGGGTGCGCGCTTTGAAACGGAACTTGGACGATGAGTCCTAGGTCTTCTCCTCCTCGGCGGCCGCGAAGGCGCGCTCGAGGGCGACCAGGTCTTCAGATTACAAGTGTTGGTGCACGTCCGCGGTGCGCTGGGAAGGGGCGCTACGCAATCGCTTCCATCTCACGGCCCGCGTGCGGTGCGCGTGGCTGGGCCAGAGCAATGCGATGAGCACATTGGTGTCGAGAAGATATCCCTTCACACCCCCTCCGATTCGAGGCCTCGCACGTCATTGGTCGTGACCATGGGCGAGTTCTCGGGAAGCTGGAACATCAGGAGACCGTCTCTGGTCTGCGACGGAGTGGCAGCATGGAGACCCCGGCGTAGGAGATCTGAAACGGCCCTGCTCAGGGAAACACCCCTGAGCTTCGCCCGGCGGGCTGCCAGTTCGAGAAGGTCATCGTCGTCCTCACCGGGCAACGACTCTGACGGAGATAGCTGATGTGGGTATATCGGATCAGACATCAATTAACCCAAATTGATGCCAAATAATCCGGATCGGTGCATTCGGCACTTCCCTTACTTCCAGCAATGAGGTGGCAGGTCCCTTCGGGACGGTCCCGAATGGCGCGCCGTTCCCCAGCTCCAAAGTGTCAAAAGTAAGGGCCGACCCCTCTGCGGCCCCTCTGTGGATGATGTGCTCGTCGAAGAAGCCCGGGAACACCAGTCGGAGCAGGTCGCGGGTGATGTCGGCGACGGAGGCCTTGGAGGGCAGGTTGATCCCGTCCAGATGGTTGATGCCCCCATGGCGCGAATAACTCGCGAGCAAGGCGTCGGTGATCTCGGTGATCGGGAACTGAACCACGCAACCATGGCTGAGATTCCGCAACTTGGCCAGCCGGGGGAGAGAACGAGAACCGGGCGGGGGCCGTATGAAGATGCGTCCGAATTGCCGGGCTGGCAGGATCCCTGCTTGACATCCAAAGCGGATTCGCTCAACGTTTTGATGGTAATGAGATGGCTTGGATGTGATTAAAACCCGCATTTGCCGATGGATCCGACACTCTTTTGATGGATGGAAACTGGTCACCGACGAATGGATCTTTGGGCCCTGCTCCTCGTGCTGGCGGTCCTTGCTTTTGCTGGTTGTGCGTCCCCCGGATCGCTTCGTCCGGCCGTCTCCCGTCAACTGCAGGATCGTTCGGGGCATTCGCTCGGCACCGCCGCTGCCGCCGGCACTTGGCAATTGCCGCCCGGCGTTTCCCTGGACCGCCCGCTCCACGACAGCGAGGCCGTCGCGATCGCGCTTTGGAACAACGCTGTTTTCCAACAACTGCTTTCGGAATTGGGGATCACCCGAGCCGACATCATCGCCGCGGGTCAGCTCACAAACCCGTCGATGCTCATGTTGTTCCCGCTGGGGCCGAAGCAATTTGAGTTCACCGCCCGGTTTCCGTCGGAGGTCCTCTGGCTGCGGAGACAGCGCGTCGCCACAGCGGAAGCGCAGGCCCGGGAAGTGGCCGAACGGATGGTTCAGGGAGGACTCGATTTGGTTCGCGACGTCAGGCTGGCCTGTGCCGACCTGCGGATGGCAGAGGGAGCAGCGCGCTTGAGTCAGGAAACGGCGCGCGTGCTCAAGCAATTGGCTGCGGTGGCGGAGTCACGGCTTCGGGCGGGCGATCTGGGTGAACTGGAAGCGACGACCGCCCGCGTCGCAGCGTTGAATGCCGAGCAGGACTGGGTGCGTGCCCGGGCGAACATCGAATTGGCACGCGGACGCCTTGGAACCCTTCTCGGCCTGGAGCGGGACGCGTCCGGCCTCCGCCTCGCCGATCCTTCCCCCCGTCCCGAACCCATCGGGCGCAGCGCCGGGGAGCTGACCCTGGATGCGCTCGCCAATCGTCCCGACCTGAGGGCGACTGAATTGGCCATCGAAGCCGCCGGCAAGCGCGCCGGGCTGGCACGCAAGGAGATCGCCACCGTCACCGCGGACATCGATGCCAACGGCATCGGCTCGAGTTTCGAGATCGGCCCAGGGGTGGATTTTTCGATCCCGGTCTTTCATCAGAATCAGGGCGGAAAGGCGATCGCCGACGCGCAGTTGGAGCGATCGCTCCGCCGTTACATCACTCTCCGACAACAGATCCGGCTGGAAGTACTCCAGGCGCGGGTCCGCGCAGGACAGGCCCTGGAAGTTTTGCGGTCCTGGGACGATCAGGTTCATCCACCACTGGAGGAAACGGTTCAGATGGCCCGGAAGGGAGTCGAGTCGGGCGATCTGCCCCCGACGCAGGCGCTCGAAGCGGAGCGCGTGCTCCTGGCAGCTACCCAGAATCGTTTGCTGGCGAATGCCGACTGGGAACGGGCCCGGGCAGAACTCGAGCGTGCCATCGCCCATCGCCTGGACCTGGTTCCCGATCGAACGAAGCCATCCCCCGTCGTGACCCCATGAAATCCTTCTCCGGAATCCCATCGAGCCCCGCGTTGGTTGTCGTCCTGCTCGGGATCCGTCTCGTTGGAGGCATGACGGCTGCCGCGCCGAATCCAACCACCCCCCCCGCCACGGTCGGCCAGAAGGCCAACGAAGCCGAGTTCAGCGGGGTCACCCTCACTCCCAAGGCCGAGGAACGACTCGGCATCCGGACTGCCAAGGTCGAAAGGAAGAAGCTTTCCCAAGTCCGGTTGTTCGGCGGAGAGGTGATGGTTTCGCTCGGGGAAATGGAGCCATCCGGCTCCGAGGGAACCCAGTCGATCGCGCCGTTGCTCCCCGGAATGAATCCCGCGGATCGGATCCGGCTGGCCGAATCGCAGGTCGATGCCGACGGAGCCATCGCAGCATCGAAGGCGCAGGTACAGGGCGCCGAGATTGCCGTGGAGCGGGCGGAACGCATGCTGCGCGACAAGTCCGGCAGCCAACGGATCGTGGACGAGACCCGAGTCGTGCTTCAGGTCGCCCGGGCGGACCTGGGAAGGGTCACTGCCCGACGTGCGCTGCTGGGGCCGAGGGTCCTTCCAGGCACCACGCCCGCGAAGGTCCGGGTCCGGGTCCCGGTTTACGCTGGCGAACTCCGGCGCATCGATCTGGCCCAACCGGCGCTGATAGGTAATTTGGGTGGGGACAAGGGGGATTCCGGACGGGCGGCGAGTCCGATCGCATCGCCGCCTTCCGCGGATCCGTCGGCGTCTTCGGTGGATTTGTTCTTCGAGTTGGAGAACCCGGATCACCGCTTCCGCCTCGGAGAAAGGGTGGGTGCGAGCCTGACCATGAACTCCACAGAAGATTCGCTCGTGGTTCCCTGGTCGAGTGTGGTCATCGATATCGAGGGCGGGACCTGGGTTTACGAGAATCCCGCACCGCATCGATTCGCACGCCATCGCGTGCAACTGCGGCGGGTGATGGGCAACGTCGCCGTTCTTGCCAGTGGGCCGGCGGTGGGAGCGAGCATCGTCACCGAGGGAGCCGCTGAACTGTTCGGCACCGAAGTCGGGTTCAGCAAGTAACACCATGATGACCTGGCTGATTTCGGCGTCCCTGCGTGCGCGGGTCCTGGTGATGGCATCGGCCATCGCGATGATCGTGCTCGGCCTGCGTGTGGTGCGACAGGCACCCATGGACGTCTTCCCGGAGTTTGCGCCCCCATTGGTCGAGATCCAGACCGAGGCACCCGGGCTTTCGACCGAGGAGGTCGAAGGTCTCATTACCGTGCCCCTCGAGAACGCGGTGAATGGCGTCCCCTGGTTGAAGACGGTTCGCTCCAAGACCGTGCTCGGCCTTTCCTCCGTGGTGCTGATCTTCGAGGAAGGCACGGACCTGATGCGCGCGCGGCAACTGGTGCAGGAACGGGTGGCGATTGCCGCCCCCAAATTGCCGTTGACCTCCCGTCCGCCCGTCCTGCTGCCGCCCCTCTCCTCCACCAGCCGGGCCCTCAAGATCGGCATTTCCTCCACCAATCTCTCGCAGATGGAGATGTCCGAGCTCGCCCTCTGGACGATCCGCCCGCGGTTGATGGCGGTTCCCGGCGTGGCCAACGTCGCCATCTGGGGCCAGCGCGATCGCCAGTATCAGGTGTTGGTCGATCCCGAACGGCTGCGAATGCACGGCGTCAGCCTGGACGCCGTGGTGCGGGCGGCGGGCGACGCCGCTCTCGTCAGCGCCGGCGGATTCATCGACACCCCCAACCAGCGACTGCCCGTCCGCCATCTGGCCCCGATCGTCACCATCGAGGATCTGGCCCAGACGGTGGTCCGGTTCACCAACGGGGTTCCCCTGCGCATCGGAGACGTGGCCGAGGTCGTGATGGGGCATCCGGCCCCGATCGGCGACGCGGTGATCAACGACGGTCCGGGTCTTCTACTCATCGTCGAGAAGCAGCCTTGGGGAAATACCCTGGAAGTCACCCACAAGGTTGAGGCCGCCCTCGACTTGCTGCGGCCGGGACTGGTCGGCCTTGAGATCGATTCAGCCATCTTCCGACCGGCGACCTTCATCGAGATGTCACTCGACAACCTGTCGCACGCCCTGTGGATGGGTTGCCTGCTGGTGGTGATCATCCTGATGGGTTTCCTCTTCGATTGGCGCACGGCGTTGATCAGCGTCTCGGCGATCCCGATGTCCCTCATGGCGGCCGCGCTGGTGCTGCACTGGAGAGGCGGCACCATCAACACCATGGTGCTGGCGGGCCTGGTCATCGCCGTGGGTGAAGTCGTCGACGACGCGATCATCGACGTGGAGAACATCGTGCGCCGTCTGCGCCAGAACCGGTTGCTGGCCGATCCACGACCGGCGTTCCAAGTGGTGCTCGGCGCCTCCCTGGAGGTCCGTAGTGCAGTTGTGTTCGCCAGCCTGATTGTGGTGTTGGTGTTCATCCCGGTGTTCTTCCTGCCGGGATTGACCGGCACCTTCTTCCGGCCACTCGCCTTCTCCTATGTCGTGGCGATCATGGCCTCGCTGGGTGTGGCGCTCACCGTGACGCCGGCGATGTGCCTCATGCTCCTGCCGGGCGCACCCGAACGGCGCATAGACGCGCCACTGGTGCTCTGGCTCAAACGGATCTACGGCAGCATTCTACCTAGCCTGATTGGCAGACCCTACGCAGCCATCTCGGTGCTGGTGGTGGTCTTCCTCCTCACCGGCATCGCCATCCCCCGGCTTGGGGAGGAGTTTCTCCCCAACTTCAAAGAACGCGATTTCCTCATGCACTGGGTCGAAAAACCCGGCACCTCGTTGGAAGCCATGCGCCGAATCACCGTGCAGGTCAGCAAGGAACTCCGGGCCGTCCCCGGCGTCCGCAACTTCGGATCGCACATCGGTCGCGCCGAAGTCGCCGATGAAGTCGTAGGCCCCAACTTCACCGAGCTCTGGATCAGTCTTGATCCCAAGGTCGACTACGACTCCACCGTCGCGAAGGTTCAGGAGGTCGTGGACGGATACCCGGGATTGTACCGGGACCTGCTGACCTACCTGAAGGAACGCATCAAGGAAGTCCTGACTGGCGCCAGCGCGACGATCGTCGTCCGCATCTTCGGACCGGACCTCGGCGAATTGAGGAACAAAGCTCAGGAAGTGAAGCAATCGCTCTCGGGCATCAATGGAGTGGCGGATCTCAAGGTCGAGGCCCAAGCATTGGTTCCGCAGGTCCAGGTGCGCCTGCGCCCCGAGGCCGCCGCAATGTTGGGGCTCATGCCCGGTCAGGTCCGGGTTGCCGCGACCACCCTCATCCAGGGCACCCGGGTCGGTGAGCTCTATCAGGACCAGAAGATCTTCAGCGTCGTCGTCTGGGGCGAGGAATCCCTCCGGACCGACGTCCAGGCGTTGAAGCGCCTTCCGATCGAAATTCCCGGCGGCATGCTGGTCCCGCTGGGCGACGTGGCGGACGTCGAAGTGGTGCCGGCACCGAACGAGATCAAGCGTGAGAACGCCTCACGCCGGATCGACGTCACCTGCAACGTCCGAGGGCGGGACCTGGGCGCTGTTGCTCGGGAAATCCAGGACCGGGTCATGACGCTCCCCTTCGCCCGTGGCTATCATCCGGAGATCCTCGGAGAATACGCTGCCCTACAGGAATCTACCCGTCGTTTGCTGCTGCTGGCTGGGTTTTCCGTGCTGGGAATCCTGGTTCTGTTGCAGGTCGATTTCCAATCGGCCCGGCTCACGACGATGGTGGCTCTGACGTTGCCCTTTGCCCTGATCGGCGGCGTGGCTGCGGCCTTTCTCGGCGGCGGCGTGTTGTCGATCGGCTCGCTCGTTGGCTTTGTCACGGTACTCGGCATTGCCGCCCGCAACGGCATCATGTTGGTCAGTCACTACCGCCACCTTGAAGTCGAGGAAGGCATGCCTTTCGGTGTGCCTCTCGTGCTGCGCGGGGCGGAGGAACGACTGGCGCCCATCCTGATGACGGCGTCCTGCGCCGCCTTGGCCCTGTTGCCGTTGGTGATCTCAGGGAATATTCCGGGGCACGAAATCGAGTTCCCCATGGCGGTGGTCATCCTGGGTGGACTGGTGACCTCGACCACGCTCAACCTTTTCTTGCTACCGGTGCTCTACGCGGCTTTTGGCCAGAGCCGAAATCGAACGGGATAGGAATTTGCTTTTCGGCGCTCCGTGATCAGGACAGATCCCGCAGCGTGTCCTGCCGCGAGCGTTCTCCACAGCCTGAGAGCGTGTCCTCGGTGGGAACCACCCGCTTCCGCAACCACCGGTTACAAGTATTGGCGCACCTCTGCGGGGCGCCGGGAAGGGGTCGCTACGCAATCACTTCCATCGCCCGGCGTTGAATCGAATCCGGTTCTGCCAGCGCCGTGATGCGTTCGTCCAAGGTGGCCAGCTTTCCTCCCCGTCGTAGAACAAGTCCGAGCAGGTATGCATCGGTCACCTGTTGATGTCCGAGCAACTTTGAACCAGCAAAAGCGACGGCCTCGACCAAAGGCAGTTCATCCGGCCAGAACGCATGGTCCTTTGACCCGATGTTGGCGGCCAGCACGCCCACTGCATCGCATGGTGTGACCGCATCGCGGGAGAAGGCGGGGTTGGAAACGATGCGGACGAAACCCGCTTGAGTGAACGGGCAGGTCGCCCAGCCGCTCGAACGATGCCTCGTGAACCACCTCACGGCCCGCGTGTGGTGCGCGTGGCTGGGCCAGAGCAATGCGATGAGCACATTGGTGTCGAGAAGATAGCCCTTCACACCCCCTCCGATTCGAGGAGTCGCACGTCATCGGTCGTGACCATGGGCGAGTCCTCGGGAAGCTGGAACATTAGGAGACCGTCTTTGGTTTGCGACGGGGTGGCAGCATGGAGACCCCGGCGGAGGAGATCGGAAACGGCCCTGCTCAGGGAGACGCCTCGGAGCTTCGCCTGACGTGCTGCCAGTTCGAGAAGGTCATCGTCCAAGGTCAACGTCGTCCTCATCCCACTACGATGCTGACGGAGGTATCTGATGTCAATACGGTGAATCAGACATCAATGAATCCAAATTGATGCCAAATAATCCGGATCGGTGTATTCGGCACTTTCCTTCCTTCCAGCAAGGATGTGGCAGGTCCCTTCGGGACGGGCCCGAATGGCGTGCCGTTCCCCAGCTCCAAAGTGTCAAAAGTGAGGGCCGACCCCTCTGCGGAAGCGGGTCAGCCCAACAAAAAAGCGCGCACCGGTGAGGGTGCGCGCTTGGAAACGGAACTTGGACGATTAGTCCTGGGTCTTCGCCTCGGCCGCGGCGAAGGCGTGCTCGAGGGCGACCAGGTCTTCACCGGGCTTGAGCTGATCGAGGAGCTTCTGCTCTTCCTTCAGCTGCTCGGTGCTGTAATTCGCGGCCTTGATGGACAGACCGATGCGGCGATCGGCACGGTCGATCTTGATGACGCGGGCGGTGACATCGTCGCCGACCTTGAGGACGTTCTTGATCTTGTCGACCCGGTCTTCGCTGACCTGGGAGATGTGGACCAGTCCGTCGATGTCGTTGGGCAAGCCAACGAACGCACCGAAGCTGGCGAGCTTGGTGACCTTGCCGGAGACGAGGTCGCCGACTCGGAAGAAGGTCTCGATCTGCTCCCACGGATCCACGCCCAGCTGCTTCATGCCGAGGCTGATGCGCTGGTTGGCCTTGTCGACTTCGAGCACAACCGCCTCGACTTCGTCGCCCTTCTTGAGGACTTCGCTCGGGTGGTTGACCTTGCGGGTCCAGCTCATGTCAGACACGTGCACCATGCCGTCCAGGCCTTCCTCGAGCTCGAGAAACGCGCCGTAGCTGGTGAGGTTGCGGATCGGGCCCTTGACCTTGGTGCCCGGCGGGTACTTGGCGTGGGCGAGGTCCCACGGGTTGGTCTCGAGCTGACGAATGCCGAGGCTGATCTTCTGCTCGTCGCGATTGATGCCGAGGACGACCGCTTCGATTTCCTGGCCCTGCTTGAGGACGTCGGAAGGCTTGGCGATGCGCTTGGTCCAGGACAGCTCGGTGACGTGCACCAGGCCCTCGACGCCGGGCTCGATCTCGACGAACGCGCCGTAGGGCACGAGGTTGACGATCTTGCCTTTGACCTTGGCGTTGACGGGGTATTTGCTCTCGATGTTGTCCCAGGGGTTGGACAGCTTCTGCTTGAGGCCCAGGCTGACGCGCTCTTTCTCGCGGTTGATGTCGAGGACGACGACGTCGATCTCCTGACCCACCTTGAGCATCTCGCTCGGGTGCGTGAGGCGACCCCAGGACATGTCGGTGATGTGCAGCAGGCCGTCGAGGCCGTTGAGGTCGATGAACGCGCCGAAGTCGGTGAGGTTCTTGACCGTGCCCTTGCGGATGTCGCCGGGCATCATCTCGGACAGCAGCGACGAACGGCGGGCGTTGCGCTCGGTCTCGATGATTTCGCGGCGGCTCAGGACCACGTTCTGGCGGTCCGGATTGAGCTTCACGACCTTGAACTCGTAGGCATTGCCAACGAAGGAGGCCAGGTTCTTCGGGGGAACGATGTCAACCTGGGAAGACGGGCAGAACGCCTCGACGCCAATATTGACGATCAGGCCACCCTTGACGATGGACTTCACCTTGCCGGTGACATTGCCACCCTCGTTGCAAATGCTCTGAATACGGTCCCAGTTCTGCTGGAACTCGGCCTTTTCCTTGGACAGGTGGACATTGCCCTCCTTGTCTTCGGCCTTCTCGATGAGGACGTCGATGATGTCGCCCACGACAACCTTCTCGAACTCGACGAACTCGGAGGCGCTGACGACGCCTTCGGATTTGCCGCCGATGTCCACGAGGACTTCTTTCGGACGGACTTCGAGGATGGTTCCCTTGACGATTTGACCGGCCTTGAATTGGCGGTCGTACTGCTTCAGCAGTTCTGCGAATGCGGCGGAGGCCGACATAGTGGTAATTTGACAGACGCACGGAGCGCCTGTGCTGTTTATCTACGAGGAGACTTGATCGGGGCGAGGTAAGGTTGCCCCTCAGAAGACTCCATTGCCCAACGTGACCGACGTTGCGGTTGACAACGGAGGTTAGCGGTTAGGTTGACGTGTTGACTGTTGTTTCTCAGCCGAAAATGCCGCCACACGAGTGACGGCCGGCGGCGTAGACGTTGGGGATTGGCCCGGAGGAGGCAAGCGGGTTTTTCAAGAAACTGATGGAAATTTGCTTTTTGACGCTCCGAGATCAGCCGTCCGTCCGTCGCAGGCTTTGCCGAACACCTGGATCCCGGGGAATTTCGACAGCGGGAAACCCGGCGACTGGGCCACCACGAGCAGCACTTCAGGGAAACGCCGCCGATTTCCTGCCGGGAACAGGTAGCCCCCAAGAAAGGTGTTCGGAATGCCTGCATCGCGGTGTAAGCCCCGAAGGCGGCCAGCGACGCGATCAGCGTGAACAAGGCGGGATTGGCCGCGAGTTGACGCTCAAGACCTGAGAAACGGGTGGGTACCATCCGCAAAATGGGTTGCCATCTGATATCAACCGCTCCTAAAGCCCCGAAAAACCGCCCATTTGGCAATATCAGCAGGCCTGACATTGTGTCAGGCGTGCCACACCTCGCCACAACTCGGGAATTTAGGGTCGGTCACTCCGGGACAAATTCCTCCGCCAATCCAAACGAAAGGGTCATGCCGGCTCCCCCCATGGCATTGATGATCGTGACTCCGGGTTGTGGGTGAGCGATGAGGTCGGTCTTTCCCGGAATCCGGGCATACACCCCCATCCAACGCTGGGCCACCCGCGGATCCGGAACTGAGGCGAAGGTGTTCAGGTAGTCGGCAATGAGTCGGTCCAGGGAATCGTGCAGGAACGGATCGTGGGTCTGCGCGTAGTGGTGCGTATCGCCAACAATGGCTTCTCCCAGGGCATTTTGCGCCAAAAGCACATGGATTCCGTGGGCTAGGTGTTCGGCATGCGTCCGCTCGTATTCAGCCCGCAAGGCCGGCAACGAACGGCAGTCGGCAAACGCCGCGTAGTGCAAGTAAGTCAATCCCGCGCAAAGGGATGGCCCTAAACGCCACCCTCCAGGCTGGGGTCGTGTCCGCCACATTTGCAGTTTGGTTTTGGTGATTCCCGATGCTCGGTAAACGTCCGGAAAAAGGATGCGCAACTCGGCGCCGGTGCAGACGTAGATCCGATCGCCGCGGAAGGTTCCAGCGGCGGAGACCACTTCAGGTGCTTCAACCCGAGAGACAGCGGCATCGAATCGAACCTCGACCCCCCGTTCGCGCTGAAGCCACTCCAAGAGGCGCGGCAAGGCTTCACGACCATCCACGGTGGTTTCGTGGGGGCTCCATAAGCCACCGACCAAACCGGCACGGCGCACCGCGGTGCATCGGGCTGGGATTTCCTCCGCTTGCAGCCAATGCCCTTGGAAACCTTCCGGCGCGCGCTCCGAAAACTCCTTCAGCACGGCTGCATCCAACTCAGAATGGGCAAGATGAATGGACCCGTTGGGCGACGCATGAAAGCCCGCTTGTGGTGCGAATTCCAACCAGCGGGCGCGGGTTCGCAAGGCCCGTTTCCAGAGGTGGGCGGGCTGACCCAGACACCAGAGCAGCCCAAAGTTCTGAACCGAAGCCCCGACGGGGTGCTCTTCCCGCTCCAGCAGCAAAACTCGGCGACCTCGCTCTGCCTCCACCGCGGCAATGGCAATACCCATGATACCACCGCCAATGACAATCACATCAAAGACACCCCCATTTTGAATCAGCTGATGCATCGCAATGAATTTAAAATTCCGGCAACCGATGGTTTTCCGGGAGCAACGGTCTCAAATTGAGCGCCTGATAGCTAGTTTCTCGCCTCGCACCGGATAGGAACTCATTTGCTTTTTGACGCTGCTCGATCAGGTGTCCCGCTGCGCGGGCTGGATCGATCGCTACGACAATTTCCGGGAAGAACCGCCCCGGTGCCAGCGGAGGCTCTGGTAGGATGACCGAGCCGGATCGGTGAGTGGACCGGCGCCCGCATGGGCGTTGATGGGCCGATCATCCTGCGTCGGGTGGTTGGTCAACGGGGAGGCGGAGCTCTAAAACCCGGGTGAGGCTGTCCAGGTCCATCATTCTGCCGATCCTCCGCACCTGGAGCGACGGCTTTCCCTGTTTCCCGCCACGGCGCTGAACATGGCCAACATGCTGGGGGCGGGTTCGTTCATCACTATCCCGCTGCTCATGTCGGCCCTCGGCGGTCCGCAGTCGTTTATGGTCCACGCCACGCCCCCGGTCCGCACGATTGCGATGGCTTTTGGGGCTTTGGGGCTCGGGTGGCCGGGGATTGGCCATTTCAATGCTTCGGAGTCCGCGGGTCCGGTCGATTCCAAATCCTGACCAGGCCAACAAAACGGGGAGTCGCCGTCAGGCAGACTCCCCGTGAATCGAACGACAGCGGTGTGAGCGTCAGCCCCACTTCTCGAGCTTCATTTGTTCCTTGGGCAAGCCTAGGTCATGAAGCACGAGATGCTCTACGGAGTTGACCATGTCGTTGGTGCCGCAGGCGTAGAAGACGGTGTTGGCGGCGTCATCGACGAAGCTCTTGACCCACTCCGGGGTGATGCGACCGCGGCGGCCGGTCCAGGGGTCTTCGGGCGTCAGGCGTGTGCAGGTGACCACGAACTTGAAGCGCGGGTTCCGGGCCTCCAGGGCTTGGAACTCTTCAGCGAAGATGATGTCGCTGGTGGTGCGCACCGTGTAGAGGATGGTGATCCGGGTATCGAGGTTCTTCTCGGTGGCCTCACGAACGAAACCCCGGAAGGGCGTCACGCCGGAACCGCCGGCCACGCAAATGAGATGCTTGCCCGGGGGATCGAACACCGGCAGGAACCGGCCGGTCGGAGGGATGACGAACATCCGGTCACCAGCCTCGACCCAATCCACAATGCTGGTGCCCATCTTGCCATCACGCTTCACGGTGACTTCATAGTGACCCCGATCGAGCGCGCAGGAGCTGAGCGAATAGGCCCGCTTGTACTTCGCCTTGTGCGGCCAATACACGGTGATGAACTGGCCGGTTTTGAAGTCCGGGGCATAACCCTCGGGCCATTGGAAGCGGACGGTTTTGGTATCGGGAAGTTCCATCTTCACCGACTCCACGAGCATTTCAGCGATGACCTTGGACATGTTCAGAAAGGGTGTTCAGAGCAGGGACGTGGCGAGACTTTGCCGCAATGCGATGACCTGTAAAGGCGCGGTTTGCCGACTCGGTTTCGCGCGGAAGGGGGCTTGCTGTTTGGATTCTGTCATTCGGCGGGACGCATCGAAGATTCGGATGCGTTGGGTTGCTTCCCAAGTCGGGCATCGCCTCTGCGCAGGAATTCCATGACCTGTCGGATGATCTCGGCCCGGATGGTCAGGGCAAAGTGGGTGTGAGGCACGACGACGTGGCGGGCCGATCCAGCCAGTCGGGTCGAGGCAACGCTGACTTTGCCGTCATGCGGGGCGGGCAAGGGAGACCAGAAGGGTGACAAGGGACGATCTCCAGCGATGACGAGCGCCTCATAGTTGGCGGGGCCCAGAGTGACCGAGTAGCCTGCCGGACCGGTTTGAAGCGACGCCAGATTGGGGCCGGCCAACCACCGGCAGAAGGCGCTTTTGGACCAGAAGTCTGCCGCTTCGCTGCCATGGTGGGGCGTGCCCAAAAAGACCACTCGTCCCAAATTGGCGGGGCGGTGAGCGGCCAAACTTCCGCGCAGTAGCAGCCCGCCCATGGAGTGGGTGACGAAATGAAGCCGTTGGAGCCCCTTCGGAATGTTGCGCTGCAAATAGCCCGGCAAGTACTCCGAAGCCAAGGTCGCGAGCGGCACCCGAATGGATCGGTAGGCTGGATTGAAGACCTGGTAGCCTTCGCGTCTCAGGGCCCATTCCAGCCGTTTCATCGGGATCGGCGAGGAGTACCAGCCGTGCAAAAGGACCACGGCTTCGGAACGCGGGTCAGCCGTTTGAAGCGATGGGATGGCGCCAGGCATCGACATCCGGTCAACCGTTTGCCTCGGAGCGGACGACTTCGATGAGCGCCCGATGGTTGATCTTGCCGGTGCCCAGTTTGGGGATCTCGTTCACGAACCGGATTTCGCGTGGTACAAACAAGTTGGTCAAACCCTTGGCCTTGATGGCTTGTCGCACCTCATCCATCGACAGCCGTTGCACATTGCAAATGGCAATGAGTTTCTCGCCTTTCTCCTCGTCGGCGACCGCCACCACGGCGATTTCGCAGCGCAGGCCGTGCTGGGGGAAGGCTCCGGCCAGGGCGTCTTCCACGGCGGTGAGGCTGACCATTTCGCCGCTGATCTTGGCGAAGCGTTTCATGCGGCCGAGCAGGAAGACGAACCCGTCGTCGTCGACCCGGGCCAGATCTCCGGTGTCGTACCAGCCACCCAGCGATTGGAAGGCGGCGTTGGCTTCGGGGTTGAGGTAGCCCCGCATGACGTTGGGGCCGCGCACGAAGAGTCGGCCGGAGACGATGCGGCCCTCGGGGGTGACTTCGCTGACGCCGTCTACTTGCTCGAGTTTCCATTCCATGCCGGGCATGAAACGCCCGACGCTGCCGAACTGGGCCTCGATGCGGTTGTTGGCGCACAGCACCGGACTGCACTCGGTGGCACCGTAGCCCTCGAGCAAACGGATGCCGAACTTCCGGGCCCAGGTTTGAGCGGTGGCCTCCTGGACTTTCTCGGCGCCAGCCACCAGGTACTTCACCGAATGGAAGTCATAGGGCGCCGCCTTGCGGGCGTAGCCATTGAGGAAGGTGTTGGTGCCGACCATGACGGTGCAGTTGCGGTCGTACACCACTCCGGGGATGACTCGATAGTGCAGGGGGGATGGATAGAGGAAGGTGTACAGGCCGCGGACCAGAGGCAGCAGGGTGCAGGCGGTCAGGCCGAAGCTGTGGAAGAGAGGGAGTGCATTGAAGAAGCGCTCCTCATCGGAAATGTCGAGGAAGGCGTCCATCTGTCGGATGTTGGCCAGGAGATTGGAGTGGGTGAGCACCACGCCCTTGGGAATGCCCTCCGATCCGGAGGTGAAGAGGATCACGGCCGGTTTCTTGAGCGGGTCAAAGCCGTCGCGCGGCACTCGGAGGCCCATTCCGCATCGAATGCTGTGCTTCAGTAGGACCAGCAATTTGTCGACGGTCCGGATTTGGGTGCGGATGTCTTCCAGCATGTGGAATTGGATGCCAGCCGCTTCCAAAGGGCCGATGTCCAGCTTCGCCTTCTCGATAAAGGTGCGGGAGGTGATGACGTCCCGGATGTCGGCCAGTTGCGCGCATTGCAGGAGGATGGTGGGACCGGTGGAAAAGTTGAGGACCGCCGGCGTATGCCCCGTGGACCACAGAGCCATTAGGGTCACGGGCATGCCGTTGACGTTGGGTAGCAGCACGCCCACTCGGCTGGGGTCGCATTGGGGAGGTCGGGTTTGTCTCGGCAGGAGACGCTGGAACTGCTGTGCCAAGAGTTCGGCTCCGACCATGAGCCGGCGATAGGTCAGCGGCTTGAGGGTGACGTCTTCCAGGATCTGCCGCCGGGGAAGGGCTCCGGCGGTTTCAGCGATGGCCTCCAGGACATCCTGGGGCCCGAGGTCCATTTCAGCCTGGAAGTGTTGATGAACCATCGTGTCACGCAGCCAGCGTGTGATCTGGGCCCGTGCCACGGAGTTGGGTTGGTGGGAGAGGTCCGGTGCGGTGTGCACCGCGCTGAAGTGGGCTGAGACTCGGGGAAACCAGCGGGTCCAGCCCGTGTGCCGCACGGCGGGCACGCGCACGGCATTGCGCAAGTAGCAGGTGATGACCTTGGCCTGCGTTTTGTGAATGAGGAACCCGGTGCCGTCGAAGAGCTTCATCATCCGGGTGGTCCGCGTCAGTCGGCCTTCGGGAAACAAGACCAGGCGGCCCCCTCGGGCGAGGTACTCCGCCATGCGCTTGGCGCCATAGGGTGAAGCCGGATCGATGGGAAAGGTGCGACGGTTGACCATGATCCGGCGATGGATCCACGAAGTCTGTGCGGTGGTGGAACTGGTGACGAATTTCCAATCCTCATCGAGCACGACACCGAGAAGGGCCCAATCCAACCACGACACGTGATTGGGGAGCAACAGGACCGGACCCGGCGTGGACAGCACCCGGGTGTTGTAGGCGCGGTACCGGAAAAAAAGGCGCAGGAGCCCATGGAGCAGGGTCTTGATCATCGGGTCTTTCCTGTGGGAATTGGGTGGATGTTCGAGGCCGGAATCTTCAACAGGGCGACGATGGCGGCTGTCACCACGGCCAGTACCAGGAAGACGCCGGAGGCGCTGATGCCCACTTGGACGCTCATGAGGCAAAGGAGGCTGGCACTGACCATGCCGAGATTGTCCACCAGGTTCTGGACCGCGATGGTCTTGCCCAGTTTGTTCGGGTCGGATTCGGCCTGCAGGGCGGCATTGAGCGGGATCAGGAAGAACCCGGCGGCGATGCCGGTGCCGATGAGCAGGGCGACCACTGGCAGGATGAGATGCAAGGCGCCGGCCTGAAGGGTGGGGTGCTTCCAGAGGTTCAGGTGCTCCACGGAAAAGAGGAGGACCAGCATGCCAGCAAGGGCGAAACCAAAAAGGCGGGTGCGCTGCAACTCTCCGACGGGAAACCATTGGCCTGCCAGGATGCTGCCCACCATGACGCCGACGCTGAGCCAGAGCCCGAGCAGCGCGATCTGGGTGTTGTCGGGCAGGTGGAGAACGCTCAGGCCCCAGGGTTGGAAGTTGATCTTCATGGCTGCGCCACAAATCCAGAAGACTCCGGTGCCCAGGAGCATGCGGGACAATCGAGGAGCCAAGGCCAGTTGCCGCGCATGGTCTTTGAAGGCTGTCACGTTGGCGCTCCAGAGGACGCCCGGGTTGGACGGGGTTCGCTGCATGAGGAGATTGAGCAGGAAGGAGACCAGGTAAATCCCCACGAGCACCGCATAAGAGCTCAACACGGAATCTTTCCACCGGTCGGCCATGACTGAGCCGGCGATCGCTCCGCCAAGGATGGCCACCAGGGTGAGGAGTTCGACCATGCCGTTGGCCCGGACGAGGCGTTCCCGGGGGAGGATCTCGGGCAGGATGCCATACTTGGCCGGCCCATAGACGCAGGCGCCGACGCCGACCACGAGGTATCCGATACCCTGCCAGATCGGTCCCCAGCGAAGGCTCAACGCGCAGAGCAGGGTGCCCAGAAGTTTCAGGGCATTGCCGCCGGCCAGCCAGGAGGTTTTGGAGTGTCGGTCATTGAGGAAACCTGCGACTGGAGCCAGGAAAATGAACGGAACGAATAGCAGGCTGGTGTAGACGGTGTTGTGGGTCCTGAGCTGGGCCTCGGACAAGATGCCTGCCTTCTGAAGGTAGGTGAGTTGTCCGACGATGACGGCGAGGAGGGCGTTGTCACCCAAGGCGCTGAGGAACTGGCTCAGGAGCAGAAGGGGGTAGTTGCGCTGGAAGTTGGGCATTCGATGGAGGGTGTCAGGCGTGTTCAGCGCGCAGAACCCAGTCGGGTGTGATTCCGTGGCGTCGGTTCGAAGTGTCGCTGCGTCGTCGGATCCCGAAGGCTTTCCGAAGCCAGCACTCGAGGCGCGTCCAGAAGCGGATCCGCTCGAGGATCGGGTTGAGGAACTCGGTGATCACACAGTAATGGGTCGACTTGGGGTCCGTGTGGTGGATTGCGTGGTGTTTGGGACCTTGGAGGATTCGCAAGTCGTGGAGAAGGTTTATCCAAGGGCCGTTTTCGCGGCGGCTGCGGTGGGCCCATTTGTGGATTTGGTTGGCGTTTCCGACCAAGGAGGCAAAGAGCCCGACGGCGGGTGTGAGCACTCCGAAAGCCCAGGCGGCGGTGAGGATCAGGCTGGCGACGAGCCACAAGTCCCAGCAGGAGGCTACCCAGGATTTCTTGAGGAAATGGCGGGGTCGGTAGTGGTGGAGGATGTTGGGTCTGGCGACGAGTTCACCCAAGATGGGGCAGTTGTCCCGGAGGTAGGCGTCTTCGATCCAATGGAATACGCCGACGACGAAATCGGCAGCGAGGACAGCTATCGCGGTGCTCGCGACGCTTTGGGTGACGCGGATGGTCCAGAATACAGGGTCGCTCATGACTCCGCTGTTGTCGCCCGGTGGGTTGTCGTTGCGTGAATCGAATGATTTTCAGTCACCATCGAGCCAATCGATGTTGGGGCTGGGCATTACGCCGATCGAAGATTTACCGTCGAGCCATGGCAGATTCCAAGAAGCCCGCGAAGAAGGCCAAGGCGCTCCTGTTGGGGGTCGGGTTCGATTCGGACGGTCACCAACGGGTGACCCAGGGGAAGAACTTCGCGCTCGTGGGCGGCACTCAAGAAACCCACGAGGCGATGACGGAGAAGGCCATCAAGATCAATGAGCACCTCACCAAGCGAGGCAAGGAACTGCACGAGGTGAGTCGGGAGGAATTCGACGACATCGCCCACAAGGTTGGGTTGCGTCGGGATGCTCCGGAAAACAACTGATTATCACGGATCGGAACCAGTCGGGTCGGCTCCGGTTTGCTGGCCCCCTGCCGCGCCGCAGCCAGTCGCAGGGTTGCTCCACGGGGCAAAAAAACCGGCTCACGCAGTGAAGCAATGAGCCGGTGGGAAAGCCGGGTTGGAGGCGTGGTTTGCCGTTGTCGATTCAGCGATTCAGGCGCCGATCTGCTGGGAGTAGGCGGCTGCCGAAAGGAGGGCCTCGGCTTCGGCCGAATTGGACAGGCGGAGGGTGAAGAAGCTGCCGCCGGTGTAGGGCTCGGTGTTCACCAGGGCCGGGTTGTCGCTGGCGGCACCGTTGATGGCAATGATTTCGCCCGAGAGGGGAGAATAGATGTCGCTGGCGGTCTTGACGGATTCGACGACAGCGCAGGCTTCGCCTGCCTTGACCTTGCGGCCGACGGCGGGGAGTTCGACGAAGACGATGTCGGTGAGTTCGTGCTGGGCGTGGTCGGTGATGCCGATGACGGCGGTGTCTCCGGAGATGCGGGCCCATTCGTGGGACTTGGCGTATTTCAGATCGGCGGGGACTTGCGAACTCATGCTGGGAGAGGAATTAACGGGACTCTGGGGGTGAAGCCAGCAGAAAGGAATGATGAGGCTCCGCGGGACCGGTCCGATGCATGCAGGTAAGCTCGGGGAAGGATTGGTTTTCGCGCTGTGCGCGAGGGGAAAGGTTTGATCGCTTCCAATGCATGCATCGGACCGATCCCGCTCCGCTGCGGTTTTTTGGGCTCCGCGGGACCGGTCCGATGCATGCAGGTAAGCTCGGGGAAGGACTGGCTTTCGGAGTGCCCCAATGGGGCACCGCATGTGTGAACATGAAACTGAAACGACTAACCGGTGAAAGACCGAGTACGGTGCTGGCATGGCGCCGTGTAGCTGAAGGTAACTGCGTCGCCGTGAGGCGGGGTGGGGAACAACCGGAAGCGAACCTGTCGTCCCAAAGC
>CAMCYJ010000025.1 GCA_945883815.1 Akkermansia muciniphila | reverse complement strand
CCCTCGCCCTCGGCCGGCTTGGTGATGGTCTCACGGTAGGCGATTTGAGGGGCGCCGGCATCAGCCTCGACCGAGAACTCGCGTTTGAGACGGTCGCGGATGATTTCCAGATGCAACTCGCCCATGCCGGCGATGATCAACTGTCCGGTTTCTTCGTTGGTGAAGCAACGGAACGTAGGATCTTCTTCAGCCAGACGCTGGAGGCCTTGGGACATCTTGTCTTGGTCGGCCTTCGTCTTCGGCTCGATGGCCATGCTGATGACCGGCTCAGGGAAGGTCGGGGGCTCGAGAGCGATGTCGAAGTCCTCGTTGCACAGGGTGTCACCGGTGGTGATGTTGCGCAGACCGACGAGTGCCGCGATGTCGCCGGAGTAGACGGAGTCCACGTCCTTGCGCTCGCTGCCCTGAATGACCATCAAGCGGCTCACACGCTCGCGCTTGCGGGTGCGGGGATTGTAGATCGAATCGCCCTTTTTGAGTTGGCCGGAATAGACACGGAAGAACACCAGCTTGCCGGCGTACGGGTCGGTCCAGAGCTTGAACGCGAGCGAGCAGAACTTGCTGTTGTCGTTCGGGGGGACTTCCAGAGTGTCTTCGGTACCGGGAACCATGCCCTGAGCCGGAGGAATATCCAACGGGGAAGGCAGGTAATCGACAACGGCGTCGATCAAAACCTGAACACCCTTTTTCTTGAAGGCGGTGCCGCACAGAACCGGGATGAGCTCGATCTTGCAAGTGAGGCGGCGGATAGCAGCCTTGAGGACGGGAACCGAAATGGGCTTCTCTTCCAGAATCAGCTCCGCGATTGCGTCGTCCTTGTTGGAGACGGCATCGATGAGCTCGGCCAAAGCCGCGGCGGCGCGCTCTTGATGAGCGGCAGGAATCTCGGTGACCTCATACTTCAGGCCTTCGTTGGTGAGGTCACCCTCACCCCAAATGATGGCCTTCTGGTTCACCACGTCGATGACGCCAGCAAACTTGTCTTCGGCTCCGATGTTCAGGAAGATCGGGAACGCATAGGCTCCGAGCTTCTTGCGCATGTCGTTCAGCGCGTTGTCGAAGTTGGCACCGGTGCGGTCCATCTTGTTGACGAACGCGATGCGGGGAACCTTGTACTTGGTGGCTTGGCGCCAGACCGTTTCGGACTGGGGTTGCACGCCGGCAACGCCGCAGAACACAGCAACAGCGCCATCGAGAACGCGCATGGAACGCTCCACCTCAGCGGTGAAATCGACGTGTCCCGGGGTGTCGATGATGTTGATTCGGTGGGCGATACCTTCGAAATTCTTGAAGAGACCCGCATCCTTCTTCTGGGACCAGAAGGAGGTGACGGCCGCCGAGGTGATGGTGATTCCGCGCTCCTTTTCCTGCTCCATCCAGTCGGTGACGGTGTTGCCATCATCGACGTCACCGATCTTGTGGATCAAGCCGGTGTAGAAAAGGATACGCTCAGTGGTCGTCGTCTTACCTGCATCGATGTGAGCGCAAATCCCGAAGTTACGGGTGCGCTCCAAAGGATACTGGCGCTGCGGAGAGTTGAGTGTCGTGTTGATGGCCGCGGGATCGCTCATGGATGGGAAAGATCGTCGTTTTTGGAGATGAAAAACGCCCCGACTCGGCATCGGGGCGTCGCATAAAAAGATAAATTACCAGCGGAAGTGTGCGAACGCCTTGTTGGCCTGGGCCATCTTGTGAACGTCGTCGCGCTTGCGGATGGCGTTGCCCTGGCCCTGGTAGGCTTCGAGCAGTTCGGTGGCCAAAGCCTGCTTCATCGGAATGCCCTTGCGGTCATCGGCGTATCCGACGATCCAACGCATGGCGAGGGAGGTCTGGCGGTCCGGGGTGACCTCCATCGGGACCTGATAGGTGGCACCACCAACGCGGCGGGCCTTGGTCTCGATGCGGGGCTTGGCGTTGTCGATCGCACGCTGGACGATCTCCAGGGGATCAACACCCGGGGTCTTCTCGGCGAGAGCCTCGATGGCTCCGTAGACGATGCGGCGGGCAACGTTCTTCTGGCCGCTGAACATCACGGTGTTCACGAGGCGGCCGACAAGGACGCTGTTGTACTTGGCGTCCGCAATGACGGAACGCTTGATGGCTTGACGACGACGGGACATACAGAGATCGGAGAGTGAGTTGGTTGCTGCTGATGGACCGCGGCGTTATTTCTTCTTGGCGGCGGCTCCGGCCTTCGGGCGCTTGACGCCGTACTTGGAACGGCTGACACGGCGTTTCTCGACGCCGGAGGCGTCCAAGGTGCCGCGGACGATGTGGTAGCGAACACCAGGAAGATCTTTCACGCGGCCGCCGCGGACGAGAACGATCGAGTGCTCCTGGAGGTTGTGGCCCTCGTCAGGGATGTAGGCGATCACTTCGAAGCCGTTGGTCAGCCGAACCTTGGCGACCTTCCGCATGGCGGAGTTCGGCTTCTTGGGCGTGCGGGTCATGACCTGCAAGCAGACGCCTCGACGGAAGGGCGCATTTTCCAAGGCCGGAGACTTGGACTTGTAGATGATCTTGGTGCGGCCCTTGCGGACCAACTGGTTAATCGTAGGCATCGATGCCGAAAGGTTATCGCCTCCGTCTGTAGCGACGGAAACGGGAGCGCGGACCTTAACAACGGAGCGAGGGCGTGCAATACGTTTTTTGTGAAAAATCGAAGTTGGCCCTCAAACAGGTGTTTGAAATCACGGTTGGGACGGTTGCCCGCCGGGTTGGTGATGCTCGATGCGAACCAATTGGGTGTCTTTGTTTCCCACCCAGGCTGAGCCGTTCTCCAAGACATAAAGGCAGCCATCTGGGCCGATTTCGAGGTCCATGGGGCGCATGAAGGTCATGTTTGGACAAAAGCGCTCCATTCGAAGCTTGCCATCCGGGGTTTTGGCAATTTTGTGATCTTCGTCGAGGTGGACGGCCAAGATCCAGTTCCGGGACCATTCGTAGATAAAGAGCGTGCGATCAAATTCCTTGGGCAGTTTGTGCGGGGATTTGGATTGGGCGTCGTAGCGGTAAACAGGGCCCGCACAGGCGGTTCGGCCACCGTTGCGAACTTCCGGGAAACGGGTGGAGGCTCCGTAGGGGTACCAGATGAACGCGGGTTGGGCCGGGGGGAGCTCGGTGGGGCCGGTATTCAATCGAGACGGGTTGACGGGGTGGGCCGGATCCCAAGGCTCCCCATGCTGGCGTGTTTCAAAGTCGTAGCGGTGGTAGGGGCGATTGTCTCCAGCGAAGAACGGCCAACCAAAGTTGCCGGCCGTGCGCGCTTGGTTGATTTCATCGAACCCGGCGGGGCCGCGCTTGTCGTTCGGGCCGCCGGCGTCGGGACCCACTTCACCCCAGTACAGGTGGCCGGTGGCCTTGTCGACGGTGATGCGGAAGGGGTTGCGGTTGCCCATGACATAGATTTCTGGGCGGGTTTTGGGCGTCCCCGGAGGGAATAGGTTTCCTTTGGGAATGGTGACGGTGCCGTTGGGCTCGGGATGGATGCGCAGGATTTTTCCGCGGAGATCATTGGCGTTGGCGGCGGATTTCTGGGCGTTCCAAGGTTCGCGGCCAGGGCGTTCATCGATGGGGCTGTAGCCATCGGACTCACCGGGATGTGTGTTGTCGCCGGTGGCGGCATAGAGGTTGCCGGAGCCGTCAAAGGCGAGGGATCCGGCCGAGTGGCAGCATTGGTCGCGCTGCGTCTGGATGCGCAGGAGAATCTTCTCGCTGGCCATGTCGAGCACTCCGTTGCGAAGGGTGAATCGGGAGACCCGGTTGTCGCCGCTCTTGAGTTTGGCGTCGTTGGTGCGGGTTTGTGGGTCGGAGTAAAACAGGTAAATCCACGAGTTCTTGGCGAACTTGGGATCCAACGCGATGCCCAGCAGGCCGTCTTCCAATTCCGTGAATACCTGTAGGGTGCCGGCGACCGACGAAGCCTTGGTGGTCGCGTTCCACACTTTCAATAGACCGCTGCGCTCGATGAAAAAGACCCGCCCGTCCGGGGCCACGGCGATTTCCATGGGGTTGACCACGGTGTCTTCGGCTTGCCCATCGCCGTCCTGGTCGCGGTCGGTGTCGAGAATGACCTTGTGGAACGCGCCGTCGATTTGCGGCCCGGAAGGCTTCGGGCTGGGTTTGGGATCGGCCGCCAACGCAGCGAGGCAGGCACCGAGACCCAGGGTGGTGGCCGTTGTCAGTGTCAGTTGCCGTAAAAGGGACAGCGTGAGGGACATGCCCGACAGTCAATCGCAGTCCCGGCAGGGCGAAAGTTTTTTCGCCGTCAAATCAGTGCCCCGCCAGCCAGAGTGAGGGTCAGGGTTCCCAGCGTTCGCGGTGGCCGCACTGGGCCTCGTGTCGGAGCGCATGGTCGATGAGGCTTAGGGCTGTCATGGCCTCAACCATCGGAACGGCCCGGGGCAGCACACAGGGGTCATGGCGACCGCGTCCGCGCAGCGTGGTGTTCTGCAGGTGCACGTCGATCGTATCCTGCTCGTGCATCACCGTGGCCACGGGCTTGAAGGCGACCCGGAAGTGGATGGTGGCCCCGTTGGAAATACCTCCTTGGATGCCGCCGGACCGGTTGGAAGTGGTGAGGATCTTGCCGTCCACGTTGCGGAAGGCGTCGTTGTGCTGCAGGCCGGTCAGGAGGATACCCTCAAAGCCCGAGCCGATTTCGAAGCCTTTGGTGGCCGGCAGGGACATCATGCCCTTGGCGAGATCGGCCTCCAGGCGGTCAAAGACGGGGTCTCCCCAGCCAGCAGGCACATTCCGGGCCACGCCGAGGACGACTCCGCCGACGCTGTCGCCCTGACCGCGTCGTTCTTCGATGAGTTCGATCATGGCCGGTGCAGCCGCGGCATCCGGGCAGCGGAGGATGTTGGATTCGACGGCTTCAGAGGTGAAGGTCTCAGGATCGACGTTCGCCTTGAGGTGTTGGACTTGGGTCACGCAGGCCAACACTTCGACGCCCCAGAATTCGCGCAGGAGTTTTTTGGCGATGGCTCCGGCGGCGACACGGCCAATCGTTTCGCGGGCCGAGGTGCGTCCGCCGCCGGGCCAGGCGCGATGCCCGTATTTGACGTGATAGGTGTAATCGGCATGGGACGGGCGGAACTTCTCGGCCATTTCGTTGTAGGCCTCGGAGCGGAAGTCCTCGTTCTTGACCCACATGGAAATGGGGGTGCCGAGGGTGAGTCCTTCGAAGGTTCCGGACAGGATTTTGACCGTGTCGGTCTCCTTGCGCGGGGTGACGATGGAAGACTGACCTGGGCGACGCCGGTCCAAGTCTGGCTGGATGTCGGCTTCGGTGAGCGGGAGACGCGGAGGGCAACCGTCGATGACCACTCCGACGCCGCCGCCATGCGATTCGCCCCAGGTGGTGATGCGGAAGAGGTGTCCAAACGTGTTGCCCATAACATTGGTTATTTTGGGGGCAATGGTCTGATGGGAGGAAGTTCAAAGGAAGCCTCGGCATGGGTTCCAACTTCCGAAGCGAGGTCGGATCACCGGCTCAATCATTCCGCCGGTCCCGCGTTCAGCAGCGATGGATGGGCGCAGGTGGCATTAAAAAGTGCGCATAATTCAAAAATATATGTAAAAAGAACAAAAAGTTTGCAAATTATACTATATAATTAGCCTCTCGGAGTGATGAGTTTTAATCGATGGGTTTTTCTGGTGGCCAACGGCTTGGGTTTGGGTGGGGCGCTGAGCGGGTGGGGATCGGAGCCGGATAAGAGTCAATATCACCTGCTCAATCCGGTGCCCCGAGAGGCAATGCGTCCGTTGATCACCGATCGCCCAAGTCTCACCGAAGGCCCCTACACGGTGGATGCTGGGCATTTCCAGGTGGAGTCGGACATCGCTACCTGGACTCACGATACCGATTCCTCTGGGGTCGTGTCTGATATGACCAAATTGGCCTCGGTCAATTTGAAGACCGGTCTACTGCCGTCGCTGGATCTTCACCTGATTCTGGACAGCTATGTGAGAACCCGCACCGAGGACCGCTCGGCGGGTATCTCAGATCGAGCCTCGGGTTTGGGAGACCTGACCGTGCGCTTCAAGAAAAACTTTTGGGGCAACGATTCCGGATCCTCCGCCTTCGGGATGATCCCGTACTTCAAGGTGCCCACAGCGGGGCGGGGAATCGGCAACGGGTCCGTGGAGGGCGGATTATTGTTACCCTTGGCCATGAGGCTTCCTGGGGAGTTCGATTTGGGGCTCCAGACACGATTGGATTGTCTGCGCAACGACGGGCGTTCTGGACATCATTTGGAGTCGGTCAACTCTGTGGTCGTGGGCCATTCGATCGTGGGGCCGCTGTCCGGTTATGTGGAGTTCTTTACCATCCACCCGTTTGCTTCCAATTCCCCATGGCAGGGCTTGGTGGATTGCGGGGTCACGTATTTGCTCACCGAGGACATCCAGTTGGATGCGGGTTGCAACTTCGGCGTGACCGCATCGGCACCGGAGTACAATCCGTTCCTGGGTCTGTCGTGGCGTTTCTGATGGATTCAAGGGCCTCCCGTTGACAAGCCCTGGGGTACTTGCTGCGATCGACCGCCTCGCCTTATGAATGCTTCCACCATCTTCCGATCCGGCCGTTGTCTGGCCCTGGCCCTCGCTCTATCCGCCGGCGCCGCTCAGGCTGACACGTTCAAGCTCGAGCCCGGATTCACTTCTCTCGTTCCGGGCAAGGACCTGAGCGGATGGAAGTACAAGCCGTCCGAGAATTTTGACGGCAGGTTGGAGGCCAGCGATGGCCGCTACACGGCTCGGGCGGGGGAAATCGTTGTCAATGACTACAATGCCGCCAAGGGACCGCATTTGCGCCAGTTGTGGACCCAGCGGGAGTTTCCGAAGGACTTCATCCTTCGCCTCGAATTTCGCGCGGCGGTGAATGCCGACAGCGGCATCTTCTTGCGTGGCCCGCAGTTGCAGTGCCGCGATTACTGGGTGGCCGGACCGTACAAGGCTCTCAAGAAGTACAAACCGCAGGACTGGAATCAAATCGAGGTGGTGGTGAAGGACAATGTCGCCCATTGCACCTGCAATGGCGAAGTCCTGGAAGCCGCGCTGAAATTGCCCGAGACGGGCCCCATTGGCCTGGAAGCCGACCGCGGTCAGATGGAATACCGTCGGATCCGGGTCCAGGAATTGACCTCGAAGTAGTCGCCGGACTGTCTTTCGGGTCATTGGGAATAGGCTCAAGCGGAGTCCCGCCGGGCCGGATCGATCGGATCGGTTGATCCGATGTCGGGCGCCTTTCCCTGTTTCCTCCAGCATCGCCTCAGCGCAAGATCGCCCGGTGACGCGACGGTCCCTCCTAGGTCGTCTGGCGCGGCAGTTGCCGCCCGGAGAATTGGTTTTCACTCCCGAAGCTTTGGCGGCCCATGCGGGCGATAAGTGGTTTGCATCCCACCTGCCCGAGGCGGTGGCCCTGCCGGCTTCGGTGGAGTCGGTGTCGCGAATCCTCGCCTTTGCCTCGAAGCACCAAATTCCCGTGACCCCGCGCGGGGCGGGACATGGCTATGTTGGCGGGTGTGTTCCGGTGCACGGTGGCATCGCCCTTTCCGTGGCGGGAATGAATCGGGTCCTCGAAATTAGTGCGGCGGATTTCGTGGCGGTGGTGCAGCCCGGCGTGGTGACCGCATCGCTGCAGGAGGCCGTGGAGCGTCAGGGGCTTTATTATCCGCCGGATCCGGCCAGTCGGGCTGATTGCTCCATCGGGGGAAACATCGCCACCAATGCCGGTGGGCCGCGCTGCCTCAAGTACGGGGTGACCCGGGATTACGTGATGGCACTCCAAGTGGTGCTGGCCGATGGAACGGTGACCCGACTCGGTGGTCGAACCCACAAGAACAAGACGGGCTTCGATTTGCACCGCCTCTTCGTCGGCAGTGAAGGGATGCTCGGGGTGGTGACCGAAGCGACCTTGAAACTGCTGCCGCTCCCGGCGTATCGGGCCTGTGTTGGGGTGGGATTCCCCGACATGAAGACGGCTGCTCGAGCGATTCGAGCACTCTTCGCTGCCCGATTCCTCCCGAGCGCACTGGAACTGGCTGATGGCTTCACGGTGGATGCGGCCCGACGTCGGACCGGATCCAAACTCCTGAAAGGCGCGGGCGCTTTGATGATTGTCGAGTTGGATGGCCGCGAACGGGCCGTCCGCTCCGAGATCACTGAGCTCAGCCGACTGCTCTTGGAGTTCCAGCCCACCTTTGTCCAACGGGGTCTGGGGCCAGAGGGGTGTGAGCGTTTCTGGAAGTTGCGCCGGGAGTTCAGTTACTCGCTGCGCGACACGGGGTTGACCAAGCTCAATGAGGATGTCGTGGTGCCGCGGGGATCGCTGGAAGCCTTGTTCCAACTCGGTGCTTCTCTCCAGAAAAAGCACGGCATTCAGGTGGCCTGCTTCGGCCATGCCGGCGATGGGAATATCCACGTGAACTTGATGCTCGATGAATCCGTTCCGGCGCAGCGGGCGGCGAGCGACCAGGCCCTCGACGAGTTGTTTCAGGGCATCGTCGCCCTGGGTGGCAGCATCACGGGCGAACACGGCGTGGGTTTGGCCAAGAAACCCTGGTGGAAAATCGCTGTTTCTCCTGAATCCGACGCGCTGCATCGGCGTGTGAAGACCGCCCTTGATCCCGCAGGCATTCTCAATCCGGGGAAGTTCTTGGGCTGATCTGCGGATGGGTGCACGGGGGTCAATCTTCGTCGTCCCAGTGGAACTGATGCAGCACCCGGTGCACGATGGGGGTGAAGATCAAGGCTGCCGTCACGATGAAAACCAAGCCCGCGTAGAGCGCGTAGCAACCGGCAAAGAGCTTGCCGGCATCAGTCTTCGGCGTGTTCACCGGACCCATGCCGCCCAGCAGCATGGCGGCATTCAGAAAGGCATCCAGGGCGGATAGATCTTCCAGAACCATGTAGCCGGCCATACCGCCGGCCAGCGAGAAGGTCAATACACCGGCCGCCACCCCCGAGTGAATCAGAAGGCGGCCCAGGAATTTCCGGCTATGGAGCGGGGTCTCTGTCCGGGACTCGTACATGGGCGCAAATGGTGAAGGGCTACAAGCGGGGGTTCATTTGCATGATCAACCGGCGCTGCAGGTCCTCGGCTGGGTTGACGCCGCTGAGTTTGAGCTTGGTGTGCAATGCGGCCACCTCGATGACGCGGGCAATGTCGCGACCGGGTCGCACGGGCAAGTCCATGTGCGGGATGTCGATCCCGAGGTGATTCACATACCCTTGATCCAAACCCAAGCGGTCGATCTCGCCGGCCTTTTCCCACACCTTCAACGTGACCGCCAAATCGACCCGCTTTTCGGCGCGGATGGCGGCGACACCAAACAATGCGGCTACATCGATGATTCCGATGCCGCGCACCTCCATGAGGTTGCGGGTGATGGTCTTGCCGGTGCCGAAGAGTTCTTTGCCGTCAGCCAGCGTGAGACAAACGATGTCGTCACAAACGAGGCTGTGGCCGCGCTCCAGCAACCCAAGTACCGCCTCACTTTTGCCGATCCCGCTCTCCCCCTGAATGATCACGCCGATGCCCTGGATATCCACCATGCAGCCATGGATTTGGGTCCGAGGGGCAAACAGTTGTTCCAGCGCCAATGTGGCCTGGCTGATGAACTTCATCGTCACCAGTTCGGTCTGGAACACCGGCACGCCGCGGTCGTCGGCGGCGGCGAGGAACTCTGGTTCGGGGCGGATACCGCGACACAGCACCACGCACGGGATCTTGTAGCGGAAGAGTTCGTTGTAGCGCTGTTTCCGAAGGTCCGGCTCGATGGACCGCAGGTAGGAAGTCTCGACGGCTCCGAGCACTTGCACCCGCTTGTTGGCGAAGTAGCGGCGGAAACCCGCCAGCGCCAGACCCGGGCGATTGACGGTGGGCTCTTGAATGAGCCGATTGAGGGCGTTGCCCCCGGTCAGCAGTTTCAGACCCAACGGTCCAGCGTGGTCGGTGTAGAATTTCTCGACGGTGACGTTGGACGGCTTTGGGGGCGTGGCCTTGGGAGATTTCACATGTTGAAGTCGGGGCCCAGATAGATATCCCGAGCCTTGGGGTCGTTGACCAGAAACTCGCCGGTGCCTTCCACCAGAACCTTGCCCTGATGGATCACGTAGGCGCGGTCGACCAACCGGAGAGTTTCCCGGACATTGTGGTCGGTGATGAGGATGCCCAAACCGCGGTCGCGCAGACGTCGCACGATCTTCTGGACCTCATACACCGCGATCGGATCGATGCCGGCGAACGGTTCGTCGAGCAACAACAGTCGGGGTGAGGTCACCAGTGCGCGGGTTATTTCGAGGCGGCGCTTTTCGCCACCGCTCAACTGGTAGGCGTAGCTCTTGGCCAGACGGGCCAGATCGAGTTCGTCCAGAAGGTAGGCCAGTCGCGATTGGCGCTCGCTGGCGGAACCTTCACAGGTCTCGAGGATGGCCAGGATGTTCTGCTCCACGGTCAGCTTTCGGAACACGCTGGGCTCTTGCGTGAGATAGCCAATCCCCAGCCGTGCTCGTCGATGCATGGGCAGCCGGGTGATGTCCGTGCCGCGGAACTGGACCGAGCCTGCATCGGGGTGGACGAGTCCCACGGTCATGTTGAAGGAGGTGGTCTTGCCGGCGCCGTTGGGTCCGAGAAGGCCCACGATCTCACCCGCACCCACATGGATCGACACCCCGTCGACCACGCGCCGGCCCGAGTAGGCCTTGGCCAGTCCTTGGACCGACAGCAGAGGCGTCGGGTCTTGGGCGACTGCCGGTTCGGTGGTCTTGGCTGCGGTCTTGGCGGCAGAGGCCATGGTCAGGGGGATTTGGACGAATTGGTGCTCCGGTTGAAGAGCGTCGAACCCTTGAGGATATCCGCCTTGAGTTCAATTCGGTAGGAACCACGATTGCGCATCGTTCGGGACTTCAGGTCGTAAATGAGGGCTTCGGTCCCGATCATGACACCGGATGCCGTCTCAATTCGGGGGTCTCCGGTCAGGATGAGGATTTCCTGCTGCGAGCCGTATTCGGCCTGCTTGCCGAAGGCGCGCACGACGTTGGTCGAGCCGTTCGCTCCGGGTTGGAACAATTCAATGGCCACGTTGCCGGAGGCGATGAGCGATTGGAGTTTGCCGCCGGTCGGAAGGGGGCCTGACGTTCCGGAGGCTTTGTCCTGAGGCAGGGCCGCCCGGAGGTCGTCGCAAGTGATCTGCAGAACGCCGGGGGATTCGACCCGGACATGATCCCAGAGGTGGTACACGCCTTTTTCGAGTTCCAGCACACAGTTGGTGGCCGACAGCAGGATCTTGTCTTGTTGCTGTGCCAGCACCGAACCGGAGGTCAAGGTGAGGAGCAGGGCGAGGAGTGGGAGGAGGACGCTGCGGATCATGGAGAAGCGGGTTTGGGCTGGAAGAGACGGGTGCGCAGTTCGATTTGCACCGAGTTGGTGACAGTCAGGCGTCGTTCGGTGCCGTCGAATTGGAAGCCGCGGCCGCGGACGGAGATGCCGTCGGTTTCTCGGCGGGCCGTGAAGCTGCCGATCGATCCGGCATCTCTGGTGGTGACGTTCACCCGGCAGGACGGCGATTCGATGATGAAGTCGGAACTCTCGTCAGGCTTAAAGGTTTCCAATTTCAGGCCGGTGACATCCCACAGGGCCGGGACGAGACCTCCCTTGTCCGAGGGTGCGGGTGAGGCCTCGGTGGATGAAAACCGTAGCTGGACCCGGCCTGTGACATTGTCCCGAAGGCTGATGCCCCACTGACGGATGGTGGCTGCGGACGATGCCGAGGCCGACGGGGCATTGGTGGCTCCCGCCGATCCGCCGCCTTGGGCCAAGGTCCCGCAGGCCATCAAGCCCAGGAGGGCGGTGAGCCCGGATCGGAGGTGAGTCGAGGACATGGGAGAAGAGTCTTGGAATCCGGGTCGCGGGTTAGGAAGCGAATTTCTCGACCATGCGTTCCCAATGTCCCTGGGCCTTGAGCAGCAAATCGACTGCCTCGCGGACGGATCCATGCCCGCCGGGTTTCAGCGTGACCCAGTGGGCGATACGGCGCGCTTCTTCGATGGCGTCAGCCGGTGCGATGGCCAGACCGGCCCTCTTGAGCGCGGCCAAATCCACCCAGTCGTCCCCCATGTAGAGCACTTCGTCCCAAGTGATGTTGGTCTCGCGCAGCCAGGTTTCGATGGCGGCGACTTTCGGTCCGGACGATTGGTGGAGGAAATCGATCTTCAGATCCTGGGCCCGCTGGATCGTGGCCTCGCTGGGGCGGGCCGAAACCCAGCCCACACGGATGGACGCCTCGGTCTGCAGGAGTCTCAGGCCCAGACCGTCCCGAATGTGGAACACCTTGGTCTCGGCTCCGCCTCCCATGCTAACCGTGGCGTCGGTCAGTACGCCGTCCACATCGCAGATGAAGAGACGAATTCGGCGGGCACGAACCAACAGTTCTTCGGCAAACGACATGTTGGTGAACACAATCCGGCAATGCCTCAAGGGGGGCAAACAGGAATCCCAAGCAGATCAAGGGGATCGGCGGATGCGCATCTCCCGCACATTCGGGCTCCAGAGGTGGCGCTGTTGAAGGCCTCCAGGCCAGCGGACATGGACCGCGGTCGGAGGCGTGGCCCCGGTGATGAGCACGCGGGATGAGTCTTGAGACCACCATCCGGAACCCGCACGGATTTCGATGGCGGGGCCGCTACCGCTGCCGAATTCGGCCCGAACCACCGCACCGATGGCCATCGGATTGGGGCCTGGTTGTTCCAGTCTCAGACCCCAACCTGGCCTGGCCTGGCGGTTGTGTAGCAGCGCTGTGGGCCCAGCCTGTTGGGTCACGGCCAGATCGATGCGCCCATCGAGGTCGAAATCGCCAACCGCGCTGCCGCGTCCTTCGCCGGGCAAGACGATGCCCGAGGCGGCGGGTGACAAGGCTTTGAAATTTCCGCGACCATCGCCGCTCAGCAGAAGGCCCAATCCGGCGTCGTGTCGGGAGGTCTCGGCATCGACCCCGAAGAAATTTTGGGCGAGGAAGAGGTCTTGATGGCCGTCCCCGTCGAAGTCGGCGGCAGTCAATCCGAAGGCCGGGGCCCACTGAGCCTCGTCAGGGAGCGTGCGGATTTCGAATCGATCTCCCCGGTTGAGGAATACCGTTGAGGCATGCCAGTGGGATTCGACGCGCCGGGCTCCGGCCCCGTGTGTTCCGAGCAACGCGTTAAGGCCCCCTTTGCCATACGCCTCGTGTGAAGGGACGGTTTCAGCGGCGAAGGGCAGTGCCTCACGAATAGTTGGAAGCTCCCGCCAGGGAACCTCACGCCGGTGCAGTGGGTCCCACGCGTGGATCAAGGGGGTGACGGTGCCGGGCACAAACTCGGCATAGGTGATTCGCACGGGATCTTGAGCGGGATTGATGCGGCCTTCGCCGAAGTTCCAACCCCAATTGCCCGCCACCAAATCCAGGCGGCCGTCATTGTCGAAGTCGGCGGCGGTGAGTCCGGTCCAGCGACCCTGATAATTGATCCACTCGACCGACTTGCCATCTCGAGTCACCAGACCGGGTTTCCATGGAAGCAGGTTGGTTCCATCGGCTCGAAAGAACCGCAGAAGACCAAACTCTGCGGCCAAGACCAGTTCCGGACGTCCATCACCAGTGAGGTCGCTGGCGATCATGCCCGTGGCCAAGCCGGTGTTGGTGAGGGTGAGCCAGGGCGCGTACAGTCCTTGGCTCCCGCGGAAAATCCGCGTATCCGCCGACTCCGGCCAGCGCCCCGGCACGTAGCGCCCGGCCACGGCCAAATCGAGTTCCTCGTCCCCGTTCCAATCGGCCAGTACGACGCTGCCGGAGGTTTGGGGTGAATCGCCCAGGTTTTGCGATTGGTTCGTTCTCAGCAACGAGCCCAGGGCGGTGGGTCCATTGCTTCCGGTAGCAGGTTGATGACCGGTCGCCATCACAATGCCCTGGCGGTCCACCGCGGCGGCGATGCCGGTCACCGAATGGGCCTGACCGGTCTTGAGGCTGAGATCGGGCCTCGGTTGAAAGCCTCCCGATCGGTCGTTCCGGAAGACCAGCCATTCGCCGCGTCCGGCCAGGAGCAGGTCATCAAAACCGTCGGTGTCGATGTCGAAGAAGGCGACTCCGGGGCCTTCGCTGGACAGGCGGCGTGGGAGCAAGGGTTGACGGTTGAATTCGTCCGAGGCCGTTGGTGAGTGCCGGTGGTTCAAGGTGGCTGAGATTTCCTCAAACAAGTCGCAGAGGTCGCACCAGCCTTCTCCGTTGACATCCCCGAGGGCCACGCCGGTGGTGTCCGGGGGCATTCGGGTGAATCCCGTTCGATGACCGGCGGGAGTCGGTAGAGCGCGAATGCGGCCGCCGGTGACTTCACGCCAAAGAGGAGATTGAGCGCCAGGATTGGCCAAAACGGCCATTCCCAGGGCCCAGCCTACGGTGAGGAACCTGGGAAACCAGCGCATGGGGATCTGCCTCAGGCTCTAGCAGGATTGTGCCCGCGGAGGAAAGCCCGGACTCCATGCCCACACAGACTTTTTGAAAATCCAGTTTGTACCGCTATCCCGCACCGTTTCCCGTCCGCATCGACGAGCGGTTCATCGATGCCGTGCCGCGCAATCTCCAGTCTCCGCGAACCGGATTGGATCAGCCGGTCGTTCCAGAAAGTTGGGAAAGCGCCGTCAGGGCTGCGGCCACGACCCGATCTGCCGGGATGGAATCCATGCATCGGAAATCCACCGGGCATTGACGCAGGAAGCACGGGGCACATGGGGCTGATCCCAGCAGCAAGTGATGGCGCGGATCACCGGGTAATCCAGGGCCAGTGAGTTCTGGCGAGGTGCTGCCGAACGGGACGACCACTGGAACGCCCAGGGCTGCGGCCAAATGCATGGGCCCGGTGTCGTTGGTGATCACCACGCGACACAAGGCTAGGGCGGCCATCAACTCGGCGAGTGTGGTTTGGCCGGCCAGTGATGTGACCGTGAGGCCTTGCAGTCGGCGGGTGAGGTCTTCAGCCAAAGGGATATCAGCCTTGCCACCGAACAGCACGAAGTGGCACCCCGTCCGTTCAGCCAGCGATCGGGCCGCTTCGGCAAATCGGTCCAAAGGCCAGCGTTTCGCCGGACCGTATTCGGCTCCGGCATTGAGCCCGATGAGCGGTTTTCCCAATGCGATCGAAGTCGCCAATCGAGCGGTCATCGCTTGGATTGCCGTGGATCCCGCTGCCAATCGGGGCGGCAGCGGGGTGACGTTGGCCCCCAAATATCCCACCAGCCGGAGGTAGTGGTGGAGTTGGTGCGAGTCGGTGGGGTAGGCCGTGCGGGGAGTGCGCTGTGCCCCGGGCAATCCGACCATGCGGCGCACTTCCGACTCGGTTCGCTTGCGCATGCGCACGGTGCCTGGGTCGGCTGCAACGCGGTCGGTGAGGAACGCAGTGCGTGGGAAACTCCCGGAACCCACCCGTCGCGGAATGCCCGCCCACCACACCTCCAGCGCCGATCGGAACGAGTTGGGGAAGACCACCGCCAGATCCGCGTTAATCGAGCGCACATTCCGCGCGACGGACCGCCATCCCTCGCCGGGAGCGAAGGTGGTGACCTGATCAACCGCCGGATGCGAGGTCCACAAGTCCCGGAGTTTTTCCGCGCAGAGCAGGGTGATTTGCGCCTGAGGAAAGTGTTCCCGAAGGCGCAGGACCGCCGGAGTGGTCATCACGGCATCGCCCAGCCAATTCACGCCTCGAATGAGGATGTGCCGAGTGGTGTCGGGCTTCATGGCGCGGAATCTGTGGCGAGACCCGGTGCCTTTTGATGGGCCGAAGGGGGTTTCCACCGCCGATGCACCCAGAACCAATTGGCCGGATCCCGGCGTACGGCTTTTTCATACTGCTGCTGCAGATCGTGGGTGATGGACTCGACGGATCGTTCCTGTCCGTGTTCGTCGTGCGTGGGAATCACAGGCCCCACCTCGATGCGCCAGCGGGCCAATTCCGTGCGGTAGCAAATAGCCATGGTCAGCAGGGCTTTGTAGCGCAGGGCGATCACGGCCGGTGCGGGACTACAGGAACAGTGACGCCCGAAAAAGGGCAGCCACAACCCCTTGCCGCCGCCGTGTTGGTCGGAGAAAAGGGCCAAAACGGATTTGTTCCGTTTGAATAACTCGCTAATGGCGAGGGTGGCATTGTGCCGTTCGACGAATTGCACACCTGTTATGGTGCGCAGGCGTTGGAGGGCTCGTTCGAGCGGGACGAACCGTTGGGCCCGGTAGGTGGTGGTTATATTCCAGCCGGGCCAGTGCTTTTGGACATGGGCCAGCAGGTCGAAGCCACCGAAATGCCCCGTGGCCACGACCAGTTGATCAGCACCGCTCCGGAGCAGATCATCCAGGCCCACAAACTCGATGCGCGCCAGCAATACCTCGGGGTCCATGCCCGGGGTCCGGATGGCCGAAGCGTAGGCCTCGCCAATGCGGCGGAAGTTCTCCAGAGCCACGGCTTGCACCTCCGCCGGTTTCCAATCCGGGAACGCTTGGGCGAGATTGTCTTCGGCCACGCGGCGGTGGCGGTGATCCACCCGGCAAGCCAGGCCGCCCAGCAGACGGCCCAAGCGGACGACCGTCACCAGCGGCAGGCAACGGATCAAACCCAACAGGGCGCACAGGAACCATTCAGCGACTCGGGAGAACACGGCGTGTGTGGGAATGGAACACGAATGCGGGGTCTATTCCAAGGCCTCGCGCATGGCCTTGAACCAGTCTCCGCCATCGTCTTTGTCTACCGGACGGGCGGCCGCTTCGTCGGCGTCTTCCACGCATTCGGGCGGGAGTTCCCGCAGGAAGGGCGAGGGGTGACAGGGCATGACCTGATCGTAGCGCCGCCGGCCCGAACAATGGCTGATGCGCAAGGTTTCCTGGGCCCGGGTGATGCCGACGTAGAAAAGGCGGCGCTCCTCGTCGAGGGTGCCCTCGTCTTTGCTGCGGGAATGAGGCAGCAGTCCGTCTTCCACCCCGATGATGTGGACGTGCGGAAACTCAAGACCCTTGGCAGCGTGCATGGTGATGAGCGTCACCTGATCTCCGGTCGTGTCCTTCTCCTCTTCGCGCTCCTGATCCAGGGTGATGCCCGCCAGAAACTCATCGAGCCGGTCCATCGGCTTGCCGAGAAACTCCGGCACGGCGTTGGGCAACAAGGGGCCACTGGGCCGCGGAGCCGGCGTCATGTCCGAGAGCAATCCCTCGGGATCATTTTCCAGATCCACCGGTTTGGTAGCCTTCTTGGGGGCAGTTTCTTCGCGCTTCTTGCGACGGGCCTCGGCGGTCAATTCGCCGTCCAGGTCGTCGATCAGTTCCTGGATGTTGCGGACCCGGTTGTCGGCCACGTCTTGATTTTTCTCACTGCGTCGCAAGTCGGTGAGATAGCCGGTTTCTTCGAGCCAATGGTCGGCCCAGTTGCTCAGGCAAATCGGGGAACCCTGGAGCAAGGGGGCGCGTTGCGTGTCGATCCAATGGGCGAAGCCGGTGATGGATTCGCGGGTGCGAGCCTGAAAGGAGGCCAGCACGTCGGTGTGCCGCATCACCGTGTACACGCTGGCCTGACGCTCGGCGCTGAAGGCCAGGAGCCGTTCCATGGTGACATCGCTGAGACCCCGGGCCGGTTTGTTGGCGATGCGCAGCAAGTTCACATCGTCGTTCGGATTCACGAACGTCTTCAGGTAAGCGAGGATGTCCTTGATTTCGCTGCGGTCGAAGAAGCTCTGACCGCCGATCAGCCGGTATCGGACCCGCGCCTTGCGCAAGGCCGCTTCGATGGGTCGTGACTGGATGTTGGTGCGAAAAAGAATGGCCTGCTTGCCCCAGGGGATCTGACGCGTGAGGCGGTCGTACTCGATGTTTTCCACCACGGTCCGGCCTTCGGTCTCGTCGGTATCGAAGGCGTAGAGGGTGATCTTGCTGCCGTCGCCTTTGGCCGACCAGAGGCTCTTCTCGCGTCGCCGTGTGTTCTGGCGGATCACGGCGTTGGCGGCGCGGAGGATCATGTTGGTGGAGCGGTAATTCTGCTCGAGCTTGATGATCTTGACCTCGGGGTAGTGCTTTTCGAGGTCGAGGATGTTGGCGATTTCAGCCCCACGCCATCCGTAGATGGACTGGTCGTCATCGCCCACCACGCACAGGTTTCGTGACGCGCTGGCCAGGTGGTGGATGAGTTCGAACTGGCTGGCGTTGGTGTCTTGGTATTCGTCGACCATGACATAGCGGTACCTGCGCCGGCAGGCTTCCAGAGCATCGGGATGTTCCCGGAACAGGCGCAGGGTCAGTAGGATGAGGTCATCGAAATCGACAGCGTTGCAGGCGTGGAGTGCGCTCTCGTAGCGGCGGGCCACGTGTTCGGCCAGTGCGCGGACCGAGGGGTCTTCAAAGCCGCCGCGGCTGCCGCCGTTCTTGAACTTGCTGAGCATGGACAGCACCGCCCCGGCATCGGTCTTCTCTCCCTTGGCTGAAATCTGGCTCAGGATCTTCTTCATCGCGGCGAGTTGGTCGCCGGTGTCGTAAATCACGAAGTTCTTTTTGTAGCCCAGTTTCTCGATGTGCTGCCGGAGGATCCGGACACACAGCGAATGAAAGGTGCAGAGCGTGGGTCTTTCGAGGAAGGGATCCTCGGGTGCACCGGCCTCACGGCGCGATTTGGGCACCTTGGGGATCATTTCATTGACCCGCTCGAGCATCTCCTTGGCGGCCTTGTTGGTGAAGGTCACCGACAGGATGTGCCCTGGGGCGATTCCCTTGCCGATCATGTGGGCAATCCGGCAAGTCAGGGTGCGTGTCTTGCCGGTGCCGGCACCGGCCAGGATCAGGACCGGACCGGAGTGGGTGACCACGGCGGCTCGTTGCTGCGGATTGAGCGATCCCAGATCAAACATGGGGGCGGGAGGATGAGGCGCAGCAGAGTGGGGTCAAGGAGTGGGGTCCAGGTGCGGGGCCTAAGGAACCCCCATGGCATTCGGTGTTTCCCTCTGGAATCTCCGCCTGAGCGAAGATTCCGAGAGGGTTGTCACACGTGATCAGGCGCGGCGTTCGCGAATGGAAGCCAGCAAGTCGGCGACGACCTCGGCGCGCGGCTTGGCGCCCACGTTGCCCTTGCCATGCAACCGCACACTGACGGCAGCGGCCTCGAGGTCCCGCTGTCCTACGACCAGCATGGTGTGGACCTTGGCGGTCTCGGCGTCGGCGATCTTGGCCTTCACGGGATTGGCGCTCCAGTCGCCTTCCACGCGGACGAATTGAGAGCGCAATTCGGCAGTGATCGACTTGGCGTATTCCACCAGCGGCGCCTCGTCATTCAGGGTCAGCACCCGCACCTGTTCCGGGGCCAGCCAGAGCGGGAAGTTGCCCGCATAGTGCTCGATGAGGAAGCCGATGAACCGCTCGTGCGTGCCCAGCGGGGCGCGGTGGATGCACAGCGGGGTCTTCTCGGTGTTGTCGCGGTCGCGGTAAGTCAGGCCGAAGCGGGCGGGCACGGCGAAATCCACCTGGTTGGTGGCGATGGTGAATTCGCGGCCGATGGCGCTCCAGACTTGCACGTCGATCTTGGGTCCATAGAACGCCGCCTCGTTGGCCACTTCCACGTAGTTGATGCCCGACTCGATGAGGACCTGGCGCACCATGTCTTCGGTCTTCTTCCAGAGCTCGGGCTCATTGACGAACTTCTGACCCAGTCGCGCCGGGTCGTGGGTGCTGAAGCGCATCTGGTAGCGGTCGAGCCCGAAGATCTTGAAGTACTTCAGGTACATCTCGTTGACCGCCCGGAACTCGTCGGCGAACTGCTCGGCCGTGCAGTACAGGTGGGCGTCGTTCATGTTCATGCTGCGCACGCGCATGACCCCGAAGAGCTCGCCCGATTGCTCGTATCGGTAGCAGGTGCCGTATTCGGCCAGTCGCAGAGGCAGGTCGCGGTAGCTGCGCGGTTCCGCCGCGAAGATGCGGTGGTGATGCGGGCAGTTCATCGCCTTCAGGTAGTACCGGCCCCCCAAGAGGGTGATCTCGGACTCCAGTTTTTGAATGTCGCGGCGGACTTGCTCCTCGGTGTAGCCGGTGGGGTTGGGCGAGATGGCCTTGCCCATGCCTTCGGCGAGTTGGATCAGGTCGGCGCGCCGTTCCATCAGATCTTCGCGCTTCTGGCGCTCGTCCTCCTCGAGCATTTCCATCGGGGGGAACATCGACTCGGCGTAGTACGGGAGGTGGCCGGAGGTTTTGTACATCTTCTCCTTGGCCAGATGCGGCGTCTTGACGCGCACGTAGCCGGCCTGGAACTCGGTCTCCTTGGCCAGTCTCTCCAGTTCTTCGACGAGCACGGTTCCCTTCGGCAGCCACAGGGGCAGGCCGGGCCCGACGTATTCCGGATCCATGGCGAAGAGCCCCATCTCGGTGCCGATCTTCCGGTGGTCCCGCTTGCGGGCCTCTTCCTGCATCTTGAGCCAGTTGTCCAACTCCTCCTTGTTCTTGAAGGCCGTGCCGTACAGGCGCTGCAATTGGGGGTTCTTCTCGTTACCCCGGAAATACGCACTGGCGACCTTGAGCAACTTGATGCCCCCGGGCTTCACGTTGCCGGTGCGCATCACGTGGGGGCCGGCGCACAAATCCACGAACTCGCCGTTTTGGAAGAAGCTGATGGCCTCGCCCTCAGGGATGTCTCCCAAGCGCTGCACCTTGAAGGTCTGTCCCTTGCCCTCGAAGTAGGCCAGGGCCTCGGCGCGGGTCTGGATGGACTTCTCGAAGACTTGGTTCTCCTTGGTGATCTTCCGCATCTCCTCCTCGATCTTGGGGAAGTCTTCCGGAGTGAAGCGGTGCTTCAGTTCGAAGTCGTAGTAGAAGCCTTCGTCCGTGGGCGGGCCGATGTCCAACAATGCGTCGGGCCAGAGCCTCAAGACCGCCGTCGCCAAGATGTGCGCGCAGGAGTGACGCAGGCGCATCAACTCGTTCATCTGCTCCCGCTGGTCGAGCGTCTTGCGCTGAACCTCGGACTTGGCGGATTCAAACTGGGGTTGTTGTTCGTCGTTCATTCAGGAATCGGGATTGGCAGCAGATGGACGCAGATGAAGGCAGAAGGGGGGCGGTTGTGGCAACTCTCGGGGACGTCTCGGGTCTGTCGGGGGCCGGGGGCTGCTGGAGCCGGGCCCGGGTCGGTTCATCCCGGGCGGGGCGTCGACTTGGGCACGAAGAGTCCGAGCGAGGCGGTGTAGCCATGCAGAAAATTCTGGTGGGCTACCGGACCCAACTCGCCATGTCCGAAGAAACCGGTGATGGCGGTGCGGCCCAGTTGCTCTTGTACGAGCCCCGCGTCGTGGTTGGGGATGCCGAAGAGTCGGGACCCGCGGCCATTGCAAACTGTCAGGCACCCCCCGTAAATCGGGCGTCCGGCCAACTGTGTGCGCGCTTGTGCCAAGAGCGCCGACAATTCCGCGTCGGCCGTTTCCGAGTCGCGTCGCTGGAATTGGAGGGTTTGTCCGGTGCGAGGATAAGCTCCGACGGCCAGGGCTCCATTTTTCGGGTCGCCGCCTAGAAGATTGCGGACCAAGAAATCGCCGCAGTGCAACTCGTCGCGATATTCATCGATGGCCAAGCCCACGAAGAGGTTGTTTTGGCTTTTAATGCGCTCCTCGTGGCTCAGGCCCTCGAAGGTTTCCATCAAGACCGAATACGCAGGGCGATTGCCGATCCCCAGGATAAAGTTCCGGTCCGCTCGTGTGATGGTCCAGCTCTCTCCGATGGGCGTGCACCCTTGCGACACCACGGTTTCGAGCGTGACCTCGCCACAGAGGGCCACGGCCACCAAACCCTGCTCATGGACCCCGCCGTTGAAGTACACCTGGCACTGCTCGGCTGAGAAATCGCCGCTGGCCAAGCCGCCGATGGAAGGAATGCCGGGGTAGGCCTTGTTCCATTGCCGTAGCCAAGCCTCTCCGTTCAGGTGGAACGGGCTGGCGAAAATGAGCCAGCCATTGACTTGTTCCGGGGAGAGGCTGGTTTTTTGAATCCATGCTGCCTCGCTGTCCGTGGCGTCGATGGTTTCGTTGTCGAAGTGGAAACCCTTGAGGGTGGCCCCGGGGAGGTTGTGCAGCCCAAGAACCAAGTCGGCCCCTTCTTCGAACTCATCGCCACCCGAGATCAACCCCACGCCGGAGCAGCCGACCAGGCAGGGAATTCGTCCATGCACACGCAGGACTTCCAAGACCTCTTCGGCATGGGGAAAGAGCGACGGGGCCAAGAAGACCAATCCCAAGGTCACGCCTGAGTCGGTCAACTGGGCCCGCAATGCCGCAGCCCAGCGGCTGAGTTCCGCTTCATTCCAGCCGCCATTCCAGACTCCGGTGACCCCATGACTGCCCTGCATGCCCCTGACCATAGTCTCTGCGGGGAAATCGGGAAGAGTCCTGTTTTTTGCCGTTCGCTGGGATGTTTGGATCCGGAGTCACCTCCACGGAGGGAATGCTCTCCGCTTGCTCGTTCGTCAGTACGTCCGGAGAGTGGGGACATGCGTTGGTTGCGCGAGGAATCGAGTCGGGGGTGGGGCTGGATGGTGGGAACCGTCCTGAGTCTGTCGGTTCTTGCTGCCGATGGGCCGGACCAGGTCGCCTTCAACGCCGCGCTCCGCTCCTTCTCGATCGGTGCCTATCCGCGTGCAGCCGAAGAGTTTACCGCGTTTTCCAGCCAGTTTCCTGATTCGGCACTGAGGCCCGAGGCATTGCGTCGGGCATTGTATGCCCAAGGGGAGGCCGAGGCGGGGCGTGGGGACCATGCCGCGGCGCAGAAAACTTTCGGGCTCTACCTGGCACGGTTCTCTGGATCCGAGTTGACCCTCCATGCTTGGGTGCGCCGAGCCGAGGCCCTCTTCCGATCGAGTCAACCCCAAGAGGCCGCCGCCTTGTTGGATCAGCCCGATGGGCCGTTTCGACAAGCCTTGGGTCAAGGAAAACCGGCAGAGCTGCTTTTTACCGGTTTGATGCTCGCGGCCGAAGCGCATCTGGGCGCGGGCAACTGGACCCGGGCTCGTGAAGCCGTGATCGCGGCAACTCCGTTGGCACAAAAGCCGGAGGCCCAGTGGGACCGGTTGCGGCTCGAGGTCCGCATCTTGGAGGCGGGTCGGCAGGTTGAACCGGCCATTACCGCGGCCGAACAGTTGCGGCGCATCTCCGGTGACGACGGGTTGGTCGCGCGACGTCCGGAATCCTCGGCTCTATTGGGTCGTCTGCTCCTGGCCGCGGGGCAGGGGGTGCGTGCGGTGGCGCCCCTGGAGGAAAATTTGGCCCCGGCCGTTCCGGCGGTGTTCCGCAGCGATGCCATCCGCAATCTCAGCGACTGGTGGGTTTCTCAAGGTCAGTTGTCGTTGGCCCGCGAACGTCTCGAAGGGGTCATCACCGGACTGGCTGACGATGCCTCCGTTGCCGCACTGCGCTTGCGCTTGGGGCAGATCCATCTCCGCGAACACCTGGCTCGACGGGGTGCCGATCGGGTGGGCTCAGCCACCGCCGAATCTAACGTCAGCCTCACCCGGGCCGTGGCAGAACTGGAGCGGGCCGCCTTGCTGGGTCCCCCTCCCGAAGTCCGTGGCCCGCTCACCCTGGCCCTGGCCTGGTGCCGTTGGGAGGAGGCGCTCGCGGGCAATTCCAAGGCGGCAATGGCGCAGGCCTTGATTGGTTTCCAGACGGCATTGTCCCTACTCCCGGATGGATCCCCCGATCGTTTGGTCGCCCGTTTCAAGGCTGCCGATGCCGCCGCGTGGCTGGGGGATGCTGCCTCGGCCTTGACGGGCTATCTGGAGGTGGCTGACGCCGTCGCCCAGCGTCCCGTTGAGCGGGAGGCCTGGATGCCGGCAGCCCTGGAACAAGCCGTCATCTCCGCCATCGCCAGCACCAACGCGCCGGCCGGCGAATCGGCCCTGCGCCGTTTACTGGAGTTGCCCCAAGCGGCGGTCCGGGCCGGACAAAGCGTCCTCTGGTTGGGATCGTCCCTGGCGCGGCAGGGGGCCGGCGAGTTGGGGCGCGGTTTGTTGCAGGATTATCTCCTGCGGTTCCCTGAGAGCGCGGTCCGTCCCGAAGTGGAGTTGGAATTGGCCATGCTCGGGCTGCATGACGAGCGTTGGGCCGATTCGGTGGCCGAATTGCGGCGCTGGTTGATGGCACATCCCCAGCATCCCGGCGCAGTGCGTGCGGGGTTTCATTTGGCTTATGCACTGTCGCGTTCCGGCGACCCTGCGGCGGCCATGAGCCAGTTTTCCGAATTGGCAGCCAAGAACCCCGCGGATCCCGGGACCTTGTCCGCCCAACTCTGGCTGGCTGGCCGCTTCTTCGAGCAGCAGGATTACCTTCAGGCCGGACAGGCCAGTGCTGCCATCCTGACCAATGCCACGGTGCGCGCGGCGCGGGGTGACACCTGGTATCGCGCGAGGTTGTGGGCGGCTGAAGCGGGGCGCAAATTGCAGAACTTCGACTCCTCCGCCGAACATTTCCGCGAGTTGATCAACGACAAAGCCGCACCCCCCGAAATTCAGTCGGCAGCGCTCTTCCATTACGGCGAACTGCTGCAATCCAAGCCGGTGGAAACCGGTGGCGACCCATTGTCCCGCTACCGCCTGGCGCTGGAGGCCTTCACCCGGGTTCTCGAATTCACCAACAGCCCGTATCTCGCTCCGGCACTGGGGATGATGGGTAACTGTCACTTCCAACTCAGCACCCTCAATCCGGCTGACTATACCCGAGCTGCCGATCTCTATCTGCGAGCAGCCAAGCTCCCAGGAGCCGGAATCGAGACCCGGTGTCGCGCGTGGTTGGGGTATGCCGCGGTGAATCGCAAGATGTCGGAACTGCGCAGTGGCGCAGAGTCTGCGGCGTTCTTGGAACGCGCCATTCAGGCGGGTTTGGATGTCGCACTGGGCAAGGTTTTGTTGCCGGGTGAGAAACTTTCCGCCGACATCCTGACCGAGGCGGCACGCGCCACGGGGGAGATTCTGGAACGCCTGGGTCGAACCGGCGAGGCGGCCGGTCTGTACGAGCATGTCGCCCGAGAACTCCCCACGGTGGCGGTGACTTGGGGGCAACGCGCTCGGCGGATCCGCGAGAGCCAGCTCGAAAAGCCCCGCTGACCCACCGAGCACTCGAAAATCCATCGATCGGGAGGGCGTGTGTCCGAGTTGTTCTGTTTTGCTTGAGCTTTGGCGTGGGGCATTGTCTCTGGGCACATGAATTCCCGCCGCCATTTCCTTTCCACTCTTCCCCTCATCGCAGCGGCTCCGGCTTTGAGCGGTCGAGCCGAGGCCCAGGGTGGCGAAGAGTTGCGAGTGATGACCTACAATCTTCGCTACGCGACCCCCAAGGGTCCGGAGGCTTGGCCAGATCGTCGGCCGGCCATACGGACGCTGCTGAAACAATATGCCCCTGACCTCATGGGGACGCAGGAGGGCGTGTATCATCAATTGCGCGACCTGGCCTCGGACCTTCCCGAACACGACTGGATCGGCACGGGTCGCGACGGCGGCAGTCGCGGGGAGTTCATGGCCATCTTCTATCGGCGTTCACGCTTTGAACCGTTGGCCTATGACCATTTCTGGCTCAGCGACACTCCGGAGGTCATTGGTTCGTCCACCTGGGGCAACCCCAATCGTCGCATGGTGACTTCGGTGCAATTGCGCGACCGGCAGACGGGCAAGGAGTTTCACCTGTGGAATACGCATCTGGACCACGCGCTTCAGCCGGCTCGCGAGAAGGGGGCGGCCTTGATCCGGAGTCGATTGGCGAAGATACCCGCCAACGAGCGGGTGATCCTGATGGGAGACTTCAACGCCGTGGCCACTCGGAACACGGTCTATGATGCACTGACCCGGGACATCGGATTCAAGGACACCTGGTTCGCTGCGGCGCAACGCAGGAATGAAACGCTCAATTCCTTCAACGGCTTTGGAAAGTCCACCTTCAACAGTGCCCGCATCGATTGGATCCTGTGTCGGGGTGAGGCCGAGGTGCCTTGGTCCGAGGTGGTAGACCTCACCCCGGGAGGGCGTCAACCGAGTGACCACTTCCCCGTCTTCACCCGCATGACCTGGAAATAGGCTTGTCGGCGATCGAGGAAAGCGCCGCGCACCCGCGTGGCTTCAAGCATCGAGAGGCTTGGGCGGCGGTTGCAGGAGGATCCAGACATTTGCCGCCAGAATACAGGAGCCACCCAGGATCAACCTCCAGTGGACCAATTCATCCGGGTAATTCAGGCCGGTGGTCTTGGAAATCCAACCCGGCACGAACAGGCAGACCACGCTGGTGAAGACCGGTTCTGTGCAATAGAGCAGGCCCGCTTGGGTGGCCGTTACCTTGGGCTGCCAGTGATTGGCCAGTGGGAAGGTCGCCAAGGTGCAACCGAAGAGCAGCAGAGCGAAGAGTGAGGCGATTTCAAAGGAACTGGCCGCCTTCACGATATCGTGAGGGTCCCGGGCCAACGCGAAGGCCAGTGGCCAAGCCGTCACCGCCATGGCGCCGAACATGACGGTGGTGGAGCGGACAGAGTCGTTGCCCGCGAACTGCGGCCGTTCCAGCCACAGGATCTGGCCGGCAAAGAGCACAGACCCGGCCAGCGTTTCCAGTTCTCCTCGCCCGAGATGCAAGTGGTCCCAGCGGACTCCCGCCAGCACGGCCGCACCCAACCCCACCAGCAGGCAAGCCCCCGCGACGGTCCAGCCGGGCAGGCGGCGGGCCGTGAAGGTGACCCAGATCGGAATCAGCACCGCGTAGCCCTGCGTCAAAAACGCCGATACGGAACCCTCGGTGTAGGCCAACCCGTCCATCTGGAGAATGAGCCCCAGAGAGCCGAAGAACCCGATGCCCAGACCTTGCTTCCACTCCAATGCCGTGGGTCGGATGGAATGGGAGCTGTCACTGTCCTTCCGTTGCCGCCACCGGCGGCGGATTCCACTGCCGATGAGGAACAAGCCCGCGGCAAAGGTGAAGCGACAGGCGACCAGCAAGGTGGAGAGGAACAGGCTGGAATTCCCCGGCGCATTGCGTTGGCCCAGTTGCTCGATGGACTTGAGCAGCGGAAAGCTGAAGGCCCAGAGCGCGCAGGTTCCGATCAGGACCAGCGAGGCGGTGATGCGGGGGCTCATGAAAAGCAGAAACGCCGCCAGGACGGCGGCGTTTCATGGGATTCGTAAGGGACTCGGAGAGGATTACTGGGTGGACACCGTGGTGTTGTCAGCCATCCAGCCCACATCCAGCAGCGACTTGGGGTCGTTGGCTGGGATTACTCCGCCGAGCGAGATGTAGTTGCCCGTTGCGTTGAAGTTGACCTTGGCCTGGCCAATCTTGGCGCCGAGCCAGCGACGGATCTCGGCGTGGCCATCGGAGAAGGAGAAACCGGCCGCGCCGTTGTGGTAGTTGGCGGGTTGGTCCACCACCTTGGATCGACCAGCCCGGTTCGCATCGGTCATGATGTTGGCGAACGCCGCGTCATTGATGCTGTCGGGATGCTCGTCGATCAACACCCAGGTTTGAGACGGTTGGACCACCGTTCCCAGCTTGATGTACTTGCGCCACTTGGTCTGGTTCGGGTTGTAGTCGTAATCGAGCCAGTCGCCGTTGCCCCAGACTTGGCTCATGGAGTTGCTGCGGATGCGCGCCACCTTGAGTTGGCCCACGCGGACTGTTTGGCGGTCGGCGGGGCACTTGAAGATCGCCTGGGCTCCGCCCACGTACTTGAAGAGCGGGCTGTTGGTCAGGTAGCGCTGGTTGGCGCTGTCAGCCGAATAGTCGATGTTGCCTTCGATCCAGTTCGGGCGGCGATCGCCACCGCCTTGGGCCGACACCGTTCCGTCCGAATTGTCATCAGCATACAGGCGCCATCCGAGCATGAGTTGCTGGAGGTTGTTCATGCAGAGGATGCCCGTGGCCTTGGACTTGGACTTGGCCAGAGCAGGCAAGAGCATACCGGCGAGAATTGCGATGATCGCGATGACGACCAGCAGTTCGATGAGCGTAAAGCCGCGCCGGAGGGCACGACCCGCGGAAAGGTTCAGTTTCATTTGAAAGGATGCAAGGTAACCGGGTGATCGTTCCGGGTCAATTCAAGCGTCAGGAAGATCCGGGCCCAGGTGCTGGCAAAAAGTTGCAGCCTGCGGGGCGGTGTGGTCGGAATGATGCGAGAATCAGGAGCCCATGAAGGAGTGCTTGTCGGTCCCAGCGGCGCGGATCCAAGGCGGGCCATGCGCTGGTTTTCACTTTTCAGGAGAAATCCATTGCAACTCAATCGATGTTTCCCCATTTTCCGGCCCTCGTTTGGTTCGGGGCGTAGCGTAGCCTGGTAGCGCGCTTGTTTCGGGTACAAGAGGTCGTGAGTTCGAATCTCACCGCCCCGACCATTTCTTCGCTGCCAAAAGGAGACCTGCCCTTGTTTTCTTGCGACTCAGCTGAGGGAATGATAATCTGAAGTCGAAATCGGATCGGTTTTGAAATCAGTTTAGGAATCGAACGATACCACGCGCACGTGGCGAAATTGGCAGACGCGCTACCTTGAGGTGGTAGAGCCGAAAGGTGTGCAGGTTCAAGTCCTGCCGTGCGCACCACTTTCAGAAGCCCTCGGGGACCCTGATTTTATTGGGGTTTCCGGGGGTTTTTTGTGAGGATTCCGAAGAAGAAACAGCCAACTGTCAGTGAAAGTGTCAGTTGACGGCAAACTCTCGGAACTATCCTCGACTATCTGACCAGTAGGTTGCCACTGCTCGCTAACCGCGTCTTGGGGGCTTCAGCCAAGCTGAATCCGTCATGAAGACATTTACACTGTTCAAGCGGGGAAACCGCTTCTATGCGCAACATCGAGTCACCGGGGAGCAGAGGTCCCTGAAGACTTCCATTCGGGAAAACGCTGAGGAACTCCTCTTCGCGTTGAACAAGTCCCAAGAATCCGCAAGCCAAGCCAGAGATATGGCGATGGTCTATTTCCGTCGAGCCGACCCGGAAGGAACCACCCGAACTTGGGAGGTGCTTTTCGAAGCCTACGTCCAAAGTCGCAAGCAGACCTGTTGGGAAAGGGTGCGTCGTGCATTCAAAGCAGCTGAAATTTGTCAAGTTGTTAAAATGAAACTTGTCGACACGCGAACCAGCGACTTGGTAGCGACTCTTCGGCAGTGCAAGCGTTCAACGCAGTACCATGTGCGCCTCGCCTTTAACTATGGCGTCAAACTGAACTGGGTGGACAAGGACCTCATCCCGGAAAGGCTGTGGCCCAAAGTCCGTTGGAATCACTTCCGGGCCATCACTCGGGAAGAACATGAAAAAATCTGCGCGTCCACTGAAGATCCTGAACGGAGGAGCTTCTATGAACTCTGCTGGCATCTAGGGGCGTCCCAAGGTGACGCAGCCAACCTTGATGCCTCCAACATCGACTGGACCAAGCGGTTGCTGGTTTACCGTCGCGCTAAACTCGACCCAGACAGCCCCCCGGCCAACTTGAGGATCGGGCCAGAACTTGAAACGCTCTTGCGGAAGTTGCCCGCTCAAGGACCTCTGTTCCCGAAGATCCGGGAGGAAAAACCCAACCGTCGGTCTGGGGACTTCTGGCGGCGCTGCAAACGACTTGGATTCGCACCCGGTTGCGTGATTCATTCTTACCGATATGCGTGGATCGAGAGGGCGGCCAGTGCGGGAATGCCGGAACGGTTCGCAATGGCGATGATGGGCCACCAGAGTAGAATTATTCATCAGCAGTACGCTAAGAAGGCAGTCCTCGAATGCCCGTCGTTGGAAGAATTCTCAGACGGTCAGAGTTAACCGACTGTCAAAGGAGCTGAAACCTTGGCGCAGGGGCTAATGCTCTTGCGCCAATTTTTTAAATAGTTGTCTCAGGTAAAAATTTATCTTAAAAAACAAAAGGCTCCCCAAAAGGGAGCCTTTTTAAGCAATTTATGTGAGTCTAATTAACTATTCAGAATCGCACGGTTTCAATTTATTGGAATTTTTTGTGTTCCAATGCTTATAAACCGTTCCGGTAGATTTGGTAATCCACTCTGGATCGATGGCTTTTTCGCAAAGATCAACCAAGGTGAAATACTTGTGACTATTTTGCTTGGGCTTTGCGATGGGTTTCAGATGTCCGTAAGTAACAAGAATTCTGATTTCATCTGGATTGAAACCAAGAATCTTTGAGGCTTGATCGTTGTTTACGCGTGCTGGGTATTTGTTGATAAGAGAATTAAATAAATAATTCATATTTTTAGTCGCATCGTTGTTGATGCTGCTAACATGTAACCACACAGCAGCCTCTGAGTCAACATTTTTCACGCTTCGTCAACATATTTTTCGCGCCCTATGTATATTCTTTTTTATCTGGTTTTTTTGCCCATTAATTATTGTATAGTTTTTAATTTTATCGATTTTCTGACTTCGGATTGAAAGGTTGGCACGGACATAGCCCGCCCCCCCCCTCCCCAGTGGTGGCCCCACTCCCCCCCCCCCCTCGGAAGTATGGCCCCCCCTTTTTTCAAAAAAAAATCTGCAATCTTTTTCCCAGATATGGCAGGGGGAGTGTATTTTCTATTTATAAGATGTTAACAAAGAAGATAAGAATAAGAAAAAGTAGCTACGAAATACTGGTAGATTTAATTTATAGAATAGAATTAAATTTATTGGGTAAGAAAAAAGAATTTGGAAAATTACAACCTTCAACCGCGGAAGCTCTGAGCAACCTGCTGAGCGCCGCCCGAACCGCCAAGATCGAGCTTGAGAGGAACTGCCTCCAAGATGCCGATTTCACCAGCAGGTCAAAGGAACTCAATGCGGTGGTTGGGGCCATAGAGGCGCTGATCGAGGCCAAGGTGCTGGATATGCCAGCCGTTAAGGCCTAGGAACCGCAGGAAACGGGCGTAGGAGCCACCGAGTTTTAGGACTTTTACATCCTTCCCGAGCGGCAAAAGTTAACTCCTGACTTTACCAACTGGCACCGCACCCATTAGCCACAATCGATTTTCTTGAACGCGGCACGATTTCAAGGGTTCGGGAGGCAGGTCAAAAATAAGACTGGGATAAAAACCCGCATCGTCAACTTTGCCCAACCATTCCCTGCTTTGGGCCACTTCCAACAGGTGCGCGACCGTGTGGCCCTCCTCATTGAGTTCACCCACCTCACGAATGACCCCGCGAACATGATCGGCGGTGAAGTATTTATTATTTTCTATTCTATATTTTAATTGTTCCAGCGTCTTTTTCATTTCTATACAGGAAATTACACAAGATGATCGGGAATAATGATAACTTCTTGACTTATCGGGCGTTATAGTGCCAACTGTGAGCCGCGTGAGGTTCACCAATATAAAAGTCGGAATAGAATTAAACAACCTACTTTCTCAAGAATTTATTTTTCAGGGAGAAAATTATAAAGCAATCAGCAATTGTGAATATTTATTAAACACAATTGAGTGGTACAGCGGCCAGAATAAAGATGGCTGGGCAGGAATACAGTGCAAGAAACTTGAGAACTGTTTTAAATCCACGAATATAAATTATTCGGATGTGCTGCTTGTTCTTGAAAAGGTCGGTCTGATTCACAAACCAAGAAAAGGTTTTTTCAATCGGGCGACCAAAGAAGGCAAGGTTTCAAAATTCAAGCTCACTGACCTAGGTCGGCGGCTATTATTAGATAGTAATCGTGAATATTTGCGAAAATTGCACAATGACCCTGATTTGGACCGCCGAATTCGCAAGAATAGAAGCCAGAACAAAAGTAGATCAAAAAAAACCGACGACGTTGTTATTAAAAGAATAAAAGATAATATCTACGCGCTCGAATACAATCATGCAGATCTTGAAAATTATTGGATGCAAAGACCAGTTGATTTTTCGGAGGGAAGAAAAAATAATGTTGAGTATTCAACCACCATAATCCGCGAAGGTAAATTCAAAGAAATAATCCGATGTGCTATTGACGGCAGAATACATCATCCTTGGGTATTAATGTCCAGCTCGGTCAGATATATTTATTTATTGCGCGGCAAAAAATATAATTGTGCCATTGATATAAGAGCTTGCTATCCAACATTTTGGGCGCGGTATTTAATTGACGTTTTACTATTTAATCTTTCTGACTATATAAACAAAGAGCTTGATGCTAATATTATATTAAAGAATAAGTATAATAATATAATTAATAAGTTAACTAGTATATCTATATATAATTATTGTAATATTAATAATAATATATTATATAATTCTATACTCCAAGGATCCCTACATTACTTAGCAGAAAATGAGGAAAAACTTGTTGAAGAATATATAAACTGGACTGAGATGTGGTCGAATTTAGACACTGATCCGCGATTATTAATCGCCGCAGACCTAGGAAAAAAGCATACAAAAGATGAAATTAAAGATCAAATATGCCGTGCGATTAACAATAAAAAAAACGATGTTTACAAGTGGATCCGCAAAAATTATCCAATACTTTCTAAAATCTGGGGTAAGACAGATAAAAAACATACAGGAGTCAATATCAGCAAGATTTATGAGACAAAACTTATTCTGAACCCTGAGAATTTCGAACTCGCTGATCGATTGGGCCTTGAGATCCTCCCCGAGCATGATGGTCTCGGGGTCTTTGCCGATGCTGATGACCACGATATTGGCGCAAAGGTTGACGTACTTCGCGAAGCTATCCAAAGGGACTGCCTGAATTCTTTTGGGATCAAGCCTGTTATCACCGTGAAGCCAGTCGGCCTGGGGTGAAGAAATCGACTGAACTGGGCGAAACGTCTGGAAATCTGGGAGCTTGCGGCAGTGCGGGTTGGGCGCAGCAGTTTTTAAGGCGGGGGCGGAATTTGTCCAAGATGGAGGCGACTTGGTCGAAGCACTGCCCGAGCCTCGGGTTCGCGTGTAAATCAAGGCATGACGCGCAAAGAGCTTCTTTTCAACGATCAGACCGTCCAACACGTTCACAGCTTTTACGACTTCCACCGGCAGGCAACAGCCAAGACTGTCTTCGACAGCATCATACGAGAACCGTACTCACCAAAACTTAAAACCCATCCCCGAGGTTTTTCTGACTTGGTACCACCGTACGAAAGCACCCTCCAAGATCTCGAAGAAAACCTAGGCAGGAGCAGTTGGAGTCTTGATGACGATAAAACCATCAAACTCGTAAAGCCCGGTTTCCGCAGCTTCGATTACTGCGAGAAGAAAGTTATTATCTACGAAAACGAGTCTTGCCGGGTGAAAGCTTACGAGAATACGCCCAATCATTTGCACATTCTTTTGGCCAATTCACGAAAGTCGACTTTGGCAACTTTCAGAAGATTTAAGCAGTTATTGGGCGAAATGCGCCAAGATTATAAACTTATCACAGCGCATGTGGCTGAAAACCCTTGCAAAGTTACCGGTCTCCAAAACGACTGGCGATTCGAAAAAAACAACAACGGAGAAAGTCGCTTGCTGAGATATTGGAAGGCTTGTGGCTTCGAAAGTTGCGACGCTTCCCTGAATACCGTGAAGATTGAAAGTTAAAACAGCGAAACTCCGTCGCAGGGTTACTCCACCGTTGGTGCGGGACTGGATCGAGTGTGAGTTTCAGGGCGGGGTGATCTAGTTTTTGGTGGGGTAGCAGCGTCTCTCGATCACTATGGTCTCAACGTCACCGCGGAGACAGTCTAGCAGGATGAGACCGAGACTGAAGACGCCAGCTCAAAAACTCCTGGCTTGAAGCCCAAGCTTTCCAAGTTGAAGATCCCGCCGGATGGTCGAATCACCAAATCCCCCCCGATTCCCGTCCATTCCGTGATCCGCCTGATGCCTTCTGAATTATGCTGACCTGTGTCGATCTGTTTGCTGGATGTGGTGGCCTGTCGTTGGGGCTTGAAATGGCAGGCTTTGAACCCTTGCTCTTCTCGGAGATCAACAAAGACGCTGCTGCGACCTACAAAGCTAACCGAAGCAGCAAAATCGTAGAGATCGGTGATATTTACGCTTTCAAAGACGCTGATATCGCAAATTTCAAGAAAACTTGGATGAGTGCGGGGATCAAGGAAATCGATCTGGTGGCTGGTGGTCCACCGTGTCAAGGATATTCTGGTATTGGGCATCGTCGATCTTTTGATCTGGAAAAGCAGGATATCCCCTCAAACCAGCTCTTCCATCAGATGATCCGGGTTGTTCATGGATTTCAGCCGCGAATGTTTCTGTTCGAGAACGTAGGCGGGCTGCTGACGTCCAAGTGGACCAAGGAGGGAGGAAACGGGGAGATTTTCCGCGATGTTCTCCGCTCCTTCATGGACATCAAGGGATACACCGTCCGCTGGCAGTTCGTTCATTCCAAAAGTTACGGCGTTCCTCAAAACAGGCCTCGCGTACTAGTTGTCGGTGTCCGCAGCGACCTCAAGATAGTTGTGCCTCCCGCAAAGCCATCGAATCGAACCATCATCGAGCCGACAGCGGTAACAGACGGCCTTCTACCCGAGCCAGACAATGACTATCCCACGTTGATCGAACTACTCAGCGACCTCTGCGACCCCAACTACGCGAGAACGCTGGCGACGGATGCCTACCCTACGAAGCCGTTGAACCGTTTCCAAGAGCGACTACGCACTACCCTCGACGGTAAAGTCCTGGGCAAAGGGGCAGCAATTACGGACCATGAGTATTCGAACCATGCGCCGCGTATTATCGAGAAGTTCGAGTTTATGATTGCGAATGACGGCGCAATTCCATCGAGCATGCGCACCAAGAAGTTTGCCCAACGAGTTTTGCCTAAGTCATGGGGGGGAAGTGGACCAAACATCACCGCAACGTCTCTTCCCGACGATTACGTACACTACTGTCAACCACGCGTCCCCTCGGTTCGGGAATGGGCAAGAATTCAGATGTTCCCTGACTGGTACGTATTTATGGGGCCAAGGACAACGGGTGGGCGACGACGAGCTGGTGATCCCGGTGCTGGTCTTTGGGACCGAGATGTTACTAAGTACACGCAGATTGGAAATGCTGTACCCGTGGAACTTGCCCGGAAGGTTGGGTCCCATCTGGCTGCGTTGCTCAAGAAGGCATGAACACACGGACACTAACACCTACCGAAGAGAGCAATCTTCAGATTGTTCGTGGTTCTGCGGGTGACTATGCTCTTTTGTTCGTTACAGCAACCGGATTGGACAAGCACATTTTTGACGCAACGCTCCCGCTTCGAACGCTTCTCAAGGATAAGCGAATTCACGACTTCAGCGCTCAAGGACAAGGACCGGCAAACAAGGTGGTACTCAATGCGGTGGTCGTGGAAGACAGTAAAATGTCCCAAATGCGGCTCTCGCTGTACCGCCCAGAAACCAAGCAAGGAGACCCGCGCTTCTGGCCTTACAATTTCACCAATTTTGCAACGGAAAATGACGTTTTTTGCGTCTTCGTGCATGGCGGACAGGTTCATTTTCTTAACCTTTCTCTCTCGTCTGTCGCCGAGGACACGACTAGATGCCGTGACACAGTCGCTGCACTTTTTTTTGGCGCTTTGGGGGAGGAAGTCTCATCTGTCTCGGTTGAACTTCTTCAACTCCTGAGGGATGTAGCTGCTCGGGGGCCTCTTAGAGCGGTCTGCCGAGGTGACACGGCCATCGGAAGAAGTATTGAGGCTGCCTTGGGCATCAAGATGAATGCCCGCAGTACTCCCGACTACAAAGGCATTGAGTTAAAATCATTTCGGGCAACGAAACCTGATAATGGGCTGATTACACTGTTTTCCAAGACGCCTGACTGGAAACGAGGCTTGATCAAAGACCGTTCCGCGGGATCCCTCAAACGCTTCGGTTACGTTTGTCAAGAAACAAATAGACTCCAACTTTACTGCTCTGTATACGCGACAAGCGAAAACCGCCTCGGCTTTAAGTTGAACCTGAATGAGATCGCTCGGGATTTAGAGGAATTCCACAAGGACACTCCAAGGCAACCCATTGCAGTCTGGGCGATGGATACTCTGCATAACAGCCTTCGGAAGAAACATGCAGAGACTTTTTGGATCAAGGCCGGCACAGAAACTCGCTCCGATGGCGGAGAGTTTTTCGAGTTGCGCTCAATTATCCACACCAAACGACCAATCTTGCCCCAGTTTGACGCTTTTATCATGGAGGGTCAGATATGCATGGACCACACCATCCATCAAGAAGGCTCTGGCGCAGGCGACCACGGCTACCTGTTCCGAGTACGGCAGGGGAATTTCACCAAATTATTCACCGGGGAACCACGTACCTACCAGCTTTCCTAAGAAGGTTCGACGAGTGATCCCAATGGGGAAAACCCTCCTGACCGCCTTGGACAGTCATGTTCCGCCCTGAAAACGGCCTGAAATTACATCCGTAACCGAGGTGGAGGAAATCTGTCCAAAGGGTAGAAAACAATTTCGAGATGTAATCCCTCAAGCAGCGTCGGACAACAAGGGCGGCGAGATTTCGACGGTTGAAAATCTGTTGGGGTGGCTTCGACTGGGTCGCTCATCCAATTTCACAGAAATTGCCAAACTTAGACGGACGTCTAAGTCTGAAAAATTGTTGCTTAACGATAAGAAACGCTTACAATGAACATCATGCAACGTTACGCCGCTTACCTTCGCGTTTCCACTAAGGCTCAAAAACTCGACGGCCTCGGCATGAGCAGCCAAGAGCAGGTGGTCGGAGATTTCGTTGCTCGGCAGGGTGGTGAGCTGGTTGGAATTTTTCGTGAGGTCGAATCGGGCGCTAAGACTGATCAGGATCGGCCTGCGTTGTCGGAGGCTCTGGCTGTCGCCAAGAAGATGAAGGCAACCTTGATCGTGGCTAAGCTGGACCGACTCAGCCGCAACGCTGAGTTTCTCCTGCGCCTTCAGAATTCCAACGTGAGCTTCGTTTGCTGTGACTGCCCCAACGTGGACAAGTTCACCGTTGGGATTTTGGCTTTGGTCGCTCAGAGAGAAAGGGAGTTGATCTCAGAGCGCACAAAGGCGGCACTTCAAGCCGCCAAGAGGAGGGGCAAAGTTTTGGGATCTCGAAATCCTGTTCTCCAAGTCCTGCGGATGAACGAGGGGTGCCGCAGGGCAAAGGAATCCTTCATGAGCGAAATTCGGCCCGTGATCGCGGAGATTAAATCCTCAGGAGTGGACACTCTTCAGGGTATCGCCGACTGCTTGAATCGCAGAGGGATTCGTAGTCGTTCGGGTGGCCTCTGGCATCCTTCCACTGTGCGGCGTGTCCGCCTCACTCCTGCCTGATTTTCCAGTTTGGGCGTGGCATGAGTTCAGAGCCTTTTTGGCCCCATTTTCGGTAGGGCTGACTGTCAGTGAAACTGTCAGTAAACGGCACGTTTCTGGAGGTGTGGGTAGGTCTGGGTTACCCTTGATTCCTTAGGAAAAACGCATTATTTAGTCCTCTAGCAAGGCCTTAGACTCCCAAGTCCTGCCGTGCGCACCACTTTGAAAGCCCTTCTGGAGCAATCCAGAGGGGCTTTTTGTGTTTGGGCTTTTTCTGAGGACTCAGTCGCGTGAGTGCTTCCGGTTGTGCGCCGAGGAATGGGCGTTGCCTGAGGCGGCGGGCGCGGCACTGTTGCGGGCGTGGATCCCGAGGTTCCGTCTTCTCCCAGCCGCCAGCGGTGGTTTCCGCTGTTGTACGGACTGAGTTGGACCTTGGTAGGACTGGCCTTCGCCGGGCAGCACTACCTCAAGGCAGCCACCTTCGGAGAGGGAGTCTCTTGGACGGTGGCCCTTCAGGGGGCTCTGGCCGATTGGTATGTCTTTGCAGTGTTGGCGATACCGGCGTTCAAGCTGGGCCGGCGCTTCAACCTGGGGGGCGATCACTGGCGCCTGCGGTTGGCGCTCCACGGGGTCGGCGGCGCGGTGTTTTCACTGGTTTGGATCCTCGTGCGTGCCGGTGTTGGAGAGTGGCTCTTCCCAGGTCACCGCTCCGAGAAGCCCCTCCACGACCTCATCCGCTACGTGCTCGTGGCCACCTTCTTTTTCAACATGCTGGTTTATTGGGTCGTGGTGACCGTCGCTCACGTGGTCGCCTATTCTGAGAGTCTCCGGGATCGGGAGCGCCGCGTGATGGATCTGGAGGGACGATTGAGCTCTGCGCGGTTGATGGCTCTCCAGATGCAATTGAACCCGCACTTCCTCTTCAACGCCCTCAACGGCATCGGCACGCTGATGTTCCGGGATGTGGACGCGGCCGATGCCATGCTGGTGCGATTGGCCGAGTTGCTCCGACATGCCCTGGATCGATCGGGCCGGCAATTGGTTTCGCTGCAGGAGGAGTTGGTCTTTCTGGACCGCTATTTGACCCTGGAGCAGATGCGCTTTGGGGATCGGCTGTCGGTGTCGCGAGAAATCTCTCCCGAGGTTCAAGACGCCCAAGTGCCCAATCTAATCCTTCAGCCGCTGGTTGAGAACGCCATCAAGCACGGGGTTGAACCGCTTTTGGTTCCGGGTCGCATAGCCATCCGCGCCTCGGAGGTCGCTCCAGGGCGATTGCGGTTGGAGGTTGAAGACAACGGTAAAGGGCTTCCTGCCGATCGTGAACCCACCTTGGGAGTGGGAACTTCAAACACCCTCGCCCGATTGCACCAACTGTATGGGTCTCAGGCTCGGTTCCAGTTGGAGGTATCCCCGGGCGGTGGTGTTCTGGCGGTCGTTGAATTGCCGCTCAGTCGTTGATTCAGAGATCTAGCGATCTCTTCAGCTCCAGAATCTGGGTCGGTGGATGGATGCCCAGAAGCCTTGTCCGCAGACTCGACAGCGCCAATTCCCTTGGCACGGTAACCCAATGCCCCCGATTCGAGCCATCGTCGTGGACGATGAACCCCTGGCCCGAGAGCGGCTCCGTCACTGGTTGAGTCGCGAACCGCAAGTTGTCTTGGTGGCCGAATGCTCCCAGGGCAACGAGGCGGTGGAGGTGCTGCGTCGGGAACGCCCGGATTTGGTCTTCCTGGATGTCCAGATGCCGGGTTTGACCGGGGTTCAGGTACTGGAAGCCCTCGGAGATTCGGTGCCCCCGGCCGTGGTATTCGTCACCGCGCACGAGCAATTCGCCGTGGAGGCGTTCGAGGTTCAGGCGGTGGATTACCTGCTCAAACCGGTTTCCCGGGAGCGGTTCAAGACGGCGCTGGATCGAGTTTCGAAACGACTGGCGGTCGCCCGATCGGAACCGAGCCCGCCGGAGGCCAAGCTTCCCGACCGTCTGCCGGTGAAGCACAACGGCCGCATCGTTTTTGTGCCGGTGGCCGACATCGACTGGATCGGCAGTGCCGACAACTACGTGGAGTTGCATGTGGGTTCCCAGACCTTCCTGTTGCGTGAGACCATGAACGCCATCTCTCAGCGACTGCCCTCTGAGCGATTTGTCCGGGTCAGTCGCACGGCCATCGTGCAGGTGGCTCGGGTGCGCCAACTCGAGCCGCTCTTCCATGGTGAATACTGCATCGAGCTGCTCTCCGGGGCCAAGGTCACCCTGAGTCGCAGCCACCGGGATCAGTTGCCGCGATTGGGTTTGCACGGATAGAGGGTGTTCCGGATTGGCAGAAGGCGTTGGCTGGGAGAAGATCTCCCCGGCATGGACACGGTCCACAAACTCATCAGCCCCGAGGCATTCCCCGCCTGGCGCGAAGCCATGAAGGCTTCGGGCAAGGTCTTGGTGGTGACCAACGGCTGCTTTGACCTGCTTCATGCGGGCCATGTCGCCTATCTGGAGGCGGCTCGCTCTCTGGGGGACGCGCTGCTGGTGGGCCTGAACGGCGACTCCAGCGTGCGAGAGCTCAAGGGCCCCACCCGTCCGCTCAATATCGAGGGCGACCGCGCCCGTGTGTTGGCGGCTCTGGAATGCGTTTCCGCTGTGGCGATTTTCCCGGAAAAGCGGGCCGTCCGCTTCCTGGCTACCTCCCGTCCGGACATTTACGTGAAGGGCGGCGATTACACGTTGGAAACCATTGATCAGGAAGAGCGCCAAGCCGTGGAATCCGGCGGAGGCCGCATCGTGTTCATTCCCTTCCTCCCGGGCCGTTCCACCACGGGATTGGTGGCCAAAATCCAAACGCTTTGAACATGTCTTCCGAGACCCCCGCGGCCGCGCCGCTTTCCAATGCCCAAGTCCGCAAGCTCAAGGGACAAGCCCAACGCCTCGAAGCCTCCGTCAGCCTTGGGCGTGGGGGAGTGTCTCCGGCTTTTCTGGCCGGCCTGGATCGCGAGTTGGCCCTGCACGAGTTGGTGAAGATCCGGCTCCACGACCTCAAGGACCAGCGCCACGAGATCGGCGAACAGGTGGCCCGTGAGTCGGGCAGCCATTTGGTGACGGTGATCGGCCACGTGGTGGTTTTGTATCGTCCCAAGCCCGTCCAGGCCGACGCGTCCGCCACGGCGCATTGATCCATGAACCGGCGGCCTCGCTCCCCCATTGCGCTCTACGCGGCGCTGTGTCTCGGGTTGTTGGGATTCGGGTTTCTGGGTTGGGGAATGCCGGCGGTGGAAACCGCCTCCAACCCATCCGGCACGCCTCCGTCTGACAAGATCCTGGTCGTGCTGGGTGACAGCCTCTCGGCGGGGTTTGGTGTCGATCTGAGCGAGGCCTGGCCGGCACGGATCCAAGAAAAGATCCGTGAAGCCGGCCTGCCCTGGAAGTTGGTCAATGCCGGGCTCAGTGGGGACACCTCGGCCGGGGGACTGCGGCGTCTGGATTGGATATTGCGTCGCCCCCTAGAAGCCCTGCTCATCGAGTTGGGAGGCAATGATGGTCTGCGTGGATTGCCGCTCGCAGCCACCCGCACCAACTTGCAAACGGTCATCGATCGCGCCCGTGCCAAGTATCCCCAGGTTCGCATTGT
>CAMCYJ010000024.1 GCA_945883815.1 Akkermansia muciniphila | reverse complement strand
AGCAAGTCACTCATCGCTATCTCAACCTCGGAGACCCCACGAGAGTCGCGGAGGACACGCACCACGCCATCAATCAGGGCTCGCATGCGGCGGAGGGTGACCAGGGCTTCGGCTCGATCGTCCGCCGCCACGGGCTGATCGCCGATGCTGGCCAGAAACCCTTGAAGGCCCGCGAGGGGATTGCGCAATCCATGCACCAAGTGAGAAGCCACGGCTCCCATCGCCCCGGTCTTGGTGGCCACCATCAATTCCCGATTGGCGCGGACCAATCTCTCGCTGCGATCGAAGAGGACTTGATTGGCGCGAGCCAACCGAGAAAAGGCGATCGTGATGGCCACGGCCAAGGCGCTGCCGGACAGCAACAAGGTGACAAACCCTTGTCGCCAGAGACTGCGATCCAGTTGGGCATATTCTTCCAACAATCCGGAACCGGCGACCTCCACACCCAAAATGCCCGCCAGCGAAGGGGCCGTGGAATCCGGCAGAGGAATGTGCATCCGCAGGACGGCCGATTTTCCATCGGGCTGGACCCGGAATTCCGGAAGCACTTCCCCCGCAATCAATCGTTCCAACTGGGAGGGATCCGGCTGCGGAACAGACTCCTCGCCATAAATCCTCGAGGGCAATCCGCCGCGGGCGTCGAAGACCGTGATGCGTTGGACATGGGCCAACTGCGGCAACGTGGCCACTTCGACGGCGGCCAAGAGCGGATCATCCACTCCCTCGGCGCACAGGGCGGCAAAGCGTCCTTGGAACAGGGCCGCCACACCACGGGCTTCGCGTTCGGCCAAACCCGCACGGAGTTCCCGGCGCAAGGGGAGGCGCGTGCCGAGAACCGTCAGCACCAACACAGCCAAGGCCACCGCCACCGCCGCGAGGGTGGGCCCATGCATTCCATACGGGAGTCGGTTCGATTTCAGAATTCCCATTCCAATCCCCCGGTGGCCGTGTGGGAGGAGTATGTGTAGAGCAGCACATTCGAATTCTGCCGCTCGAACCAGTACTCGGCAAACACCGTCGCGTGGCGACCCACTTTTCGGAACACGCGGGCATTGGTTTCGACATCCTGGGTGTGGCGGTACTTCAAGAGGTCCTCCGGGGCCGGCGAAATGAACTGACGCTGGTAGTCCCATTGGCTCCAGCGTGCTCCCAACAAAGTCCCCCAATGGGTTCCCTCCCAACGCAACGTTCCAGCCACTCCCCAGCGATTGAAATCGTAGAAACCCACAGCCTCATCCCGATTCACCAATTGGAAGAGCCGTACGGTAGAACGGAGTTTGGGTTTGTCCGACCACTGATGTTTCCAAGCCACATCGGCATTGAGTTGGGTGAACAGCGCCACCGTGTCGGGCTCGGGAATGCCCAAGAGGTTGGAAGCAGGCCGGGAATCATAAGGCCGGTTTTCATAGCGGACGGTGGCTTCGACCGCCGATCCCTCGGCGTAGTCCCAAGCCACCACCGAGCGCGGCCCTGTCTGCCAGAACCCATCGATCGGGGCATTGAAGTTCTGGCGCTGCCAACTGTAACCCACCTCCCAACGAAACCCGCGGCCCCGGGACCATCGGAGAGACGGTTGGGCGGTCAGGGAATGCACCTTGGTGCGCACCGAACCCCGACCGTCGGCCAGCGTTGAGGCATCGAACACCTGATTGGCATAAAGGTGCTGACCCACGAGGCCCGGGCTCCATCCGGACGGACTTTGGTACCGATACTCGCCATAGGTTGAAACCCAGGCATCCCCCTCGACCGGCTGACCCTCGATGCCGGAATCCACCGTCTGGAGGTACCGACGTTCTTCACCGCCGACAAACAAGGTCCAGCGATGGGCGTCGATGGGCATGCGTATCAAAAAGGCCTCGAACCCATAGCCAGCAAACGGAGTTTCTTGGGCGTTGGTGCCCGAGAGGAGTGCGTTGTCCCGCCACCCGCCCGAGCTGCGCAAAGTCACCGTGGTGGTCCACACCGGAATCTCCCACTCACCATCGGGGTCGCGCGGATGCAAGGGCCCCAACACTTGCTGACCGCCCAAGAGATTTCCTGCCACCAGGAAGATCCAGACCCAAAACCCAGCTGAACGGATTGCCCATACAGAGGCTTCCATTCGGGTGCGGTCGTGAGTCGGAGTCGACATGCTAAAATACAACGGATCAGTCCCCGTGAGAGTGCCGGACACAAAAAAGGCAGGCGAGCCGCAACCTGCGATTCGCCTGCCTTGCCTTAGCCGGAACGATGCAATTGGATCGGTCGTGCTGGCTGCGTCTTCTTCCGCAAGAGCTTCGTTGTTCACTCGTTACGGGCCTCCATCGGCCCGCGCCTCGCTCTCGCCTCGTCTTGCGAAAGAATCCGCGACGCCATCCCTTTCCTCCCAACTGAATCGTTCCGCCTTAGAGCCTGTCTGAAAATGGGGAGGGGTTGCGGAAATCAGCCTCGAGGATTAGCCGCGGGGACGGCCCGGACCCTTGCCGCCGCCCGAGCCACCGCCATCGGTGCGCTTGTTCTCGCGGACCGAGACGCCGAGGTCTTTGAGTTGGTCGCGGATTTCGGTGCGCACCTGCTGGGTATCGGCCAGGAACTTGTCGCGATTGGCCTTGAGCTGCTCGCGGATGGTGTTGCGCTGCTCCTGAGTGGCAGTGCTCAGCGTCTTGGCCATATCCCGCTGGGCATCAATGAAGCCCTTGGACTGCTCACGGTACTTGGAGATCTGGTCCTGCAAGGACTGGGGCAAGGTGGTGAACACCTTCTCGGGCACACCGATCCGGGGCACTTCGATGCCCGGGCCACGGCCACCGCGGCCGCCTTCAGGATTCTTCGGCTTTTCCGGATTCACGGGCTTCTCGGGGGGCTTGCCAGTCGGAGGGGTGGACTGAGCGAAGGAGCTCAGGGTGGTGACCGTGGCCAACACGGCGGCCAGCAGGAGGGACTTCTTGGAGTTCATGTTTGGAATAATGTTTGTGGCGATGGTTTTTGCAGATCAGGGCTTTATGAATCAGGGCTTTATGGATCGGGGCTTTTGTTTCTGTTTCCAGAAGCTCTTTCCCGAGGCCGTGACCCCGCATTTTCTGAGAACCTCTCCGCATGGACCGTGCCAAGGCCTCATGGGCTTGAAAACCGAGCCATAGAGGTTCATTCCCAAAGGTTTTGCCCACGTTAAAGGTTGCTACAGACCCCAATGGATCCGTTTGGGGAATATTCCCCAATCCTTCGGAAACCCGGATGGGGACGAACACCCACTCCCCCGAAACGGATGCCCCCGAACTGGTGCTTCGGGATCTCGATCTGTGCGGCAGAAGATTTCGCGTTTTGCCTCGCTGGAATCTATGGTCGCGCGCATGGGAGATTCGCCTGCGGTTCCAATCCCGATTCGGAACACTTGGAAGGCCGTCGTCGATCACGCTCGACGCTATCAGGACTTCACCTACGTCTATCCGGTCATCTCGCGCCGGTCGCGCGGGCTGTCCATCGGTGTGAACCTGAATCCGGACAAGCAGTGCAATTTCGACTGCGTCTACTGCGAGGTGGATCGCAACACACCGGGGAAGGCCCGTGAGGTCCGCCTCGATCAGGTGCGGGACGAACTGCGTTGGCTCATTGACCACGCTTTGAACGGTGGGCTGGGTCGCGAGGCCAAGTTCAACGACGCCCCGCCCGAGGTGAGCCGTATCGTTCGCGATGTGGCCTTCAGCGGTGATGGCGAACCCACGATGGTCTCCAATTTCGATGTGTGCGTGGAAGTCGTGGCCGAGGTCCTTCGGGAGAAGGGGCTTTCGGACACCAAGATCGTGCTCATCACCGACTCGGCCGGTCTGGACAAAGCCTCGGTCCGCCGTGGGTTGTCACTCATGGATGCCCACCATGGAGAGGTCTGGGCCAAGCTCGACGCCGGCACCGAGGAGTACTACCGGCACATCAACCGCAGTTCCGTGCGCTTCGACCGGATCCTGGGCAACTTGCTGGAGACGGCACGTGTGCGGCCCATTGTCATCCAAAGCCTCTTCCTGAAGACCCACGGGCAGCCCATGTCGTCGATCGAACTGGATGCCTACTGCCGGCGCCTCAACCAAATCCGGGACGGTGGGGGCACCTTGCGCGAAGTTCATGCCTACACGCTGGCTCGACCCACTCCGGAAGCGTGGGCCACACGCCTCAGCGCCGAAGAACTGTCGGCAGTCGCCGAAACCATCCGAGCCCAGACCGGACTCCGGGTGGAGGAGTTTCCTTAGCCAACGATGCAGTTGGATCGGTCGGCTGAGCCAACGATTCCGGCTAAGCCAAAATTCCGGCTAGAAATGAAAACTCCCGCGGGAAGCCCCAATCCTAACGGGGTCCCGCGGGAGTGGATCGGCGAGCTTCTCTTAGCTCATGTACTCGCGCGGATCTGCCACACGACCGGCCAGAGCGCTGGCGGCCACGGTGGCCGGTGAGGCCAGGAAAACCTGACTTTCCTTGTGGCCCATGCGACCCGGGAAATTCCGGTTGGTGGCGCTGATGCACTTCATGGGCGCATTCATGCGACCAAAGGTGTCCACCGGTCCGCCCAGACAGGCGGAGCAGCCGGCATTCTCGGTCATTTGCACTCCGGCCGACACGAGGATGTCCCAAATGGTCTGATTGCCCCAGCGAGTGTTCTGGAGGTCATGGACGATCTCCGGAGTGGCGGGCACGCCGAAGGTGTCGATGACCACCTTCTTGCCGCGCAGCACGCGGGCGAATTCCACGAAGTCGCTGGTCTTGCCGCCGGTGCACGAACCGACATAAGCGCGGTCGAGTTGGATGTGGGACAGCTCCTTGGCCGACTTGCGTTGGCCGGGATCCGGGTGACAGGCCACCGTGGGCTCGAGCTTGGAGAGGTCGATGACGATCTCGCGGGTGAACTTCTGGTCGGCATCGGCTTCGACCGGCTCATAAGTCGCCCGGGTGCCGTTCAGACGAGTGCGGGCATCGACGTACTCAGCGGTGCGCGCATCGAAGGGGAAGATGCCGTTCTTGCCGCCGGCCTCGATGGCCATGTTGGCGACGGTCATGCGGTCGTCCATGGACAGTGTCGCGATGCCAGAGCCATGGAACTGCATGGCCTGGTAGGTGGCGCCGTCGAAGCCGATTTCGCCGATGGCATGCAAGATGATGTCCTTGGCCATGACGCCGGGCTGCATCTTGCCCTCGAGTCGGAATCCGATGGTCGACGGCACCTTGATGAGCAGCTTGCCCGTGCCCATGACGAATCCGGCGTCGGTGTTGCCGATGCCAGTGGCGAACTGGTTGAAGGCGCCGGCCATGCAGGTGTGCGAGTCGGTGCCGAAGAGGACTTCGCCGGGGCGGGTGTGGCCTTTTTGGGGCAAGGCGGCGTGGCAGACGCCGGCGTACTGGGAGCCGTACTGGCGCTTCAGCAATCCTTTGGTCGCGTCGAACTTCCAGGCGCCGTTGGGGTCGTCGATGACGTCGTAGAAATAAGGGATTTCCTGCTCCCGCACGAAGTCGCGCAAGATGTCGACGTTGCGGTTGGACTTGGAATCGGAGGTGAAGATGTAGTGGTCGGGGATGATGACCACTCGGTTGCGGTCCCACACTTTGGCGTTCTGACCGAACTCGCGCTTGAAGACGCCGATGGTCCCGGGTCCGCACACGTCATGGGTCATCAGGACATCGGCATTCACCCAGATGTTGTCACCGGCGGACACCTGGGATTTGCCTGCGGCTCGGGCCAACAACTTTTCGGTCAACGTCATAGAATCGTTGCCAACGATAGCCAACGGACTGAGCCGGCCGCAACCGCGAGTTGTCGGTGCGATTTCGTGGCGGCAACAAATTCTGGGCGGCGCGTTCAGAGGGGCGTGGGTTCTTGAGCGGAACATCTCGGGCGGCGCTCTGCGGGACCAAGCCTGCGGTCGCTCAGGAGACTCAGAGAGTGGGACTTTCGCGCTGCGCGCGGGGTGTTCAGGATGTTTGTCTCCAAGGCTCCCTTCGGCTCGGTCCCGCTGCCGCCGCTCAGCCGTTACGATTTGGTTGGGAGGAAAGTGATGGCACTGCAGATTCTTTCGCAAGACGAGGCGAGAGCGAGGCGCGGGCCCATTGAGGCCCGTAACGAGCGAACAACGAAGCTCTTGCGGAAGAAGATGCAGCCAGCACAACCGATCCAACTCAAATCGTTACGGCTTAAGGGTCTGGCGGATCGGTCTGGCGGAGGTGTTGGATGCCCAGGGTTCGGGCGCCGGGGATCTTGAGGGGTATGTCTCGGGGGGGCTCCGCGGAACCGGGCCTGCGATCGCTGAGGAGGCTCTGGGAGGGAATCTTTCGCGCTGCGCGCGGAACGAAAGTTTGTTCGCCTCCAAGGCTCCCTCCGGCTCGGTCCCGCTGCCGCTCAGCCGTTACGATTGAGTTGGGAGGAAAGTGATGGCCCAGCAGATTCTTTCGTAAGACGAGGCGAGAGCGAGGCGCGGGCCCATTGAGGCCCGTAACGAGCGAACAACGAAGCTCTTGCGGAAGAAGATGCAGCCAGCACGACCGATCCAACTCAAATCGTTACGGCTTAAGTGTCTGTACAATGGGTCTGGCGAAGGCATTGGATGCCTGGGGTTGGGAGAGTCGTGCAAGACGGAAGCGGGCTCAGATCGCCAACAAGCTCAAGATCTGGTCGAGTTTTCGGTTCAATGCGACAGAGGGCGAACGGGCTCCGGACTGGATCTCTGGGGAAACTCTGGGGATCTCGACGATGCGGTCGGCGGGGTGGTATTCGGAGAGGCTTCGGGCATTGCGGGCGGTGGAGGCATCGGCAGCGGCCGGGGCCATGAGTACGACGGGGACGCTGGAACGCAGCGACGGCGGCAGGCAGCCGAGGGTGGCACGGACGTCGTGGATCACTCCCAAGCGGTTGGCGGCCACGATGAGGGGCCGTGCTTTCAGACGGACGATCAGGTCGCGGGTATCGCCGTCGACGGTCAAGGGACTCAAGAGCCCTCCGGCTCCTTCGACGAGCGTGAGTTCGCTCTGCTTGGAATGCTGGCGAATGTGGGCAAAAACCGCTTCAAGGGTCACGGGCCGCCGCTCGAGTTGGGCCGCCAAGGCGGGGCTCAGTGGAGCCTCGAAATGCCAGGGGTTGATTTCGTCCAACGTCTGGATTCCGCCCAGGGCGGCTTCGAGTACCCGGGCGTCGCCACGACCGCCGCTGCACAGAGGCTTGAAGGCCCGGACCGTCCGTCCGAGTCGGATAAGTCGGCGCACCAGAAGTCCGGAAAGCACGGTCTTGCCGACTCCAGTCCCCGTCCCGGTCACCACGAAAAACTGCTGTTTCGCTGCCATCGCCGGGGACTCTGGTATCGCCGTTCCTCAAGGACCAGCCCATTCGCCCCTTGTGCGTTCTTCCACCGTTTTGTCACCGTTCGTAAGCGTCCTGAGGGCCAACTTCGGGACCCATCACCATGACTCTCAACGCATCAGGCACTCCGGCAACTCCGCTGTTGTCGAACCCGCAGCCGACGCCCTTGGCCCGGCGGATCATTCCTTGCCTGGATGTCCATGACGGCAAGGTCACGCGGGGGGTGCAATTCGGGCGCGCCGAGGAGGGCGGGTTGCGCAATGTCGGCGATCCGGTGGAGATGGCCCTGCGCTACGATGCCCAAGGTGCCGACGAAATGGTGTTCTTCGACATCACAGCCAGCGCGCATGGACGGGCCTCGATGATCGGGGTGATCGAGCGGGCTGCTGACCAGTGCTTCATGCCCCTGACGGTCGGAGGCGGCATCCGGACGGTGGAGGACATGGGACAAATGCTACGGGCCGGTGCCGACAAGATCAGCATCAACTCCAGCGCCATCGCCCATCCGGAGTTGATCCGACAGGGTGCCGAAAAATACGGAAGCCAATGCATCGTGGTCTCGATCGATGCCAAAAAGGTTGGCCCGGACCGGTGGGGGGTTTTTGCGGCAGGCGGCCGAAAGGAAACCGGACTCGACGCAGTCGAATGGGCTTGCCGAGCCTGCGAGCTGGGGGCCGGCGAGGTCGTCCTCAATTCCATCGACGCCGACGGCACCAAGCAGGGCTTCGACCTGGTGATTACTCGACGCATCAGCGAGGCGGTCGGGGTTTCGGTGGTGGCCAGCGGCGGGGCCGGCAATTTGCAGCATCTGGCCGATGTACTGAAAGAAGGGCGCGCCGACGCCGTTCTGGCTGCCAGCATCTTCCATTTTGGCACCCACACTATTCGCGAGGCCAAGTCGTTTTTGGCTGCTCAAGGCATCACCGTCCGGCTCTGTGTGGAACGTTGACTGCAAAAATAGTCAACAAAAGGATTTGCCCTGAACCTCAAAATAAGGAGGATGGGTGCTGTCTGTCAGAGATCTAGTGCTTCCAAGGCGTGGTGAATCCTCAGGTGAACATGGTTCGGTGATGATTTGAAACCCGGCAGTCGGGAACAACCTCGAGAACGCAAGCGGTACTCCGAACAGCAAGTCATCAATGAGCAACAAACTGTTTGTCGGAAACCTTTCCTACAATACCACCGAGAACGAACTGCAGGACGCATTCGCCGCATACGGCACCGTCCTGGAAGCCAACCTGATGGTCGATCGCGTGAGCGGCCGTCCCCGCGGATTCGGCTTCATCACCTTCAGCACCCCCGACGAAGCCCAGAAGGCTGTCGAGGCCATGAACGGCGCCCAGATTGGTGGCCGTCCCCTGACGGTCAACATCGCACGTCCCCGTGAAGATCGTCCGTCCGGTGGTGGAGGCGGTTACGGTGGTGGTGGCGGCGGCGGAAGCCGTGGCGGTCGCGGCGGTGGCGGTGGCGGCTACGGCGGTGGTGGTCGCGATCGGTACTAATCTGTACCCAAGCCTTTATTCTTTCACGGGCGAAGGCTGGAGTCTTCCGGTCTTCGCCCTTTTTCTCTTCACTGTTCCCATTCCGGTCGACCTGCATTCAGATCGACCTCTTTTGTTAATGTCCCTGTCCCGATAGAGTCCTGTCCCCATGAAAGAAAACGCCATCGAAGTCGAAGGCCGCATCTCAAGCGTCCTGGCTGGCACCATGTTCCGCGTCGAGCTGAACAATCAGCATCTAGTCTTGGCCACCGTCTGCGGCAAGATGCGCAAGCGATGGGTCCGTCTCACTGTAGGCGACCGAGTCAAAATGGAGATGTCTCCATACGACCTGAACAAGGCGCGGATCACTTGGCGGATCGGCTGATCGATCATCCCGTCCCGTTCCCGATTTATTGTTCTGTTTCTTTTTGTTCGATTTTTCTTCCCTCACGGATTCCTTGGCAAAAATGGATTTTAGACAACTGGGCTTAGACCCTCGTGTGCTGCGCGCCGTCGATGAAGCCGGCTACACCGAACCGACGCCGATCCAAGCCGCGGCCATCCCCGTCATCCTCTCCGGCAAGGATCTCATTGGCATCGCCCAGACCGGAACCGGCAAGACTGCGGCGTTCACGCTGCCGCTCCTGACCCGTCTGGCGACCGGACACTCCAGCCCGGGCCATATCCGCGTCCTGATCCTCGCGCCGACCCGGGAACTGGTGGTCCAGATCCACGAAAATGTCCGGGACTACGCCCAGTTTCTGTCTCTCAGCGTGGCCACGGTCTTTGGCGGTGTCGGCGAAAAGCCGCAGATCGAGGCGCTCCGACGGGGTGCCGATATCATCATCGCCACGCCAGGCCGCCTTCTGGACCTCATGGCCAGGCGCTATGGCAACTTTTCCGGTATCCAGCACCTGGTCCTCGACGAGGCAGACCGCATGCTGGACATGGGCTTCCTGCCCTCCATCCGGGATGTCGTGCGCCAACTGCCCAAACGACGCCAAACCCTGCTCTTTTCGGCGACACTGTCGCGGGAGATCGAGGCGGTAACCCGCGAATTCCAGCAAACGCCGCAGTCGGTCGAGATCGGAAGACGCTCCAATCCCGCCGAGTCGGTGGCTCAGTCGGTGTACGAAGTGCCTCGCCATCTCAAGCCCGCCTTGCTCCTGCAGCTCCTCCTGGATCCTGCCATGGAGATGGTGCTGGTCTTCACCCGGATGAAGCACGGTGCCGACCGGATCGCCCGACGGCTCGAACAAACCGGGATCCGCACCGCGACCCTCCATTCCAATCGATCTCAGAACCAACGCCTGCGGGCCTTGTCGGAATTCAAGGGCGGGGTTGTGCGGGTTTTGGTGGCGACCGACATCGCAGCGCGGGGCATCGATGTGGACGGAATTTCGCATGTGGTGAATTTCGACTTCCCACCGGCTCCCGAAGATTACGTGCATCGAATCGGCCGCACAGGTCGGGCCAATGCCGTGGGTGATGCCATCAGTCTGGTCAGTCCAGACGAGTTCAATGACCTTCGAGCACTGGAGCGCTTCATCAACCGAGCCTTGCCGCGCAAGCGCTTGGAAGGTTTCAACTATTCAGCGGCTGCCCCGGCTATGTCTCCGGATTCACGTCGGGAGTCAGGCGACTCGGGTGGGCGCGGGGGTGGGCGCGGGGGTGGTCCAGGACGGGGTTCCAGAGGGCCCGGTCCTGCTACGAATCGCGGCCCCAGACCCCAAGGTGGTGGTGGTAACAACGGCGGCAATAGCGGTAGCAATGGCGGTGGGGGTGCAGGCGGGGGTTCCTCCCGAGGCGGCACTTTCCGGCCTCGTCGGTTCCGCTAGGCCAACTCGCCGGGGAGGTCTCCTCCCATGACCGATCCGGGTGGGTCCGTTTCTTGAGTGATCTTGGGGCTTCCTGAAGCGAACTGAGTTCGGTCTTCTCGCTGGCGACTCGGGCGGGATGACTTGCGACTTCAATCCGTCATAATGCGCCCTGCGGGGCACTCGGAAAACAAAAGAGGCCGGGCTTTCGCCCGGCCTCCGTGTCACTCACGAGTTCTTGAGTCTACTGTCTTAGCGCTTGGCGCGGATGAACAACGCCGAACCATCCACCGTGATCTCATCCCCGCTCTTGATCGCGGAGTCGGCAAAGGTGCCGTTGAGGGTGGTGGAGGTTTGGAGCGTTCCAGCGCCATCGAAGGTGATCTTCACCTTGCCGTTGGCACCCACAGCAGCCTTCAGGTTGCTAATGGTGGCCGCCGGAGCGGAGTTGAAGTCCCAGTAAGCAATCAAGCCCTTGGCGGCCGGAAGAGCCGTCGGCAGGGTGCCCTTGGACAAGGCGACGACGTCGGCCTCAACCAACTCCTTATCGAAGACGGAGAAGTCATCGATGATGGCGCGGCTCAGTTCAGCGCCGTTGGCACCGGAGCCCATGTAGAAGGCGTCGATGTCGACCGGCAGCTTGGCCGTGTTTTCGCCCGACAAGAACAACTGACCGTCGATCCAGATGTTCTTGGCGGCACCCTTCTTGGTGAACACGAACAAGTGGTAGGCGTTGGTCCACCAGGACGCGTTGCCGGAGTATCCAGGGAAGGTCTGGATGTCGGCCGAGATGCGCTGGGTCGTGCCGTCGCAGCAGCCCACGGTGTCGAAGTAGATGTTCTGGTTGCTCCACGGCGTGTGGCTGTGGAAACCGCGGTTGTTCGGGCTGCCCGGGGAGTTCATCGTGAAGGCCGAGCTGTCCGAGATATCCAACCTCTTCTGCCAGAAGGCCACCGTGAGCTCATCGTTCGCCGTAGCGGCGTTGACCTTGGCCAGGAAGTCACGGTTGAAGCTGACCACTGGGCCACCCTTCATCGTGAGGTTGATGGCCTTGTCGCCCGCCTTACCGGTGGCGCCATCGCCATCGGCGGTGAACACCGAAGAACCCATCAACAGGCCGGGGTATCCACCCACCTTGTCCGCGGTCGTGCCGCTGTAAGCACCGGAGGTGAAGGTGTAGTCGTAGGTCGCGGCCTTGCCACCGGCATCGAGGTAACCCAGCGAGACGGTGTGGACCGACAGGCTCGCGGCCAGAGCCGGCGGGGTGTACTTGATGGTGATGATGTTGCCGTCCTTGGTGACGGTCGGGGTCACGGTCTGGCCGTCGTACTTCAGGCTCACGTTCTGAGCGGTCCACGCGGTCTTGCCATCGCGGTGCACGATGGTGATGGAGGCCGCCGGGCTCACGCCCTTGGCGTTCGCGGCCGGGCTGATCTGGGTGTAGGCACCGGCGGGATCGGCCGGGAGATCCACGGCGGAGCTCAGGAACTTGCCCGGGATCGGGGTTAGCTTGCCAGCCGCGGTGGTGTCACCTTCCTTACGCCAGGCAATCTGACCGTAGTCGCCGCCGCCACCTTCCTTGTACACCATGCGGACGAAGTACTTCTTGCCGGCGGTCAGCGCGACGGGCTCAGAAGTCCGGGCGCTGTCCGGCTCGGTGAAGAAGTTGCAGCATCCGGTCTCCTCGGCGATCTGGGCCAAGTTGGCCTCCTTGTCGTCGGAGCTGATGAAGAACTGCGAGGCGTCATCCGAGTAGATGAAGAAGCGGTAGCTGCCGCTCTCGGCGGGGGTCAAGAAACCTTCCATCGACGCGCCGTAGTTGTTCTTGGAGTCATCGGGCAGGGCATCGCGGCTGTTGAACGCGAAGACCGCCGCAGTCATGTCCGGAGAGGCGGGCCAGCGCGGATCCTGGTAGAGGTTATCCACCGGGGTGCCGTTGATGGCGCCCCAGAACGAGAACTTCAGGACGCCGTCCTTGACGTTCAGGAACGAGTAGAAGCTGGCCGTGCTGTTGGCGGCGACCACGTTCTTGGAGCTGTCGACCACGTTGTTGACCGTGACCGTGTAGGCCACGGCTCCCGGGGTCTGGGCCGCGGTGGTCAAAGTCACCACGTTCTTCTTCACGGCCGCCGCGGTGACCGCGAGGTTCGGGCTGAGGGCGTAGTTGGCCAAGGTGGTGGCGGAACCGGCTTCGACGGCTTCCGAGAAGGTCAGGGTGACCGTCTTGAAGTCGCCGGAGGTGGCCGCCGAGACGAGAACCGGCTTGGTCACGTCGATCGGGTTGGTGCCCGCAGCGAACTCCTGAGCGTTGGTGGCGCCGTCCTTGTCGAAATCCTTGGCGGCATCCGAAGCATCATTCGGATTGAAGCCGTAATCGACTTCCCAAAAATCCGGCATGCCGTCCTTGTCGGTGTCGGCAGGCGGGGTGCCGATGGGCGCGCCCTTGGCGATGTCTTGGATTTGTTTTTGGGTCAGCGCTCCCTTGAAAACAGCGAAGTCGTCGATGATGCCGTTCGGGGCGTTCTTGTCGCTGGCCGCTCCAATGAAGAGCTGGGTGAAGTCCGTCGGGAGCGGGCCCACACCTTCGGTCTGCTCGGCGAGCAATTCACCATCGACGTAGATCTGCTTGGCCTCCTTGTTCTTGACGAACGCGTAGTGATGCCACGTGTTCCAGTCGAAGCCCTCAGCAGCGGCCTGGTTGAGGCGCTGGGACGGGGCCGCGCAGCAGCCATTGCTGTCCAGATAAATTTGGCCGTTGGACCAAGGAAGATGGGCTTGGATACCACGAGCCTGGCTGTCGGCGACGAACCAGAAGGAGGAGCTGTCGACGTTGGAGAAATTCTTCTGCCACAACATGATGGTCACTGCGTCATCCGCAGCGGCCAAGTTCATCGGATTATCTACACCCTTGGCTTCCACCAGAATGTGACCTCGTGAGCTATTGGCCTGAGACACGTCGAAACCACGACCGCCACCGGGGCGACCGCCACCGGCCTCGGTGAGCATGGCGGCATCATTGATGGTGCCGACGTACTTACCGTCGACTGTTTTGATGGAAACACCGTCGGCAGCGAGGCGTTCGAAGTCCCAGTGGGCGAGGACCGGCGGAACGGCTTGGGCTTGCGCCGCAACCGTGCCCAGGGTGAGGGCAGCCAGACCGGCGAGGAGCCGGTAGGAGGCATTATTGGGTTTTTGATTCATAACTTAGGAGTTGATGAGGGTTGACAATCCCTCAATGAGTGAACCGCTCAGTGAATGAACCCTCGGCAGGCGTGCGGAGGAACCATTAGCTGGTTGGATCTACAAGGGGGATTTTTCGGATTAACCTCCAAAAGCCGTCGGTTCACAAGCGAAAACAGAAGGACCAAAGCCGCAAAGTTGTTCCCAACTTGTTCCCAACTTGTTTCCTCCTCATTCCTGGAGTGGCCGCTGTTCAAACCGGTCTTTCTATAAGCGTCGGCGCAAGCCCTCGGCACTAATCACCACGGAACGGGCACCGACTGGCCACTCGGAACGCTGCACCTTCCCTCCAGGCCACCGCACCTCCACAGCCGTCGGATCCTGCGGAGCGGCCAGAAGAATTTCTGGAGAATCTTGAGACCGAAATCCGGCGCCGGCGTGGATTTCGCGAACCGGTCCCAACCGTGAACCCATCACCAATCGAACCGCCGCTCCGATACCGTCCGGGTTTCCAACCGGTCCTTCCAAGGCCACCCGGACTCCCGGTTTGCCTGCCCGGTTGCGGAAGATCCGGGTCTTGCCGGATTGCAGTCCCACGGCCAGGTCCGGACGCCCGTCGGCATCCACATCGGCCACTGCGCTGCCGCGCTGCTCACCCGGTATACTCAATCCGGCCTCACGAGGGCCCAGGCTTCGGAAGCGGCCCCGACCGTCGCCCAAAAGCACCAAACCAGTGCCCGCATCCTGACGCGAGGTCTCCACATCCATGCCAAAGAAGTTTTGAGCCAAAAAGACATCCTCACACCCATCACCATCAAAATCAGCAATTGAAATACCGAAGGCAGGCGAGAACTGAGCCTCGGCTGGCAGCGGGATGCCTTCGAATCGACCGCCTCGATTGAGAAAAATCATGGAATCGAAGGTGTCCGCATTCAAACTCCGACCTCGGTTGGCCAACGGACCCAGAAGGGAATCCACGCTCAGGACTGCGAATTCGCGATGGGAATGGGCGCGTTCGGTCAGTGCTGGGATGGCTTGAGACAGCGAAGACCAGGAGCGCCACGGGGTTTGCCGACCACTGTGCGGATCCCAGGAGGCCATCAAGGTCAGTACTTGGCCGGGCTCATGGAACTCGCCGTAAACCATTTGGATGGGTGCGTTGCTGGCGCCTGGTTGGTCCGTCCTCCAATTGCGGCCCCAATTGGAGGCCACTAGGTCCAGTCGGCCGTCGCCGTCGAAATCTCCGGCACTGACGCCATTCCAAAGACCGCGCCAAGCCCCCAGCCCCGACTCGGCGGTAGCATCGACCCAGCGGCCTCCGTCATTGCGAAAGAAACGCAAGGTATCCCAGTCGCCGGCGAGCACGAGATCCGGGTCTCCGTCGCCATCGACATCGGTGAAGACGGCGCCACTGGCTCGCACCTGGTCTGTCACGAGTTGGGCCTCGCCCCAACCGTCTGGCCGACCGGGAAGGATCACCGTCCGCGAGGTTTCAGGGTAGCGTCCGGCGCGGGCGCGGGCCCCGACCAGCAGGTCCAGCTGGCCATCACCGTCGATGTCCGCCAAAGCCATGGGGCCGGTGGTCGCCTCATCAACGGGAGCATTGGTGGCGACGACTGGCTTGCCGGTCTGGAGGGTCCAGCTGTGGAACCGCGGTGCCCGGGCGAGGGCCGCTTTATTGTTGGAAATCCCGGCGATGAGCCGGGTCGGGGAATCGCGCTGACGATCGACCAAGACGGCAACCGCGTTCGAAACCGCCACAGAACCCAGGGCTCCGGTTTCCGGTACGAATCCGGCCGGTCCGTCGTTGCGCAGGGCACGAAAACGCCCCTCTTCGTCGGCGCTGATCAGGAGGTCCGGATCGCCATCGGCATCCCAGTCCACCCAGGCCACACCCGGGGCCTCAGTTCCCAGACGGCGCGGCAGGAGCGGCTGGCGGGTGATTTCTGAGGCATCAGGCTCTGGTGGCACCGGATCCAGATCGGTGACAAGGCTCTCGAACAGGGGCGTCGGCGCTGGGGTGGGCGGCAGCGGATCCAGGGTGTCCCGTTCTTCAATTTCGATGATCTGATTGGGCTCCAGCCCGCGGACTACAGACCGGCGGCCATTGCGCCACAGGACCTCCACTTCCAGCGAACGGGCTGCACCCGCCGCAAAGACACGGAGGGCCTGATCTCCCGATAGGTAACGCCCACCGGAGATCATTTCTTGGGTCTGGGTCACTGGACCGCCCGTGACCTTAAGCCTCGCCCCGATGCCTGCAGTATTGCCGCGAGCTCCCTTCAGGCGCACAGCCAAGCGTGGTGCCGGGCTGCCGTTGCGCAGCATGCGGGCCGGACCGTTGAGGACATTGATGGCAACGTCGAGATCCCCATCATTGTCGAGGTCCCCGAAGGCCATGCCGTGGGCGAATCCACTCTGATCAAAACCCCAAAGCTTGCCTGAATCTTCAAAGGTCAGGTCCCGACGATTGCGAAAGGCCATCGAGGGGGTTTGCCGCGGCGGGAGCAAGGCCAGAGCCCGCTGACGCGTCTCCGGGGTCTTCCAGAGACCTTCCCGAATGATGCGACTTTGAGCATCGATGTCCTGCACATCATGGAAATTGCCGGTGGTCAGCAGCAGGTCCTCCCAGCCGTCGAGGTCCACATCGAGGAAGGCCGATGACCAAGTCCAATCGGTGGCGGCCACGCCTGCCATCTGGGCGATCTCAGCCCAGGTGCCGTCGCCCCGTGACCGTTGCAAGACGTTGCGCGTGACTTCCGGGCGGAATCCCGGGCGCTCAACAGGCCAGCGCATCACTCCGTCGAGGGTGTCGGGTCGCTGACGCGCGCGGTCTTGCCGCCGAGGGCTCAGCATTTCGGCGACGAAAAAGTCGTCGTGCCCGTCGCGGTCGATGTCCGCCGCATCCATGGACATGGATGAGAGGGGCTGATTGCGCAGCGCGGTGTGCGGCGCAGCCTGGAATCGCTTGCCTCGGTTGAGCCAGAGCCGATCAGGCCAGTGAACGAAGTCGTTGCAGACGTAGAGGTCGGGCTGACGATCACCATCGAGATCCCGGAACATCACGGCCAGCCCCCAGTCGCGCGGGGCATCCACCAAAGCCTGTCCCTGTTCGTCCAGGAACAACCCCACATTCCACGGGGCCACCACCACGTTGGTCCCACCTCGATTGATGTACAGGGCATCGGGCTCCCCGCGTTCGAGGACCTCCAGGTTGCCATTCATGGCGGGAACTCCCAGGTAACGATCCTTCGGTTCGATCACCGTACCGCCGTCGGGCGTGCGTCGCTGGACGAATCGACCGCCCTTCGGAGGGTCGTGGAAGGTATCGGTGCGGTAGTGGGTGACGTACACATCGAGGTCGCCGTCGCCATCGACATCGGCCAAAGCCATCGACGTGGCCCCGGTGTTCCGGAAGAACCCCATCTCGACCTCGGTAAACTGACCCTTGCCGTCGTTGTTGAAGGATCGTGTGCCACCGCCCAAGCTGTTGACCAGCAAGTCCAGATCGCCGTCGCCGTCGAGGTCGGCAAAGTTGCAGCCGGTGGAAGACTGATCCGGGCACGCGACGCCCGCGCGCGCCGTGATGTCTTCAAAACGCCAGTCGCCGAGATTGCGGTAGAGAACGTTGTCACCTTCGAGGCGGCAGAAATAGACATCCACGCGCCCGTCGCCATCGATGTCACCCAAGGCGACGCCCGAACCCAGTTCCAGCAGGCGGTTTCGGGCAACGGTGGACTCGGCCAGATGATTGGTGAAGCCGATGCCGGTTGCAGCCGCCGGCTGAAGGGTGAAACCGGGACCGGTCCCGGGACCCGGTTGGACCGAGGCTCTTCGGAATCCGGCCTCGGACTTCCACGCCAGGGTCGAAGCCGATTGGCCCAGGGCAGAGCCCAGCACGAGACCGATCACGAGGGGCACGGATCGACCGAACACGCTCACACCACGTAAATGGCCGAAGCAGTTCACTGAAAAAGGGGGATTGTTGGGAAGTTATTCCTTGGCGAATGACTGATCCAGCACGAAAGCGTGAACGCATTCTGCCAGTCGATTTGGGCCACGAGGCAGGCTCGACAAGGGGCCCCTGCCAATCCAACGTTTCAGCCGCTCCCATGAATCGCAGACAGTTCCTGAAGCGGTCCGGCTGGGGTGGCATGGCCGCAGCGGCGGGTTGCTCGCTGATCCCGGATGCCGGCGTTGAGCCCGAGCGACTGTTCTTCACCTCCTCGGGCAAGACCTGCGTCATCAACTCGCTGGGTCAGGGTTTTCACGAACTGGAAGTTTCAGCCCCCGGTCAGGTGACATGGCAGCCGGCCGGCTTTCTCAGGGATGGGCGGGTGCTTTTGCTGAGCATGGAGGCACGCCGGGACGGTCCGGGCCGACCCTTCGACGAATACTACCACCAGACACCCACCCACGTTTGGGCCTACGACCTCGATCGGAAATCCCTGGAGGAACTGGCCACGCGCGATCGACTGGCGTCGTTCTATGCGCCGCAACTGGTGCTTCAAGGCGGACGCATCCTCATGCAAGTGATCCGCACCCGACCCGGACAAACCTTCAACATGCGTTTGGATGGTTCGGATGCCCGCGAGTTCACCGGCCCGGACGAAGGATTGCCCTACGGCTACAGCCTCAGCCCAGACGGGCGGCGCGTGGCCTTCCATCTGGCGAGTCGCGAAGGCTACCAGATCTGGACTTGTGACACCCGCGGGGGCAATCGGGTGAAGGTCGCCGCCCAACCCGGTCATTTGTATTTCGGACCCAGCTGGTCTCCCGATGGTCAGTGGTTGGTCTTTCAAGACTGCCACGCACCGGTGGATCCGGGACACGACTGGTCCGACGTCTGCGTGTGTCGCCCGGATGGGACCGGATTCCGAATGCTCACCGAGGGTCAGTCCATGTGGTTCGCAGCCACCTACGGCACGGCAAGCCATCGCGGCGGCGGTTCCAATGTGCCCGTGTGGACGCAGGATGGCCACATCCTCGCCCCCTTGCGCATCCCAGGCTCGAGGGTGCCTTGGGAATATCAATCGCAGCGGCCCGATACCGATCATTTCAACCGCGACTTCAAGCCCGACCAAGCCCGGGGCGGCACCGCCATCGCGCGGATCGATCCGAAAACGGGTTCCATCGGCTGGGTGACTCCACGCACGGAAGGCATTTGGGATTTCAGAGCGACGGAGTTCCCGGGTGGGGGCCCGGTCGCCTTCTGCCGCGCCGAAACAGGGGGCGTGCCCCACCTTCGGGTGACTGATGGGCACAGCCGCGATTCCCGGAAGATCCACAGTGGCATCGGACCCGGCGGCCTCGATCATCCCCGGTGGCTGCCGCGAGACACCGCCTCCTCCAAGCCTGGATCCCGGTGATTTCTCGGAGGACACCCTCCGCCCGCAGTCCTTCCTGAAGGGCACTGACCTCGGGGTTGGCACGCAAACGACCGCAAGCCGGGTCGGTGTACTTGGGAGACACAAAGCCACCTCGGAGCCTGTCCCTGATCGGGAGATACCGGCCCGCACAAATCCATCAGTTGACCAGCCAACAGGTTGGGAATTGACACTGGGAGCGATCAATTGCAAACTGTTTGCATTGTTTTGAAAATCGCCCCTTATTCTCCATGAAACTAACCTTAATCGTTCCAGCCTTGACCCTGGTAGCTCCCGCGTTTTCCCAAACTTTTATCCAATCTGGTCATGTCGATATCGGTATCGGATACGAAGACAAGGCCTTTGATTTGCATGTTCATCAAGAGGAACCAATCGATCAGGAGTTCTCCCCAGGAGAGGCGGTTTTTGCAATCGGATCCGCGGCGGCCGGAGTTTCTCCGGGCGGCGCTTTCACCAGTTTTCTGGGAGCCACGGGCACACCGGTCTGGGTGCTTCCCTCGACGGAGAATTCCCAATTGCCCTTCCTCGGGTTCGGCACCGAAGAACTCACCGCCAGCGACTGGTCGGGCAACATCACTCTCAGTCTGAAAGCCGTCAGCGGTCCGGGCACTTTCTCGATCTGGGGCACCAGCGGATTCGGCGCGCCCGAGTTGAAAATGACCACAGCCAATGGGATTGCCAGTGACGATCGGCTGCTTCTGGTCACCGGCAGCCACGGCCACTACAACCTCGGCTTCTCGGCACCCGGCGACTATTCGGTCACTTTGGAGGCCTCCGGAACCCACCTCATCGACGGCCTCCGTACGAGCGATCCGGCCACCTACCGCTTTCAGGTGATTCCAGAGCCCTCCACCTGGGCCCTGGCTCTCACCGGGGTCGGTTTCGGGGCTTGGGTACTGCGCAAACGCTCCAACTGAGCCGTTCCGAACAGAGGCCGGTCCTCCTGATCTGAACCTCCCATTCCGCGCATTCTTCCATGACTCAAAAAACCCGTGGCATCTCGAAGTGGCAAAGGCTGGGCTGGATCGGCGGACTTTGCCTTTCGGTCGCAGGGTTGGGGGCTGGCACGCCGGCCCTCTCTCAGAGCGGCGGCGGTCGTCACCCTCTGACTACCGAGCACGTCGACCTCAAAGTGGTGATCTCGCCGGAGGGGACCAACCTTTTGCAAGTGGTGCTTCTCGACCACCTGAGGTTCACCAACCGGATTTCGAGTCAAACCGTGATCCGAGTTCCTGAGGCGGCCCAACTCACCATCCCCCCGGGTTTTGAAACCCTAGGACCAGTGGGTTCCCCACTGTGGGTGCTTCCGGCCAGCCAAGATCCAGGGCTTTTGTACTTGGGCCTAAGCACGGAGGGCCTCGACTTGAACCCACAGGTGATCGACCTGTTCGTACGCCGGATCGAGGGACCCGCCCACGTTTGTGTCTGGCAATTCGATGGAACCGGGGGCTTGGCATTAACGGTGCAAAGCCGGGATGGGCTGACCGAGAGGGACCGTCTGGAGCTGCCTGTCGGAGCCCACCAGCACCACAATATGGGTTTCTCAGCGCCGGGCCTCACCACGGTCTGGTTGCAAGCACGCGCCCAGCTCGATGGCACCAATGTCTGGAGCGCCGAAACACCGATCCTCTTCTCCGTTGAACCACTGCCAGAATCGCCTCCCATTCTCGGAAGCCCGCGACTGGGAGCCCCAGGAAATCTCGAATTTTCCCTTTCAGGAACACCGGGGAAGACCTCGCACCTGGAGACGTCTCCAGATTTGCTCCATTGGGATCCCGTCGGAACAGTGACCCCCGGTTTTGACCCCGTCACCGTGACGGTGCCGGTCGGTTCGAGCTCCCCGAACCGTTTTTACCGCGCCCGCTAACGGCCCCCTCATAATGCGATCGTCCAAATCCTATCCAGTCATTGCAAACGACTTGCATTCACCCGGGTTGAGGGTGGGCTTTGAAAACACCGCTCCGTCTCTGAACAACCTGCGGCGAGAATCCCGCCAAGTTCTGGGGATACAAATGAGTCGCTGGGGCCGAGACGTGCTGCATCCGGAGGGGAATCTGCTGATCCGGTTCGGACTTCAACGTTTCCGGCAACCCGGCCAGTTCGGTAGCAGTCGATACCGTTGCCACTGGGCCGGGCGCACAGTTGAGCTGCATTCGACCTGCGTCGGAATCTATGGCGATGAGTCACCCGGAATCGTCTTCCTCCGAGCCCACCGCTGCGCCTACCTAATGCCGGGTCCTGAACCCTGGACTCCGATGGCGGGCACCCCCAGGGAGGGTCTGCGGACACCCCGGACCCCGGACGAACGGTGGGCTTTTTTCCGAGCGTTGAGCCAGTTGCTGGAATGGGTCGAGCGTTATGAACACTGGGCAACACCCCGCCGCCCAGCGCCCGCACAATGCCCGCAGCTGCAGCGCAGGCCCATCCCGATAGGCCCAAGCGCATGATCACCGGCGCCGACGATACGAATGTCTTCGACAGGCTCTGCGCTGGCTTGGCCGTTGGGTGCAGCCTCCATTGCCTCCAGGCCTTCTGGTTGCTCTCGGTTGCTCCGCCACTGGCTGGCGAGGCTGCGCACCGGATCATGGCTCTGTGCGTTGTGGTCCCGGGAGTGCCTGCCATGGTCCTGGGCTGGAGGCGTCACCGCTCGGGTCGCATCTGGATCTGGGTCTTACCCGGATGGTCGCTCCTGCTCCTTGCCCGATTCGGCACCGCCCCCGGCCTGGGAGAAATCTTCGAGACCTTCCTGACCGCCGGTGGCTGCGCTCTGATTTGGGTGGCCCACCAACTCAACCGAACCCTCGCCTACTGGCATCACCGATCTTGAAAAATCCCGCCCCAAACCCGGATGCCGTGAAGCCTTCCCTGCGGATGATGCCGCTCATCCCGATGAGCCCAGGTCCATCCGGCAAATCCATCCGCACCCGCACTGGGCCGAATGCCGATTGCGCCCGGCGCATCAAGCGATGGACCCGGGACCTCCTCAGCCTCGACGCAGGAGAAGTTGTTTCGGTGACCGAAATGCGCTGCTCAGAGCCCGGTTGCCCGGATATCGAGACGGTCATCGGAATTCCCAAGCCCGGCGGCTCCTGGCGGACCCTGAAGATCGCCAAAAAGCTATGCCGGGTCCGGCGGTCCGACATCGCGTTGCTTCTACGCTAAAATTCCTGATCCCCGCCACCGGCCTGACCCGGACTCTTTTCCTACCTCACCTCAAATCCTATCCCTCCATGGACTCCCGCATTCCTGTCACCGTCCTCACCGGCTTTCTCGGATCCGGCAAGACGACCTTGCTCAATCGCATCCTCTCCGAGAACCACGGTTGCCGCATCGCGGTCATCGAGAATGAATTCGGCGAAGTCGGCGTGGACAACGAGCTGGTCATCAACGCCGACGAGGAGGTCTTCGAGATGAACAACGGCTGCATCTGCTGCACCGTCCGAGGCGACCTCATCCGCATCCTCGGGCAATTGCTCAAGCGACGGGACCGCTTCGACTATATCCTGGTCGAGACCACCGGGCTGGCGGACCCCGGACCCGTGGCCCAGACCTTCATCGTCGACGACGAAGTGAAGGAAGCCTTCCGCCTCGACGGCATCGTGACCCTGGTTGACGCCTACCACGTGGATCAGCATCTGGACACCTCGGAGGAGTGCCGGAAACAGGTGGCCTTCGCCGATGTCATCCTGCTCAACAAGACCGACCTTTGCGCGGGCGGGAGCGTCGAGGTGCTCGAGCGCCGCCTGCACGCGATGAACGCCGCCGCACGCATCCACCGCACGGAGCGCGCGGCGCTGCCGCTGGAGCACATCCTCCGGATCCAAGCCTTCGACCTCGCGGCGAAGCTGGCGCAGGACGCCGACTTCCTGGTCGAAGAGCTGCCCTTTGAGTGGGCCGGGATTTACCGGCTGCCGGCGGGGATCGGAGAGCTCGTGCTGCAACCCGGGCCGGACGCCACGATGGATCTGGTGGCCCTCGCGGCGGGCCCTGGGACAGCCGGTCCAGACGCGCTGCACGGGTCCCGGCTTGAGGCCCTCAAGCGCTTCGCCCTGCCGCCCGTGACGTTGCAACCTGGCGAGAGCGTCGTGCCCGGCCCCCACCGGTACCGGCTGGTGTTGAGAGAATCCGGCCCTTCCCGGTTCTTAGTGCGCGTAGACGAGCCGATGGACCTCCTGCTCTACACCCAACACCGGCCCGAAGAGTTCGCCGCGACCCTTGGCGGCTTCGGCGATGGGCTGCTGGAGCCCGCCGCCTCGCAGGAGTTTGGCGGACCAGGCCACGAGCACGACGCGTCGGTGTCGAGCGTCGGCATCGAGGACGCGGCCGAACTGGATCCCAAGCGCCTCAACGCCTGGCTGGGCGAGCTGCTGCAGACCCGGGGAGAGGACCTCTTCCGCTGCAAGGGCATCCTGAATTTCCGAGGCTCCTCCAAGCGGGTGGTCTTCCAAGGGGTGCACATGCTCCTCGAATCGAACGCAGACCGGGCGTGGCGACCCGGCGAGGCCCGCTTCAACCGACTGGTCTTCATCGGGCGCAACCTCGACCGGGAGGCACTGGTGACCGGCTTCCGCAGCTGCCACGCACGCTGAGGAACACGGCCAAGCACCCATCCGAAACTTCCCCCGTGTCTCTTGAGCACGGGCGACCCCAGGTATCGGATAGGTGCTCCGCAGCCCTGTGCCGGCAGATTCTTTATCACTTTTGGTGGTGCAACCCTTCTCGGCACAGCCGTTCCGTCTCATTTTTGGAATTTTGTTTTAGGGTTAATACAATGTTGTTGCCTTGCGCAGAGCCCTGCGGCATCACTCATCGATGAAACAGGCTCAGCCGATCAGATCGCGGGCCGCAGTGACCCATCCCGGAAGAATGGTGCAGGTGGCACCCCGACTCTTGGGACTGGGTCTGGCCCTGGGGTTGGCATTACCTAACAAGGTCCTGGCCTCGGCACCCTCCAGCACGGAGCGATACCACCTCTTCGATCCGGTGCCGCGGCAGGCCATGAGACCCCTGAGCACCGATCGGCCCGACCAGACGGAAAGCGCCTATTCGGTCGATGCCGGGCATGTCCAGTTCGAGTTCGAGGTGGCCAAGGCGACGTTTGGAACGGTCTCTGCCGACGGCGACCGCTCCGGTCGGGAACTGGTGCTCGGAGGGGTCAATGCCAAGGTAGGACTGACACCCCGAACCGACCTGCAGTGGGTCTACGATGGTCAGGTGATTTCCTGGAAACGATCGGAGGCCACTGGACGCCTTGAGCAGCGGTCCGGAGCGGGCGACGTTCAAACGCGTCTCAAGGTCAACCTCTGGGGGAATGACGGCGGACCCACCGCCCTGGCCCTCATGCCGTACCTGAAGTGGCCGCTATCGGCCTCCCATGTCCGCAACGGACATGCCGAGGGCGGACTCATCGTGCCGGTGGCTGTGGAACTGGCCCCGGGCTGGTCCCTCGGCGGCCAAACGCAAATGGACTGGGTGCATTACGATCCGGCGGGCCATGGCTTCGAATGGGGCAACACCGCGACCCTCGGCCGCGACATCACCGAACAGTGGGCCGGCTTCATCGAATTCGCATCGCGCATCGCGCCCGAATCCGGACTGGGCTGGCAGGGTCAGATCGATCTGGGCTTCACTTGGGAGGCGCGCCCCGGGCTTCAACTCGATTTCGGCTGCTACTTCGGGGTCACCCGATCGGCTCCGGACTACATGCCCTTCCTCGGGCTGACGTGGCGCCACTGACGGGAACGGACCGTTCGCGGGAAAGCTTCGGCGCAAAACCCATCAAAAGTAGCGGGGGACCACCGTGGGGCGACGAGGCTGGAGGTGGGTGTCGAGGGCTTGGCGGAAACGTTCGAGGCCGGCCTTCTCGCGGTCGCCCAAACCATAGCGGATGTGGCCACCCAAGTAGGCTTGGCGGAATTCGCGAGTGAATTCCGGGCGATGCTCCACCCAGTGCGCCATGGCGTTGACACCCTGCTCCCGGGCGGCTCGAAGACCGTTGGCCAGTGCCGGGGTCGCCGCGGCTTCTCGGACGGCCCACACGGCATAAACAAAGGGCAGGCCGGTCCATTCCTGCCACGCGGCGCCCAGATCCCAAATTTGATGGGGGTGGGGACCGAGAGAAAACCGGATGGCCGGATCCCCGATGAGCAGCACATTGCGGGGCATTCGCTCCCGGTCATAATCCGCCAACGGGCTGAACCGCGGCGATAGGCCGCGGGCTGCCAAGAGCACGTGCAACAAATTCACGCTGGTGCAGGAAGCCGGGTCGAGATGCACCTCGGTCAGGCGTTCGTCGAGGGGATCTTGATGGGCGAGGAAAACACTGAAAACCGGGCCATCGGAGGCGATGGCCACCCCGTCCACGATGGGGTACCCCGGAGCAAATAAGGCTTCGGTGACACTGAGCAAGGCGGCATCCAGACGACCGGAACGCAATTCCACTGCCAACGTCGACGGTGGCAGGAACGAACACCGCCCCTCGAGTCCGCAGGTCAGGGGAACCGCATTCAGGTAAGGGACCGACCCGATGCGTGCCGTGTCAGGAATCACACCTCAAGAGAGCGGCTTTTCGGAGGACTGCAACCAACGACCGCCCGGGATTGGTCAGGCTCACTTGAGCCGGCCGACAAATTGGGCTGTCTTGCCCATGGCCACCTGGATTTGGTCGAAGGCCGTAGCAAAACAGCAGCGGACAAAGCCCTCGCCGCTCGGCCCGAAGGCTCCACCGGGCACGCAGGCCACCTTCTCCTCATTCAACAGGCGCACGGCAAACTCCTTGGACGACAGACCGGTGCTGGTGATGTCGGGGAAGGCGTAGAAGGAACCCCGCGGCAGGTGGCACTTGAGGCCCATGTCGTTGAGGGCCTTCACGATGAAGTTCCGGCGCAACTGGTACTGGTCGCGCATCTCGGCCGTGGCGGCGGCCCCGTGAGTGAGCGCCTCGATGGCGGCCTCCTGAGCGATGATGCTGGCGCACATGATGGCGTACTGGTGCACCTTCATCATGGCGTCGATGAGCGGCGCCGGACCGCAGGCATAGCCAATGCGGAAGCCGGTCATGGCATAAGCCTTGGAGAAGCCGTGAAGGAAAATTGTCCGCTCGGCCATGCCCGGCAGCGAGGCGATGGAAACGTGCTCTCCCTCGAAGGTCAGCTCGGAGTAAATCTCGTCGGTGAGCACCAGCAAGTCGTGGCGCTTGGCGACCTCAGCAATCTCCAGCAGCTGCTGCCGGGTCATGGTGCCCCCGGTCGGATTGGTCGGGAACGACAGCATCAGCACCTTGGACTTCGGCGTGACCACCGCCTCGATGGCCTGGGCCGTCACCGCGAATCCATTTTCAGCCCGGCAAGCCACCGGCACCGGCACCGCATGAGCCAACACCACGCTGGGCGCGTAGCTGACATAGCAGGGCTCGTGGTAAATGACCTCATCGCCCGGGTTGAGCACCGCGCGCAGAGCCAAGTCCAGAGCCTCGCTGACACCCACCGCCACCAGCACCTCGGTCTTCGGATCATAGCGGACCCCAAAGTGCTGCTCGACATAGCCGGAGATGCACTCGCGCAATTTCAGCAAACCCAGGTTGGAAGTGTATTGGGTGCGACCGCGTTCCAGGGCGTAAATCGCCGCCTCGCGGATATGCCACGGGGTAGCGAAATCCGGCTCTCCGACCCCCAGCGAAATCACGCCCGTGGTGTTCTGGACGAGTTCGAAGAAGTCGCGGATGCCGGAGCGCGGAATCCCCGCGACGTGGTGGGCGATGAAGTTGCGATGAACGGAGGACATGGACGTCTCTGGGGAGGTACGCGAACTCGGGGACCTTCGGGAAGAGGAATTTCCCGGATCCGCCGCAGGTTCGCCAGGTTGGGCGTTTAGCGGCGGCCCGGGCGGGCAAGCACGGCAGCCGTGGCGCAGGCGACTGCGACGGCGGATGGAACTCGGGTGCCGGACTTCATGATGCAGGCCTATTGCGGACAAAACGCGGGCCCTGTCAAGGCATGGGTACCGCGGATCTTCAGCAGATGGGCCATCCTCTTCGAAGTTCAGCCAACGCTTCGAGACACCCAACCGAACCACGACTCCCCCTCGCCCTCGCTGGCGATCTAAGCTTTATTGATTCCGTGCGTTGTCAGGAGAGGAGCCTCTCTCGGCTTCCAATTGACACCAGCCCGGTACCTGCCATGAACGTCCCATCCCTCAGCCGCTTCGGTCTTCCCGCCTGGATTCTGGCCACATCTCTGGCCACATCTCTGGCCACATCTCTGGCCACTTCTCTGGTCACGTCTCTGACCGTCCGGGCCGACACCGACCTCGGCTTCATTGAAACCTTTGCGCTGGCTCCCGATCGCGAGGCCACCCTGGGACAACTCGTGCCCGGCACCGAGGACTATTACTTTTTCCACGCGCTGCACTACCAGTCCTCGGGGCAGAAGCAGAAATTTTCCGAGACGCTCACCCAATGGGCCACACGCTTCCCGAATTCCGAGCAGCGACAAATGCTCGAGAACCGAGAAGCGCTCCTGGCTTACGGCACGGATCCCAAAAAAACCCTCCAACACCTGCGCGATCGGCTGGGATTGCAGTTCAACCATGTCCAGGAGCTCCCCGACCAAAAGCCCGACCTGCCCTCGGCCCTGACGCCCTCTATGATCTCGCGGGAACGCTTCCTCAGCATTCTTGCGACAGGCAATCAGCTGGGCGCGCTGTCCGATGCCGAGGTGGAACAGCTGCTGCAAGACCCGGCCGCGGCTCTTCCCTACCCGCCCGCTGCCATCCTGCACCGGATCCAACGACCGGACGCCCCCGGCCTCCTACCGCGGATCATTGCTGAATTGAAGACTCCGGAGAGTCGGGGCTTTGGTTCCTTGCCCATCCATCGGGCGCTGCTGCCCGCGCAGCTCGATGCGCTCGAAAAAGAAATCCCTGCGCTGGCCCATCAGTCGGCGTTTGTGATGACCCGGATTGCCAAACTGGCACCCGGGGCCGATTCCCATTCCCAGACGGATCCAGCCGTGCGGGAAGCCTGGCTGGAGCGCGTGGAAAGTTATGTGCGAGGACTGCCGGCGGCGTTCAATTCCCTCAAGGCCCACGTGCTGTATGCCCGCCTGCAACTCGACCGGACCCGCGGTGTCCATGACCGGTCCCGTTTCCTCGAATACCTGAAGCTGCCCCGACCGGCCGCTTACATGAACCCGAAATACCTCGAATCGGTCCAGGCGGACCGCTTTGCGGCCAACTTGAACGCCACCTTCCCGGAATCCGGTCTCGGACTCCCTCCTATCGGAACGGACGAGCCACTGGTCCGTGAATTCTTCCTGCACTTCGCCGCGAGCGAGGCTCAGTGGGAACCGTGGACCGAATGGCTCCGGGACTCGTGGGTCAAACCCCTCTTCGCCGAAGCCAAGATCACCCAAGGGGCCGGGGAAACCGAGCGCTGGACCTCCTTGCTGTCACCGGCGGCCTATCAGGCGCTCAAGGATCGGGTGGACATCGAATTTCCGGCCACCAATGCGCCGAGCATTCCGTTGGACCAAGAAGTCTCAGTGAGCGTGACCCTCAAAAACACGCCGCAGTTGATGGTCCGGCTCTTCGAGATCAACACCCTTGGTTACTTTCAGTCGCAAAAACGCCCCCTGAACACCGACCTCCCTCTCGATGGTTGGGTGGCCAACGCCGAGCAACGTCACGATGGAGAGTCTTCGCCCTTCCTCCGGTACACTCGGCCGTTTCGCTTTCCCGAACTCCAAGGGAAGCGGGGGGCCTGGATCGTCGAGATCATCGGCGGCGGACGTTCCTCCCGGGCCCTCATCCGACGCGGAGGTTTTTCGCTGCTGCAATCCAACGGGCCGGGCGGCGATTTGATCCAAGTCCTCGACGAGAACGCTCGCGTCGTCACCAACGCCGTCGCCTGGCTGGACGGTCGCAAGTGGGAAGCTGATCCCAAGGACGGCCGCATCCAAATCCCGTTCACGGCCACCCCAGGTCGACGCCCCATCGTCTTGTCGGACGCCGACGGGCGGTTGGCGTCCTTGGCCGAGTTCGAACACCATGCCGAGACCTATGAACTCGAGGCCCAGTTCCACCTGGATCCCGAGCAGTGTGTCGCCGGAAACGAAGCGGTGCTCGCCATGCGGTCTTCCTTGCGTATCGGAAATCAGGCGGCCACTCCGGAACTGCTTGCCGACGCCCGACTCACGCTGACCACCACCACCCTCGATGGCGTGAGTTCCAGCACGGAGATCGTACTCACCAATCTCTCCGCAGCCCGGGTGCTGACCCACGCCTTCCGGGTACCCGAACGTCTCGGCCGGGTCACGGCTACCTTGCAAGGACGGATGGATCCCGTGGCCGGCGGCGACAAACGCGAGTTGAGTGCCTCCCGGAGCTGGGAAATCAACGGCATCGAATGGACCGCCCACATCAAGGATGCCTTTCTCCGGCGGAGCGGCGAACGCTATTGGGTGGAAGTCCGCGGCAAGAACGGGGAACCGGTGCCGGACCATGCCCTCCCGATGACCTTCCATCGCCGCGGTTTCAAAAACACCGTCGAGATTTCCCTGCGGACCGACGCCCAGGGCCGCATCGATTTGGGGACGCTTGCAGACATCACCCGACTGGAGGCGACCCCGGCCCCGGACCTCCGGCGCTCGTGGCCCTTGGAAACCTCCGCCCAGACGCGTCCGCGAGAACTCCACGCCCGGGTCGGCCAGACCGTGCGCATCCCGTGGTCCCCGCAAGGACGGCCCGACGCCTGGTCGCTGCTCGAACTGCGCGGCGGCACCTTCGTTACTGATCGAACCACGACGGTGCGGGCCTCCGGCAACGTGCTGGAGATCGCGGGACTAACGGCGGGCGACTACTCGCTGCGCCTGCGCGATCCCGACGAGTCGGTGATCACCCTCCGCATCGGCGAAGGCGTGCCGGTGGCCGGTTGGTTGGTCGGCAAGAACCGATCCTTGGAACTGCGTCCGCGGGAGCCGGTTCATCTGGCATCGGCCACCCTCACTCCGGAAGGCGGAGCCGAAATCACGCTGCAAAACTCGAACCCGTTCACCCGTGTCCACGTGATGGCCAACCAGTTTGTGCCGACCAAGAGCCTGTTCTCGAGCCTGGGCGGCTTCACCCGATGGGGCGTCGGATCCAAGACTCCCGACTTTTTGCCCAACTTGTATTCCGGGGGTCGAGAAATCGGCGACGAATACCGCTACATTTTGGATCGCCGCTACGCCACGAAGTACCCGGGCAATCGGTTGCCCCGGCCCGGCCTGCTGCTCAACCCCTGGGACAAGCGCTCCACCGACTCGGAAGCTCTGCCAGTCGCCGATGGGGCCGCCCCGCTCGCCTCCGCGGGCAGCATGGCAGGCATGGCTCAAATGGCCGACATGCTGTCGCGGAGTGAGATGGCCTCGACCCGACCTTCTCTGGATTCCAACTGGGACTTCTTGGCCGTGGCGTCCCCAGCCTTCTTCAACCTCATCCCCGATGCCGCTGGCAAGATCCGGTTGCCGGCGAGCGCTCTCGGGGACGGATCACTCATCCAGGTGTATGTGGAAGACGCCACCGATGCCGCGTGGCTGACGGTTGTCCGAGCCGAAAAACCCCTCGCCCTTCAAGATCAGCGCCTGAGCCGTGTGTTGGAGGCACCGGGCGGCTCGACGGAAGTCCGGGATGCCCGGGGGCTGGTCCGCGGACAAAGCCTGACGCTGTCGGAGGCCCGAAACAGCCAGTGGGAAGCCTACGACACCGTGGAATCGGTGTTCCGCCTGATGAGGACGCTCCATCCCGATCCGCAGTTGGCACGCTTCGATTGGCTGATGCGTTGGTCGTCGCTGACACCCGACGAGCGACGCTCCCGGTACTCGGAGTTCGCCTGCCATGAGGTGAATCTCTTCCTGCAGCGGAAAGATCCGGGCTTCTTCGAGTCGGTCATCCGACCTCACTTGGCCAACAAGCGGGCGCGCACCTTCATTGATGACTACCTGCTGGGGGCCGATCTAAAAGCGTATCGGGAACCCCGGGCCTACGGGCGGCTCAATCTGGTGGAGAAAACCCTCTTGGCCAGTCGACTAGACGGCGAGGCCGCTGCCACAGCACGCCATTTGCAAGAGCTCTGGGAACTGCAACCCATCGACCCCCTCGAAACCCAGCGGTTCGAAACCGCCCTGGGCGGCCGGGCCTTGGAAGCTTCCGGCGGCGTGGGCGGCGGCGCCGGACGCGGGCTCAAGAACCAAGCCTCCGCCGCGCCCGGCGAGAGGATGTTCGAAAAATCCGGAATAGAGCGGGAGTTGATGGCGAGATTCGGTCTTCAGGCCAGTCGGAATGAGCCGGTTCTAGCCGAGGCCCGATCGATGATGCGGATGGCCGAGGATGCTCCGCTGGACAAATCGGCCCGCCGGTCCTTGGACCGAAAAGCTCCCGCCTTGGCCAAGATGAAAGCTTCTCAGCCCCAGGGCGTGGCGTTGGGCCTGGAGGTGGAGACAGCTCGCAGCCTCCGCGCTCGTTCAGCCGCCTCCGGGTATTACCGTTCCCCCGGGCCTGCCAAGGAATGGGCGGAGAATCAGTACTACCGGTTGCCCCTCGAGGCCCAAGGCCCCGACCTGATCCCAGTCTCGGGTTTCTGGCGCGACTTTGCCGCACGGGATCCAAAAGTCCCTTTCCTCTCGCCGCGGATTCTGGAAGCCCACCACAGCCTCAGCGAAATCCTACTGGCCTTGGCGGTTCTCGACCTGCCCCTCCAGACCACCAACGCCCCCACGATCCGCAACGAGGGAAGTTCCCGAACCCTCACCGCAAACGGCCCCTTGCTCATTTTTGTCCGTGAAGTGAGGCCAGCGAGCGCGAGCTCCTCGAATGCCACGGGACCTGAATTGCTCCTCAGCGAACGCTTCTTCCGACTGGATGACCGCTACCTGCTCGAGGGACAGGAACGCTACGACAAGTTCGTCAACGACGAGTTCCTGCCTGGCGTGGCGTATGGCGCGCAAGTCGTGATCAGCAATCCGGGTTCGTCCCCGGTGAAGGCGGACGTGTTGACCCAAATTCCGCTGGGTTCCATGCCCCTCCAGAGAGGTCGCGCCACCCACAGCCAGCCCGTCCGGCTGGAGCCCTATTCGACGCTGAAAGTGGAGTACTACTTCTATTTCCCCAGCCACCCGGCGCAGCCCACGAATTACGCCCACGCGCCCGCGATCTTGACGCTGGATGGGAAGGCGCTCGCTCAAGCCAAGGCCCAGTCCTTCCAAGTGGTGCGTCAGTTGTCCGTGCGAGACACCCGATCCTGGGAATATCTCTCGCAGCAAGGTTCCGAGGCGGAGGTCCTGGCCTTCTTGTCGACCAACAACCTGGCCCGACTGAATCTCGAACGCGTGGCGTGGCGGGTCGCCAAGAGCCCGGACTTCTTCCGGCGTCTCACCGGATTCCTCTCGGATCACCATGTCTGGAGCGAACCCATCGCCCGATACGCCGTGGTGCACAACGACACCGGCGTGCTCCGCGAATGGCTGCGGCACCGGGAAGATTTTCTGTCCCAATGCGGGCCCTGGCTGGACTCACCGATCTTGCGCATCGACCCCATCGAACAACGCACCTACGAACACCTCGAGTATTCCCCGCTCATCAATGCCCGAGCCCACCCGGTCGGATCCCGGCGGCGGATCGCCAACACCGTGTTCCGAGAGCAATACCTGCGCTATCTGCGGGTGCTGGCCTTCCAGCCCCGACTGGCGGCCGACGACGAGTTGGCGGTGGCCTACTACTTGTTCCTTCAAGATCGGGTGAGCGAAGGGCTGTCCCGTCTGGCCCGGGTGCGACCCACGGAAGTCCGCACTCGCATGCAATACGACTACCTCCAGGCCTGGTCCTATTTGTACGAAGAGAAGCTCTCCGAGGCCCGCAAGATCGCCCGGGGTTATGAATCCTATCCGGTTCCGCGCTGGCGCGGACTTTTTGCGGATCTGACCCGCCACCTCGACGAAGCCGAAGGCAAGACGGTCGCGACCAAACCGGCTCCCGGAACACCCGGCGGATCCCCCTCCGATGCGCAAACCGCAGCGGCGGCGGCGCAGCGCGAGGCCTCCTTTGACCTCCAGGTGGAGAACCGCAGCGTTTTCCTCACCTGGAAAGGATTGTCGTCGGTTACGGTGAATTACTACCGCATGGACCCCGAATTCCTCTTCAGCCGGAACCCCTTCGCCGACCGGGACGGAGACCAACCCAGCATCCTCCAACCGACGCTGTCCACGATCGTTTCATTGCCAGCCGGCAAGAACGCTCTGGAGTTGCCCATCCCCGCCGCCCTGGCCAAAGACCATGTGGTGGTGGAAGTCTTGGGTGGTGGACGTCGCAAGGCCCGGATGCACCACGCCCACACCTTCCGACTTCAGATGGCGGAAAACGAAGGCTCCTTGGAAATCCGCGATCCATCCGGAAACCGCCCGGTCTCCAAGGCCTATGTGAAGGTCTACGGTCGTCTGGACAATGGCGGAATCCGCTTCGTCAAAGATGGCTATACGGATCTTCGGGGCCGCTTTGACTACATCGGGCTCAACGAGTCCACGACCCCGTCCCCGGAACCGCAGGTGAGCGGACTGAGCCCAGGCTCCGAGTCGAGCGGTCTGGATCATCCGAACCTCGCTCCGAATGAAGGTCTCCGCATCCGCCGTCTGGCCGTTCTCGTGCTCAGTGAAGCCTACGGAGCGGCCGTGCGTGAGGTGGATGCACCGGCTCGCTGATCACTCCGGCCGTTTGCCGGCACGGATGCGCACCGACGCCTTGGCCACGGGTCCGACCCCCGGGGCCGGGCCATCCTTTCGCGCCAATTCCATGAAGCGGGATTGGGAACGTCGGGCACCCGGTGTCTGAACCTGCGGGGATCGCCGGTAAGTCCCATCAGGCTGCAACTGACGGACCTTGGCCACATCCTGGAGAGACCCCAGAAGGATCTCCTGGAGGATCCGGTCCCGGATCCGGCCATCGAGAATGGGGAAGGCCACCTCGATGCGTTTGAAAAAGTTCCGGGGCATCCAGTCGGCGCTGGTCACGAAGACCGAGGGATTGCCGGCGTTTTCAAAACTCCAAATGCGGCTGTGTTCGAGGAAACGGTCGATGATGCTGTGCACTCGAATGCGTTCGCTATGACCGGCGACACCGGGACGCAGGCAGCAAATGCCCCGGATGATCAAGTCGATCTCCACCCCGGCTTGGGAGGCTTCGTACAGCGAACGGATGGTCTCTTCGTCCACCAGTGCGTTCATCTTGGCCACGATCTTCGCCGGGAGACCTGCCCGTGCGTGGTCCGCCTCACGACGGATCAAAGTCTGGACGCGCTCGTGCAACTCGAAGGGAGCCAACACCAACTGCCGCGTGGGTCGGAACTGGCAAACCCCTGTGAGCAAGTTGAAGAGCGTGGTGGCATCTTCCCCGACATCCGGTCGGCAGGTCAGCAGGCTTAGGTCGGTGTACAGTCGGGCGGTCGACGGGTTGTAATTGCCGGTGCCCAAATGGACATAGCGACGGAGCCCGTCGTCATCCCGCCGGACGACCAGACACACCTTGGCGTGCACCTTGTAGCCCACCACGCCATAGACCACATGGACGCCGGCTTCCTCGAGGCGCCGGGACCAGGCGATGTTGTTGGCCTCGTCAAATCGCGCCTTCAACTCCACCACCACGGTGACCTGCTTGCCGTTCTTCACCGCGTCCATCAGGGCCCCCACGATGCGGCGATCGCCGCCGGTGCGGTAGAGGGTCTGTTTGATGGCCAGCACGCGCGGATCAGCGGCGGCCTGCTGGAGGAAGTGCAACACCCCGTCGAAACTCTCGTACGGGTGGTGCAATAAAAGATCCCCTTTCCGGAGATTCTCAAAGACATCCACCCCTTCGCGCAGGGGTTCCACGACGGGTGCCACAAACGGGGGGTCCCGCAGTTCCGGGGAGTGATCCCCCTCCAGGATGGCCATGAGCCGACCCGGTGCGATCGGACCCTCGATGGCGTAAAGGTCATGGGCCTCGAGCCCCAGAGTGGTCAGGAGTTCGCGACGGATGGTTTCGGGGCAATCGGATGAGACCTCCAGGCGAACCGCTTCGCCTTTCCGACGATTGTGCAACTCGGCCTCTACGGCCATGCGCACGTTGGAGACTTCCTCCTCGTCGATGTAGAGTTCGCTGTTGCGGGTGACGCGGAAGGACCACCAGGCCTCCACCTGGGTGACTCCGAAGAGACCGGCCAAATTGGCTCCGATGAGGTCGGACAGGAACACCGAGTCCCGTTGACCGTCCGGGCGCGGCAATCTCACCAGGTGGGGCAACACGCGAGGCACCTGGACGATGGCCAGACGGGTGGCTCCCGGATCACGGCCATCCGGAGTGCGAATCCGCGTGATGAGGTTCAGCGACTTGTTGAGCAACTGCGGGAACGGATGGGAAGGGTCCACGGCCAGCGGTGTCAGCACCGGATAAACCTTCTCCTGGTAGTAGGCCGCCAGCCATTGCCGGTCCGACTCGTCCAGCAGCCCCGGCTTGAGGAAGCGAAAACCCTGAGCCTCCAGCGCCGGAGCCAGATCTTGGGACCAGCATCGGTCGGCGTCCCGGACGAGTGTCCGGACTCGCTGGGTCACCACCCGCAGACACTCGCTGGAGGTGAGACCATCGGGCATGCGCTGCCCCCCCTCCGACTCGATCTGCTGCTTGAGCCCGGCGACGCGGACCTCGAAGAATTCATCCAAGTTGGAATGGGTGATCCCGAGGAATTTGACCCGCTCCAGCAACGGGACTGAGGCATCCAAGGCCTCGTCCAAAACCCGCTGGTTGAACTCCAGCCATGAAAGTTCGCGATTGAAAAAGCTACCCGAAACCCACCGGGACGGAGATTCGGGAAAGGCGGTCGGAACCTCTGGGGGGGTTCCCGCGGTGGGGCGTTGCTTACGGGCCATGAGTCAAACGGTAATTGAGAGTAACCCAGACACACCCCGTGTCGACAGTGACGTTTGGACGACACCAATCTTATAGCCTGTCTGAAAATGGGAAGGGGTTCTGTTTGGGAGGGAAGGGTTCGATTGGCAAGGCGCGCGGAGGAAGCAGACCCGCAGCGGTCTGTGACCGACAAGCAACGCCGCCAGCGGGCCCTTCCCTCCCAAACCTTCCGGGCGGCGGGTCTTTCCGGCTTGGACTGCGTTGGTTCGGGCGGAACAGACCGCAGGAGGTCTGTCCCGCCGCTCACCGCCTTGCCCAACTCAGAATTCACCAGCTGCAGAACCCCTCCCCATTTTCAGACAGGCTCTTAGGCCGACTGATTCAGCGACCGATGGGCCTCAGAGATTGCGGGCATTCTTCTTTTCTTCGCGCAGCTTCTCCACGGTCCCGGATGGCAGGTAACTGGCGACCGCCACGTCGACAAATCGGTTCCAATCGAGCGAAAAGCGGTCCATCCCCAAGCCCAAGTTGTCGTAATACAAACTGCCGTTGAGCGTCCGGATTTTCATCCCCCGGAACAGGTTTTGACGAGTGACGACAAAGAACAGGGCATGGGCTACCGCCAAATCTTCGACCGTCGGCATCAATGCCTCTCCCTCCTCAAACTTCCGTCGGAGAAAGAGTTTCTGGTCTGCCAAAGTCCGGTTCTGGCTTTCTTCAACGCAACCGTCGATAGCCAACCGTGTTTCTGTCGGCCTTCCTTCGGTGAAGGAAGGCATGCCCAGCCACACCTTATACCGGTTCGGGAACACGTAGTTCTGCTTGTCCAGTTTGGCGAAGATATCTTGTGCTTCCTGAAGGACACTGATGCGCGGCACGTTGGGAGGAATAACAACGAGGATCTCATGAGGCCCTAGGATCTCCACCTGGTACTTGGCGCCGAACGACTCACGGGCCGGCAACTTGGCCTGAATGCCCTTCAAAGCACGTTCTTCAGCCAAGATCTGATCCTTGATGACCTTCAGCGTGGCAAACTCCTCGGACGTGTTGGCGAGACCAAAAACAGCATTGTAGTCCTCCTTCAAGGATTCCAGCCGGTTCTTGATCTCCTCGTACTGCAAAAGGATTTCTGCTTCGGAGCTCATAGAATTAACGAGGGCTCAATCCCGCGGTCTCAGTCAACGGGTTCGATTTCCCGTTCAATTGAATGGGTGAGGCTTCTCGGGAAGCGCGGAAAACTCGCAAATCAACGTTCGTGGTGTTGGGGTGACTCATTTCGGCACTGGGGCAATCGCTGGTTGGGACTGCTAGTTTGAACCTGGCTATTGATTGGTTTTAGCAACGGACTTCCAGATCAGGGCCATAATAAGATTAAAATTACACCATCTACGGCCTCAAAGAATGGCATCTAGGCCGCTTGATGTCCACGGGTTTGCTTAATTGATTCGTCCCAATCGGTCTACACCCAACACCGGCCTTGATCGGAAACCCAACGGCGTCGCTTGAGCACAATCCCCAGAAAAAGAACCTGCTCATGGGCCTTGGGTTCACCGCATGGCCCAAGAGCGCCCGCCTGGCCGATTGTGGCCATCGGCCCCCCGTCCGCAGCCAACGACTTCTTGGATGTCCAGCAAATGCAGCCTCCCGTTGAATGTTGCTGGAAGGTACGCTCTTTGGGGGGTCAACGATCTCGGGAGAACCCATCAAGACTGCCGGATGAAAAGACACGCCCTAGCGCAGCGCGAGGGAAGAAGAACCCAGAAAAAGCAACAGCGGGCTTTGGGGTGACACACGGATTACACCGCCAAAGCCCGCCGGCCCATCCCCACACGGGGATGAAAGTCGAAGCGGTTTGACAATCCCTCTGGGGGGATGAGGACGAACCACGGGGAGAACGGCTGGTTGGATAATGCTTTCCGATCAGATCGGTCAAGCCTCTCTTTCCTACCCACCTTCCCTGACCACAAACTAGCCAACCCTCAGCGTGGATTCAAATTGGGATGCGTGAATTTCTGGTGTCGGCCATCCGCAGTCGCACGGATGAACAATCCAGAGGTTGGAACCCCATATCCAGAGGCTTCACCGAATCTGAGACTCCATGTCGGAAGCAGCCGGACACTGTCCACGTTCACTCCAGATTTTTGGCTGCTGAACGGGCACCAAGAGACTTCTCTCCGCTCAACGCCGATCCCAGCGGGCCTGCATCTCGGAGGGCTTCAACCGTTCCACCGGTTGCGAGATCATCCATTCGTGGCCGTCTGGATCCCGAAGTAAGGCACACCGGTGCCCGTGGAAGTGGGTTTTGAGAGGCTGCAGCACCGCCATTCCGGCACTGACACACCGTGCAGTGAGGGCATCCGCATCCGAGACGAAGAGACAAAGGCGAACCCTCGGTCGCAGCGATGACATCCCGGACACGGAGGGCTGGTCGGGGGATTCTTCTTCCAGCAGGAGCAGCGGCCCGTCGGGCAATCGGATTTCCAAATGAGCCCATCGACCCGTGGCAGGATCGACCAAGTGATAGAGTTCTTCCGCCCCGAAGGCCGTCGAGTAGCACCGCAGGGCCTTTTGGGCATCGGCCACGCTGAGAACCGGTGCCAGCGGGGGGTAATCGGTGGGTTGATCCGGAGGCATGGAAATCGCGAAGCCCCCTCGATCGGGACCTCCGGACAAGTCTGCCCAGAGTCCCGGATCCGAGCCGGAGGCGGAGGTCAGTGGTACTCTTGGATCGTTTTGACTGAGTAACCCTGGCGTTGGAGGGCTGCGATGCCCAATGCAGCCGCCTTGGCTCCACTGATGGTGGTCATGATTGGGGTGCCCGTGATGACGGCGGTGGTCCGGATGCGAACCTCATCTTCACGGGGAGCGGCCCCACTGGGGGTGTTGATCACGAGCTGGATCTCTTTGTTCTTCAGGAGGTCCACGATGTTGGGGCGTCCCTGGAGGACTTTGAGGGTTCGATCCACCTTGAGTCCCGCCGCTTCAAGTCGTGCAGCGGTGCCATCGGTAGCCACCAGTTCAAAGCCCAAGGCCAGGTAGCTTTGAGCCACCTCCACCAAGTCCTTCTTGTGGGCGTCGGCGATCGAGATGAATACCTTCCCGCTCAGCGGCAACGGGGAATTGGCGGCCATCTGGGCCTTGGCGTAGGCGACGCCCAGATCGCTGTCCAGGCCCATGACTTCGCCAGTGGAACGCATTTCGGGGGACAACAAGATGTCCTGCCCCAGGAACTTGTTGAAGGGGAAGACCGATTCCTTGACGGCCCAGTATTTCGGCCATTCTTCGGCGGTGAAGCCCACTTCTTGGAGGGTTTTGCCCGCCATGACCTTCGCCGCCAGCTTGGCCAGCGGGCGTCCGATGGCTTTGCTGACGAAAGGCACAGTGCGGGAGGCCCGGGGATTGACCTCCAGCACGTAAACCACTTCGTCCTTCACGGCATACTGGACGTTCATGAGGCCGCTAACCCTTAACTCACGCGCCATGGCATGGGTGTACTCGCGAATGGTCTCCAGGACCTTGGAGGACAGGGTGTGGGGCGGCAGCACCATGGCGGCATCACCGGAGTGGACACCGGCGAACTCGATGTGCTCGAGGATACCGCCGATGACGATGGTGCCCTCCTTGGAATCGGAGAAGTTGCCCACGTCGGCGATGCAGTCGACATCGACCTCGGTGGCGTCCTCCAGGAACTTGTCCACCAACACGGGGCGCTCGGGGGATGCTTCCACGGCGAACTTCATGTAATGGGTCAACTCGGCGTCGGAGTAGACAATTTGCATGGCGCGGCCACCGAGGACGAAGCTGGGGCGTACCAGCACCGGATACCCCAGGCGATGACTGGCCTGCAGGGCTTCCTCGGCGTTGGTGGCCAATCCGTTGGGGGGCTGCGGGATCTCCAGCTTGTTCAGCATGGCCGCGAAGAGCTTGCGGTCCTCGGCGATCTCGATGCTCTCGGGAGACGTGCCGATGATGTTGACGCCGTTTCTCTTGAGACCCAGGGCGAGGTTCAGCGGGGTCTGACCACCGAATTGCGCAATGGCCCCGGAACACCCTTCCCGCTCATAGATATGCAGGACGTCCTCAAGGGTCAGGGGTTCGAAGAACAGTTTGTCGCTGGTGTCGTAGTCGGTGGAGACGGTCTCGGGGTTGGAGTTGACCATCAGGGTCTCGAAGCCGTCTTCCTTGAGGGCGAAGGCGGCGTGTACGCAGCAGTAGTCGAACTCAATGCCCTGACCGATGCGGTTGGGGCCACCACCCAGGATCATGATCTTCTTCTTGGCCGAGGGCGTGACCTCGTCATCGCCACGGTCATAGGTCGAGTAGTAATAGGGCGTGTAGGCCTCGAACTCGGCAGCGCAGGTATCGACCAACCGGTAGCTGGGCACCAATCCCTGTTTCTTGCGCTCGGCCCGCACGTCGTCTTCGGTTCTCCCGGTGAGATAGGCAATCTGGCGGTCGGAGAAGCCGAGGGATTTGGCGCGTTGCAGGAGTTCAGGTTTCATCGATGGACGCAAAACAGAGGGAGCAAACCGGAGACGGCCGCCGGTGTCGAGTCTGCACGGGACTGGGAACGGGCGAGTTCGAGAAAAGATCAGGCGTGGGGATCGCAAGAAAGGCTCTGTGGGATGGGCCCAAGTGCCAGGGGACTGGTAAAGCACGTCGGTCGCGAAGGGGGCTCCGCGGGGTGGGTCCAAGTGCTAGGGGACTCGTGAGGCACGTCGGTCGCGAGGGGGGGCTCCGCGGGATCGGTCCTGCGCTCGCAGGGAACGTTGGGGCCGGCTAAGCTTTCGCGCTGTCGCGCGAAGGGGATCAGAATGTCGACGTTCCTATGCTCGCTCCGGACCGATCCCGCTGCCGCTTCGTGGATTGGGGGCTTGTCCCTCTATGAGGTGGTTTGAT